>JANOUE010000048.1:0-9624 GCA_031416755.1 Hyphomicrobiales bacterium
ATGGCAGGTGACACCAACAAGCCACCATAATAATGCTTGCGATAAGCATTCACCACAAAGGATGCCGCAACCATGGCCACCATCGCGCCAACAATCCAGAATGAAGCAGCAGCTGGCAAAGTAATCATCGCCAATATCGAAACCATTGCCCCAACGAGAATGGCGAGTTTCCAATTGTCAGCAGATACTGACAAGAAACTAGGTTTCGGCGCAATTGCTATTGTTGAACTCATAAATGAAGCTGCCCTGCAAAGGTGAGAGTGACGCGCGCGAGGGGAACCTCGCGCGCTGTTCTTATCAAATGAACCGATTACTTAATCAGCCCGGCTTCTGTGAGAAGATTCTGTTGGAACTTCGCAACATTGTCCAAAGTGGTTTTGGCATCTTGCTTGCCAGTAATGGCAAGGTCGAATTGATCTTGCTGCTGGGTGAGCAATTCAAAGAATTGTGGAACATGCCACACGTCTTTTTGCCAATCCAGTGATGCTGCCCAAGCCCTATTCCATGGACGGTAAGTCACGTATTTCGGATCGTTAAACACCGACTTCATGGCAGACTGTCCACCTGACGCAGCGAATTGATGCTGAATCTCAGGTGACAACCACCACTTCACAAAGCCCATGGCTTCAGTCAGTTGCTTTGGTGTGGTCCAAGTGGTGAGCACGAACGGCTGACCGCCGATGTTTGACCAACGGATCATCTTTCCATCAGCACCCATCGTGCCTGGCATTTGACCAAACACCAGTTTGTCAGAAACTTTAGAAGTTTTGGGATCAAGAGAAGCTTCACCCAAACCAATCCAGTCAATGTTCATCGCCACTTTACCTTCACGGAACAATTCGTCCGATTTGAAAATATCCATGGTGCCAGTCCTGGCAACCGGTGGCATGTATTGGATGAAGCTGAGGTATTTTTCGAGTGCACCTACAGCTTCTTTTGAGTTCACAACACCCTCAGCTTGACCGCCAGGCTGTTTGGTTTCATCCCAAGTTCCGCCGCCAGCTTGCCAAATAAAGCCATTGATCTGCATCGATGAGAAGTCATAACCTTTACCTGCTTGGAAGGCGATGCCGTAGAAATCATCGTCAGCAGGTTTACCAGCAAGCATCTCGCCCTTCTTGCGTTGGAAAAATTCACCAACATTTTTGAAGTCGTCCCAAGTCATGGCGTCAAGTTCTTCGCCAGTGCAGGCAAGCTTCTTGCTGTATTTCGCCATGAAGGCTTTCTGCTCACCATCGTCGCAAATGATGTCTTTGCGCGCGAAGTTTACAAGAACGTCTGGGAACTGCGGAAAGCCATAATAGTTTGGCGTAGAGTTAGGATAAGTTGAGTAGGCATTCAGCGGGGCCGGATGCATATCTGCCAAAGTCTTCTGCAATTCAGGATCCGCATCAATCAGATCATTCACTTTGCGGAAATAGCCGCCTTCAACGAAGGCACCCAACCACTGCGAATCCGACACGGCAAAATTATACTTTTGCTCGCCTGATGTCAGCGACGCGTTAACGCGGGTGTAAAAATCTGGCCATGGAATGAAGTCCACTTCCAGCTTTACAGTATTTCCAGTTTTCGACTTATATTGTTCGTCGAACATTTTTTTCATAATGCGGGTCGGTGGCCAATCTGGCACCGCCATCGTCAAAGTAACTTCTTCGGCAAATGCGTTAATCGCACCACCCACTGCCATAGTTGCTGCAAACGCAACACCTGCAACAATGCTTTTCATTTTAGACATAGAGCTCATTTAGGTTTCCTCCTGTTATGAACGGCATAGACTTCTTGCACTCACTGCTCATGTGAAAACTTGACCATTTGAGGCGCGGAAGATGTGAAATTTCTTGGGGTCAATATAGATGGACGCAGATTGACCGGGCCGCATGGCAATGGCCTTGCTTTCCGGAACCAGCAATCGCAGCGCTTCGCCGGCGGCCTCGACCGAAACAACTGTCACATCGCCAAGCGGTTCTAGCATTATGATCTTGGATTTAATGGCCGCTTCGCCTTTTTCCGCAAAGCGAATATCAGTTGGTCGAATGCCAAGCAAAGCGGCTTCGCCCAACTGAACTGACTTCAGTTTTAACTGCGGTGTAATATTGCCAAGCGCTGAAATGAATGTGCCTTTGGCGGCCGTTGCCTTGATCATGTTCATATGAGGCGAACCAATTTTTCCAGCCACATATGTATCACTTGGGCGCTCATAAAGTTCATCTGGTGTGCCACGTTGCACCACCGCACCATCGCGCATCACGGCAATTTCTTCACCCATAGAAAGTGCTTCAAGTTCATCTGGCGTTGCATAAACAATGGTCATGCCAAATTGCCGGTGCAAGCGCTTCAACTCGGCGCGCATATCATGGCGCAACTTGGCATCAAGATTTGTCAGCGGCTCATCCAACAATAAAATCTGAGGGCGCCGAATAAGTGATCGCCCCAGCGCCACGCGCTGCTGCTCTCCACCTGAAAGCGTGCTCGGCTTGCGCTCCAATCTATGCGAAAGTTTCAGCATCGCCGCCGTCTCTTTCACGCGGGCGTCAATCTCTTCGCGCCCCACTTTTTCTTCACGCAAAGGGTAAGCGAAATTTTCATAAACTGTGAGATGCGGATAGAGCGCGAATGATTGAAACACCATAGAAACACCGCGCCCGGTGATCGGAGCATCAGTATGGTCACGGCCATTGATTTCAACTTGACCGACATCCGGCTTTACTAAACCTGCGATAGTTCTAAGAGCTGTGGTTTTGCCAACTGAGCTTGGCCCAAACAATACAAAAAAGCGGCCCTTGGCCACTTCAAAGGATAGGTTTTCAAGTGCGCGAACTGCGCCATAGGACTTTGAAATTCCCGTTAGGCGCAAAGCTGTATTTTCGTTGACCGACATTTCCAATCCTTGAATATTTTTTCTCATCAAGCTATCTGCATATTGATGAATTACAAGAGCGCATCATGCAGATTCAAAAATATTTAGTTCTTCACACCACATGATTTATGTGCAGTGCGAATTTTAAGCAGTCGCCCTCTCCCACTGCCCTGATTTTGCCGATTTGAGCACAGCATCTGTAACCACATCAGTTGCCATCGCCTCGCGGAAAGTGGGTGCAGCAGGTTTCCCGGTTTCAATGCCCTCAATAAAATCCGCGGCTTGGTGGATGAAGCTATGTTCATACCCGATCTGCAATCCGGGCACCCACCATTTTGCCATGTATGGATGATCGCCATCGGTCACGTGAATGGAGCGCCAACCGCGCGTACGGCCTTCATCGCGGTGATCAAAATATTGCAATCGGTGCAGATCATGCAGATCCCACATGATCGAAGCCTTCTCACCATTAATTTCTAATGTGTAGAGCGCCTTATGTCCGCGCGCATAGCGCGTCGCCTCAAAATTTGCGAGTGACCCATTGGCAAAGCGCGCCAAGAAAAGCGATGCATCATCAATTCCAACAGGTTCCATTTTTCCTGTCAAATTATGTTGGCGTTCTTTAATGAAAGTTTCGGTGAGGCCAATCACTTTATCAATGCCACCATTGAGCCACATGGCGGTATCAATGCAGTGAGCCAACAAATCGCCAGTCACCCCACTGCCAGCCATGTTCACATCAAGCCGCCAAAGCCCCTGCCCGCCTTGCGGTAAATCTGCCGACATGGTCCAGTCTTGTAAGAATTTCGCGCGGTAATGAAAAATTTTCCCAAGCTTGCCTTCATCAATAAATTGCTTGGCTAAAGTGACAGCAGGCACGCGGCGATAGTTATACCAAACCATGTTAGCCACTTTGGCTTGCTCAACTGCAGCCACCATCTTGGCTGATTCAGCTGCATTGCGCCCGAGTGGCTTCTCGCACATCACCATCTTGCCCGCTTGCGCAGCGGCCACAGCAATTTCAAGATGCATATCGTTGGAAGCAGCAATATCAATCACGTCGATATCTTTGCGCTCAACCAACTTGCGCCAATCGGTTTCAGTGGTTTCATAGCCCCATTGATCTGCAAAAGCTTGGAGCTTGCCTGCATCGCGGGCACAAGCCGCTTTCAAAACCGGTTGATGTTGCAATTGAAAAAAGTTTGAAACTTGAGAAAACGCATTTGAATGTGCCCGGCCCATAAAGCCATAACCAACCATACCGATGTTAAGTTTTTTGCTCTTCATCAGGCAGTCCACCCATGCTTGTCGCGAACTTTAATCATGACAGCAAGAATATCGTTCCAGGTTTTTTGTTGCAGCATCACATCATTGGGGAACATGCAGCCATCCCAGCAAATATGCTTGAAGGCCTTCGTCAGCTCGCCATCTTTTCCACGCAGCCACATGCCCGCATGTTTTGGAATATCAAGTTTGCCATTCTTGTCAGTGACCATGCAATGGCGCCCGGTTTTATCGTGATAGCCAAGCCCCTTCACTGTGCCATCACTCTGCGCCACATGAAAATCAATTGTCCAAGGCCGCAAAGCGTCAGTCATTTTCTTCAGCGCTTCATCAAGAATCTTCTTGCTCTTCCAATCAAACTTGGCCGGCAGCAACCGAGACTTCGGCGCATTATATCCCATGGTATAAAGCAGCGTGTGTGCCATATCCGCTTGAAAACCGATAGTTTGCGGGCGGTCGGTTTCCTCCAACGTGTTGATCATATCCTTCCAAGAATGCATACCGCCCCAGCAAATTTCACCTTCTGCTGCAAGCCGCTCACCATAGTCAACGGCAACGCTACATGCCTCGCGGAATGTCTTTGCAATTTTCTTTGTGTTGCCAACTGGGTCTTTTGCCCAGTCGCCAGGACCGCTGGCCGAGTCAATGCGAACCAGCCCGTAAGGCCGAACCCCAAGTTCGCGCAACCGCGCACCCAAGCGACATGATTTTTTTACATTCTCAACAAATTTTTTGCGATCAGCCGCAGACCCCATAGCCGATCCGCCACCAACAGGTGGCCACACCGGAGCAACGATTGAGCCAATGTTCAAATTTTTCTGTTGCACTTTTTCCGCAAGACGCTTTACTTCATCGTCTGTAAAATCAATATTTGTGTGCGGGGCTACATGAAAAATATCAATGCCGTCAAACTTCACGCCATTCACCTCAGCTTTCGCTGTGAGATCAATCAATGTATCAAGTTCAAGTCCCGGCTCTGAGTCTGGCCCCTTGCCAACCAAACCAGGCCACATGGCATTGTGCAACTTAGGAAAATCATGAGCAGGCACGTCCCATCCTCCGAAAGCTTTTTTATTTTTCTTGAGTTTAAACAGGTTTTTCTATTGCTGTCCAGAACTGTTATATTAGTATGACAGACATGCCGTTTGATCTCACGAACCTGAAACTGGATCGCAAACAACCCCTGCGTGACCAAGTTTATGCCTTGGTGCGCGAATTGATTCTATCGGGATCAATCAGGCCTGGCGAAGGCATCGACGAGAAGCTCATTGCGTCCCAACTCAAAATATCACGCACACCAGTTCGTGAAGCTGTGAAGAAATTAAGCGATGAACATCTCGTCGACGTCGTGGCACAATCGGGCACCCATGCTTCCAAAATTGATCGTCATGAAGTAAAACAAGCTTTTCTTATTCGCCGAGCGCTCGAAACCGAAAGTGCAGCCCAAGCCGCCAATCGGATGAACGATCACCACGCTGATATACTGGCAGATATTTTGCTGCGCCATGCGCGCGCAATCGAGCGCAAGCGCTATTCGGAAGCCATCAGTCACGACGATCAATTCCACCGTTACATCGCAGAAATAAGTGACCTACCGCGCCTCTGGCGATCGATTGAAATTTCTAAAGCCCAGCTTGATCGCTGTCGCCATTTAATGCTGCCGCGAAGTGGTGAAGGTGAGGCCACACTGGAGCAACACCGCGAAATCATCCGCGCACTGAACAGCAAAGACATCGAGCGTTCCCGCCAGGCAATGGCAGCACATCTCGAGGCTTCATATAATAATGCAATGACGGCCATTGATCGCGGCGAGATTGAGATTTGACGCAGTGCCTTACACCAACCCCTCAAACAAAAGCGCTACTGCCTCCGCCCCAGGATCCGGTACACCAGCTAAATTCGCTTCCGACACATAGCTTGCGCGCCCTGCCTTGGCTCGCGTCATCGCCTTCGTCGCATCCGCCCCCGTGCGCGCTGCCTTAGCTGCATCGGCTAAATTGCCACCCTTGGCCAAAGCAGCAAGCGCCGGAGCCAAAGCATCCACCATTGTGCGGTCACCAATTTCTGCACCGCCATAAGCCATCATCTTCGAAAGTCCAGCCTGCAACGCATTCTGCCACGCGCCTTTTGCACCACCAGCCGCCGCAAAGAAAATCGCCATCAACACACCGCTAGAGCCGCCCATGCTGCGCGTAAAGCTATCACTCGCTGAAAGGAAGAATAACGAAACATCAGCCAGCGGCATCTTACTCAAATTCGCCTTCAGCTGGCGAGCGGCGGTTGCAACGGTGGACCCGGTATCACCATCACCAGCCTTCGCATCCAGTGCATTGAGTTTGCTCTCGGCTGCAATCAATATATCGCAAGCCCGAACCACCAACTCTGCGAGTGCTGCATTCTTGCTGGCGCGCACCACTTTGGCTTTCATCGCAGCCGGAAGCTTCACTACTTTAACTGCTTCATGGTTTCGCACCCCAGGCCAGACCAAAGCCGAGGCCGGAGATTTCAGCGCCACTTCAAACTCAGGCGTGAGCGGCAGCAAACTCAACGAAAACCCGTGCATATCCAACGACGTCACCAAAGCTGCAGGTCCGCACACCAGTTTAATTTTCTTGCCCAACTTACTTTTCAATATTTCATTGGCAATCAACCCCATTTCCAATGGCGTCGTCGAACCCAAATTATTGATGAACAACGCATAGCTTGGAGCACGCTTCACTTTCTTAAACAGGCGCGTTGCCAGCTCAGCCACCGAGATTTGTGCCTTTTCAAAATCAACCAGCTCAACGCCAGGCTCACCATGAATGCCCAAGCCCAGTTCTGCCTTACCAGCGGGAATACGGTCGTCTCGCCCAATCCCAGGCAGCGTGCAGGAAGTGAGTGACACCCCAAGCGACACCAAGCCATCAGCAGCCTTCTGCGCAATTGCATGCACCTTTGCGAGCGACCAGCCCTTTGCTGCATAGTGGCCAGCAATTTTTTCAACAAACAAAACACCCGCAATGCCGCGTGGCTGAATTATGTTAGGAAGCGCAATGTCATCCTTGACAATAACCACTTCAACTTTCTTGCCCAAAGCCCGGGCCTTTTCAGTGGCCAGACCAAAATTCAATCGGTCACCGGTGTAATTTTTGAACACCAGCAAGCAGCCACCCTTGCCAGTAACGGCCATGATCGCCGCAAACACAGCATCAACAGAAGGCGATGCAAAAACTTCGCCGCACACAGCAGCCGTTAAAAGCCCCGGGCCCACAAACCCAGCATGGGCCGGCTCATGGCCCGATCCACCACCCGCAATAACCGCAACTTGTGATGGTTTATGATCGGTGCGCAGAACAACCTTGATACCGGGATAGCCATCTAGCCGCGCTAACTTGGCACCCCCCGATGCCCGCAAAAGACCATCGATTGCATCAACAACCAGTGTCTCTTTCGAATTGATAAATTGTGCCATGAACCCCGCCCCTTAAAAATATGCTAAGTGCCAGTGTTAGGCATCGAAAATGAAAATGTAAAGCCAGAGCAAACTCATTCCCACTCGATCATCACCTGCTTAGTTATAGGTTGAAATGGAATGATATTTTTTTGGCCAGAACTATCTATACCGTCAATTATACTGTCAGAAGCTGTCGCTTCAAATTCCGGCGCAGCTTTGCAGGTTTCAGCAGTCAAACAATACAAGTTTGGTTTGAGCGGGTGACAAAAAACCAGCGTTTAAATTCATTGGATTGCTCGGCTTCTCCAAGTGTTGCTGTGCCCGATTTGTCATAAAGTGAACCGAGACAACCATAGCTCGTCAAGCTCATAGCCTGACTGTCGTCAGTTTAATCTTTCATGTCAATTTAATCAGAGGCTCCCTAGAGCATAATGCGCCAAGACGGAATCGTCCTGACGATAACTCATGCTCCAACATATTGGCGACGATCAGCTTATATGACTTTTGACGGTTTCGTCAAAAGTCATGCTGATCTAGGCAAGATGATACACTTTGCCCATGCCATAGACCGCTGTCTTTAGGCCTTCCATTCTTGCCTTTAATTGCAGAGATAGGAACTGCGAATAATGCCGTGATTGGTGCAGGTTGCCGCCGTGAAACCACAAGGCGTCCTGCTGCGTGGGTTTCCACATATTGCGCAGCTCGCCCTCCCAAGGACCTGGATCTTTCGTGGTGTTAGACCCCAAACCCCAGCATTTCCCGACTTTGTCAGCGACATCTTTTGAGATCAATTGTGCCGCCCAGCCATTCATGCTGCCGTAGCCCGTAGCATAGACCAGCAAATCCGCACTGAGTTCGCTCCCATCACTGAACACCACAGACTTCGCCTTGATTTCTTTCACATCCACCTTGGTTTTCAGTTTGATACTGCCGTCGGCCACTAACTCGCTTGCGCCTACATCAATATAATAGCCCGAACCGCGGCGCAGATATTTCACAAAAAGACCAGAATCATCGTCTCCCCAATCATGGAGGAAACCCGCTTTTTCCAAACGTGCATAAAAATCGGCATCTCGCTCTTTCATTTTGGCGTAAGTTGGAATTTGAAAGCTGGGCAGAATTTTATAGGGAATAGAAGCGAAAATCAAATCGGCCTTATGGTGATCGATGCCGTTCACTAACGCCTTTTCCGAATAAAGATCGCCGAGGCCAATATCCATCAGAGTGGCAGATTTCACAATATGGGTCGACGTGCGCTGAACCATGGTGACGTCCGCACCCTGCTCCCACAGTGCTGCGCAAATATCATGCGCGGAATTGTTGGAGCCGATGACCACACATTTCTTGCCTTTATATTTATCGGGCCCAGGATGATTGCTGGAATGATGCTGATCGCCTTTGAATTTTTCAGCACCCGGAAATTTTGGAATGTTCGGCACGCCGGATTGCCCAGTGGCAATAATCAGCTGCTGCGGTTTCAAGGTTATCGCCTTTCCACCGCGCACAACTTTCACCACCCATTGCTTTTTCTTTTCATCATACTTGGCACTTTTGCAAACAGTTGAGCTCCAATAATTCAGCTCCATTATTTTCGTGTACATTTCCAGCCAATCGCCCAATTTATCTTTAGGCGTAAAAATCGGCCAATCGTCAGGGAAAGGCAGATAGGGCATATGATCATACCAAATAGGATCATGCAGGCAGAGTGACTTATAACGCTTGCGCCAGCTGTCACCCGCCTTCTTGTTTTTCTCAATAATGATGGTGGGCACACCCAGCCTGCGCAACCGTGCGCCGAGGCCAATGCCGCCTTGCCCACCGCCAATGATCAGGCAATAAGGCTGCGTCTTGGTGCCTAGTTCTTTAGCTTCGCGCTCCAAGCGCTCCGTCCAATTTTCGCGATTTTTCTTGGCGCCATGTTCAACGCCCTTGATACGCGCAGGACCTTTATTTTCCTCATAGCCCTTGAGTTCGACCATGGTGGTGAGCAGCGTCCACGCTTTGCCATTTTTCAACCGCAGCTGCCCGCGCCCGCGTGCTGCACCAG
>JANOUE010000049.1:0-2950 GCA_031416755.1 Hyphomicrobiales bacterium
TGAGAGTGATTGCCAAAGCCGCAGCAGTAATTTTTAGACGCATTTAAAAGTTCTCCATCCGAATCAAATTTGGTGCAGTGGAGCGTTATTCTGCAGGTTCGTCAATTTCATGGCCAAAACGGATGGCATTTTTTGAGTTTAGGGGCAAAGCCACTTTCGGAATTGACGAGCGGCTTCAAGTTCACATTGTTAACTCCAGATTAGAATCACAGAGAGCCTGCAGTTTCCTGCAGGCTCTCTGCTCAGGCAACTGGCGACATCAGATCCATACTTTTACAACAGAAAGGACCGGGGGCGATACCTTTTCCGCGCAAGCACAGGTCTTTTCAATCTAACCAGGCCCTAACCAAATCTGATGTATGGAACCTCCCCCAGCGCAACCTTTAAGTGGCTAGACTAGGGACAAAACAGAAGTAATGCAATCAAATGCAATTTGATCAACCCCTACATGGAGCGATAATTCTACTTAAGGATGCAATTAGTTGAATGATGCGTGTATCAGTTTTGTATTGATCAGCTACTGCAAGCACTGCGCAGGACTGAAGTATCAAGCCATCATCCAAAATTTTGAGAGAATTGGCTTTCAGTGTGGCTCCAGAAGTTGTGATATCAACAATTAACTCAGCCGTTCCGGCGGCGGGGGCGCCTTCAGTGGCCCCAAGGCTTTCAACGATGCGATACCCTGTAACACCCTTTGCAGCAAAGAAACGCCGCGTGAGTGCCAGATATTTTGTGGCCACGCGCAAGCGGCGACCATGGGTTTGATAAAACTGCAAGGCCACATCATCAAGATCAGCCATATATGCCACATCAAGCCAGCATTCTGGCACAGCCACAATCACATTGGCGGGGCCGAAATTTAAGCGCAGGGCCACATCAGCAATTTTATTGTCGGGCGCTATGGCCTCGCGCACTAGATCTTCGCCAGTTATGCCAGCATCGATTTTTCCATCTCGAAGATTTACAGCAATTTCCGACGCTGAAAGAAATGCGATTTCGACATTTTCGACGCCCAGTAATTTTCCACGGTAGCCGCGATCAGTTCCGGTGCGTTCGATTTTAAATCCGGCTTTTTCAAAAAGCTCAGCGCTCGCTTCCATCAAGCGGCCTTTGGAGGGAATGGCTAATGTGAGCGGGTTCATGCCAGCACCGCCGCTAAACGTTCGGTGTGAATGGCACAGCCTATGGCTGGAACTTTTACGCTAGCACCTAAATCAGAGAGCAGCTCATCGTAACGTCCGCCACCAGCAATGGCCACAGGGCCATGCGCAGAATCGGCTTCAATTTGGAAAACAAAGCCGGTGTAATATTCCAATTCACGGCCAAAATTTGCCGAGAATTTAAAGCGTCGCGGATTGAGGCCCGCATCCTCAAAAAGTTCCAGGCGTTTTACAAATGATGCGCAAGCTGCACTGTATTGCGCGCTGCTGCTGATGGCTTCGAGCAACATCGGCACATCGGTTGCCTGGCCTTCAATGTTTAAATAATTTTCGATTGCTTGGCGTTTTGTGGGGTCCAATGGGTTTTGCGAACGGTCAGCATATTTTTCAGCAAGGCGCGACGAAATTTCAGTAAGCGTGCGCGTGCCTTGCAATGGAATATTATTCTGCTCAAGCCAAGCGGCCGTGGCATCGCCATTTTTAAATTCATCAATGACGGGCGAAATGCTGGTGCGCTTTTGGCTGTGACCAGCGGCAATCGTTGCAAGCAGATTTTGGAACGCCAGTGGCCGCCAAAACTGGTGGCGCAAACGCCTGCGCCAACGGTCTGGCATTTCAGTGTCATCTAATAATGCCGTGAACAGGCCCACATCGCCCAAGGTTACTTTAAGGCCGGTGGCACCTGCGGCTTCGAGGGCGGAGATTGCAAGTTTCAAGATGCGCGCCTCGGCAGAAATATCGGCAGCACCAAACCATTCGAGGCCAGCTTGGTTAAACTCTTGTGGCGACAAGCGCTCATCAGGAAAACGAAAGGCCGGGCCGAGATAACAATATTTTGCTTCGGCGGCGGGGTTCTCTGCGTGGCTTAAGTGATAGCGGCAGGCCGGCACTGTAAGGTCTGGCCGCAAGCAAAGCTCATGACCTTCAGGATCATTAAACACAAAAGTGCGGGCGCGGATATCTTCGCCCGAACGTTCAAGAAAAATATCGGCGGGCTGAATAATATCTGGCGCAATCTGGTCAAAGCCCGCACGCTCAAACACTGCCATGATGGCCGCGTTCTGGCGCTCAAGGGCTTGGCGTTCTTGAGGACTTTTTCCTGCCATTTTTTTACCCTGTCATCCTGACGAAAGTTGGGACCCAGACTTGCAACAGGCACCGAGCGTGGATTACTGGGTCTCGACTTTCGCCGGGATGACAGATGAAAGAACTCACAATCCCAATGCCTTCTTAACAGCGTCCGCCAAGTCCGCTTCAGCCACGGCAAATTGTGCCAAGCGCTGCGAGGCATATTCTTCGTGGGATGCAATTTCGGATGCAAGTTCAGAACCACGGCGCAAATCTTTGATCATCACTTGGCCTTGGGCTTTTTCGTCCCCGCCTTGAATAATTACCAGAGGCGCATTGCGCTTATCAGCATATTTCATCTGCGCCTTCATGCCAGCGGTGCCCACATACATTTCGGCCCGCACGCCAGCTTTGCGTAAGGATTGCACCATACGCCAATAGTCGCCTTGGCGTTCCTTATCCATGACGAGGACCACGACCGGAGCCAGTGTATCGGATGCTTTGTTTTTCTTGAGGTGTTCAAGCGCTGAATAAAGCCGTGACACACCGATGGAAAATCCGGTGGCTGGAACTTGTGCGCCCGTGAAGCGGGCGACCAGATCATCATAGCGCCCACCACCACCGACCGAGCCAAAGCGCACAGGCTTGCCGTCTTCATCCGTGGTTTCCATCAGAAGTTCACATTCAAACACCGGGCCAGTGTAATATTCGAGGCCACGGAC
>JANOUE010000050.1:0-8108 GCA_031416755.1 Hyphomicrobiales bacterium
CCCAAGCGCCGAATAGAAATAAGAATGCCGACCCAGCTGCCAACATCGCCCAAGGCTGCGGCAGCTCTTTGCGTAGATAACCCAGCGCACCTATGCTGGTGAAACCAGCCAATGCCACGAACATCCAATTGCGAAAGAGCGGCGGCACGATAAGGCCAGGTGTGGTTGACCACATTCCACTTTCATCCATAGCCCATTGCTGAAATGAAACTTCCGCCCATCCCATTAAAACGATGAAACTGAAAACAGCGGCGATGAGCACAGCAATGCTCCAGCCATTTTTGTTCCAACTAAACGCCGCTACAAGTGCCATGCCAATTGCAAACAGTGCCAGCGCAGGAAAGCTATGAGCCGTCTCCAACACTTGGCCTGCCAAAATCAGTGCAGCCGCCACCATGCCGCAAGCGGCCAACCGCAATGGTTGGCTCATCGTTGCCGGTGCGATTAGACTTCCGCCATCACTTGTAAAAATTTTCTTGCCTTCGAGCATAAATGTAGCAGCGGCGGCCAGTGCCAGCGCGAACACTCCAACGGGCACAACATCGCCGCCAGCTGTTGCAACGCCATTTACCCACAGAAGTGACCAAGCAGCCGCACCTGCAACAGCCAAATATCCCAACCACCACCAATTGCGCCCGCGCAGGGTTACAAATGAAGCCAGTACGATAATCAACAAATAGGGAAAAAATGTCCACGCATTGGGATTATTCGAAGTAATCAAAGTTGGAACCGCATATGCACCTATTAACCCAAGGGCAGCAATCATCGGCCCCTGCAACCGCGCCAACGCCAATGCAGCAAGTGCCACCAAGCCCAAGCCAACAAACGCCACACCTGACGGAATTAAACCATAGAGCGCATGAGCCGCGTAAATTATACCAAAGCCCGTCACCAGACCCGCTGCAGAAAGCGCTGCCGGAACATAATCGACCACAGCAGCGCCTCGCGCACGGCGAACATATTCACCCGCCGCTACAAGCGCCGCAGCCAGTGCCAAACCTAAAAACACGCGCAACGCTGGTGAAATTAATCCGTGGTCATGCGCATATTTGATAAACAGCAGACCACCGAGTGCTACTGCCGCACCACCGATCCACACAAACCACCGCGAGGCCAAAGCCTGTTCAACATCGCGCGTGGGCTTTTGCTTAAGAATGGACGCTGGCTCAATAACGGCGGGTATTTCAGTTTTGAGCGGTTCAGCAACAACCGGAGGCGGTTCGACTTCTTCTATTTTTACAGCAGACACAGGTGCCACTGCGGCGGCGTTGAAACCCATGGCCGCCAAGCGCTCCACTTCCATTTTTAATTTGGAAAGCTTTCGGTCCAGATTGGAAACCTTATTGAAAGCCACAATTGCAAGCACGCAGCTGACAAGAACGAATCCAACAATCAGAACCCCGAGCATAAAAATTCCCATGATAGCCGACTCCCTAAGCAGGCGATAACACTAGTGAGCTTAGCTGCATCTGTTTAACAAGGATAAAATTACCAACGCCAATAACGCGATATCCGATTGCTATTGAATGCGTTAAGGTGGGTTGAAAGCTGCAAGGAATGCAAATGAAAGCCCGGTCCGATATACAGACTTCATTGAATCACGAAGTGCTATTCCACTGGATTGATTCTGTAGGTCTCACGCCCTACTCCTCAGCCCTAGCCCGGATGGAGGCTGAGGTTTCTGCTATTGCCGGTGGTGCACCGGAGCTCATCTGGCTGGTCGAGCATCCTCCAATTTACACCGCAGGCACCAGCGCTAAGCCTGCCGATCTCGTCGATGCTACACGCTTTCCTGTCTACGAAACCGGGCGTGGCGGGCAATATACATATCATGGGCCGGGGCAGCGTATTTGTTATGTGATGATGGATTTAAAAAAGCGCGGCAATGATGTGCGGGCATTTGTGGCGGGATTGGAAGATGCAATCATCCGTACACTGAATGAATTTGGCATCACTGGTGAACGGCGCGAAGACCGCATTGGTGTGTGGGTGCGGCGCGGGGCCAGAGAAGATAAAATTGCAGCCCTTGGCATTCGCGTCCGTCGCGGGATAACCTTTCATGGACTAAGTATCAATCTCAATCCCGATCTCTCGCATTTCAGCGGCATTGTGCCCTGCGGTGTAACTGAGCATGGCGTAACCAGCTTTGCGGACTTGGGGGTGAGCGCATCCATGGCAGAATTAGATGCAGCATTGCACAAGCATTTCGCCCATGTTTTCGGGCCTTGAAAGTTAAGTAAACTCCATCATCACAGCGTCCACGCTAAGTGAATCGCCTTGTTTGCAATTGATTTTCTTTACAACACAATCGCGCGTCGCCCGCAGCACATTCTCCATTTTCATGGCTTCTACGATGGCAAGTGTGTCTCCAACTTTCACCTCTTGACCTTCTTTCGCAGCAATAGAAATAACGAGGCCCGGCATCGGGCACAGCAGTTTCTTCGAAGTGTCGGCCAGTTTTTTTACTGGCATCAAGCGCACAAATTCTGCCTCGCGCGCGGTATATACAAATGCATGCAGCATCACACCGCTGTGGCAAATGCGATAGCCGTTTGGCAATTTCACAATTTGGAACGTGGCACCATTAACAGTGATCGTAGCCTGCTCGGACGACCACCCGCAGGCGTCGGCCTGTGCATCTATTTCAGCCGTCACATTAATTTTGTGCCAGTGCTCACCCAACTTCACTTCGCGGGCTGTTGCGAAATTTACATGGCGGCTATTAAGCTGACCACTTATTTTACGCTTGCGGCGGTTTTCTATGTGATCGAGCAGACAGGCCACTGCGACAAATTTTGTGGTTAGTTCTTTCGTAATCGGCGCTCCAACAAAGCCGCCTAGAAATTCCTCAGTAATGAACCCAGTAGAAAGTTTGCCTGATTGCCAGCGCGCATTGCCCATGATGGCCGAGAGAAATGGAATGTTGTGGCGTATGCCTTCGATTTGAAATTCATCCAAAGCATTGGCCATGGCCGCTATGGCCTGCGCACGGGTGGGTGCATGGGTGCAGAGTTTGGCAATCATCGGGTCGTAATAAATCGATATTTCACCCCCTGCCCCCACACCAGTATCATTGCGCACCGTGACGCCACCAGAAATATTCTCCGTAGGCGGATGATATTTGACGAGACGACCAATCGACGGCAGAAAATTGCGATAGGGGTCTTCGGCGTAAATTCGGCTTTCAATGGCCCAACCATTGAGTTTCACATCGCCTTGTTTGAGGTTCAATTTCTCGCCAAAAGCCACGCGGATCATCTGTTCGACGAGATCAACACCTGTGATCAACTCCGTGACCGGGTGCTCCACCTGCAGCCGCGTATTCATTTCGAGAAAATAAAATGAACGATCTTGCCCTGCAACAAATTCCACCGTACCAGCGCTATCATAACTCACCGCCTTCGCAAGTGCCACCGCTTGTTCGCCCATGGCTTTGCGGGTGGCTTCATCGAGCAGTGGCGATGGCGCTTCCTCGACCACTTTTTGATTGCGGCGCTGGATCGAGCACTCGCGCTCACCTAAATAAATCACATTGCCATGCTTATCGCCCAGCACCTGAATTTCAATGTGACGGGGATTGGTGATAAATTTTTCAATGAACACCCTGTCATCGCCAAATGAATTTTTCGCTTCAGATGTGGCGCGTTCAAAACCTTCGCGCACCTCGGATTGTGCGTGGGCAATGCGCATGCCCTTGCCCCCACCGCCAGCCGAGGCCTTGATCATGACCGGATAACCAATGCCATCAGCAATTTTCAATGCTTCATCAGCATCTTTGACAATGCCCATATAGCCTGGCACCGTGGAAACACCTGCTGCGGCGGCTGCTTTTTTAGACGCAATTTTGTCACCCATCGCATCAATGGCGTGCGGATTGGGTCCAATAAATACAATGCCAGCATCTGCGCAGGCTTTGGCGAACGCTGAACGTTCCGACAGAAATCCATATCCGGGATGCACCGCCTCTGCGCCGGTTTGTTTGCAGGCGGCAATAATTTTTTCAATTACCAAATAAGATTGTGCAGCAGGTGCTGGCCCAATGTTCACCTTCTCATCTGCCATTTCCACATGCATTGAGCGGGCATCTGCATCAGAATAAACCGCCACTGTTTTGATGCCCATGGCGCGAGCCGTCTTAATTATTCGACAAGCAATCTCGCCGCGATTGGCGATTAGAATTTTCTTGAACATCGCATCCCAACTTTTGTTTTGGTGAGTTGTAGGCGAGGAAACCGATACGTGCAAATTCATTAATGTCCAATTCGCGCCCTTGAATTTTTGAACCCTTTGTGTTACCTAAATTTACGGCAATTTAAATGCCGGAGGACTTTGCTGCGAGTTTCGACGCACAAGCGCCTAGATGTTTCGCAGCGTAAACAACGAGGAGGCTCATATGACCGCCTATAATGTTGTGCGTTTTAAGGTGAAGCCAGGCCAAGAGCAGGCTTTTATCGAAATCCATAAAAAAGCCAAAACCTTTGCCGGAATGCTGGATGGGGCTTTGATCAAAACTGGCGATCGCAGCTATTGCATCGTTGTGAAGTGGGATAGCTTTGAAAGCATTGCAGCAGCGCGCCCTGATATGATTGCGATGCTGGACAGTTTCAGACCCATGTTAGAAGATTTGGGTGGTGGTCTTGGCGTAACCGATCCGATTTCTGGCTCCGTAGTTGTAGAGCTGCCGCACTAGAATATTTTGCTTGTATTGGAAGAAATTATGCTGCTGGAAAACCCCATCCACCAACTCACCATTGCTGCCATGGCAACAGCCTTGCGAAATATGGCCGGCATCATGGACAAGGCCGAACGCCACAGCTCGGCAGGCGGCATTCCGCTTGAGCGTTATTTGCAGGCGCGGCTTTATCCCGACATGTTTAGCTTTCTGCAGCAGGTGCAATATATCTGCTATCTCGCGGTTGATTATGCCCGCCACTTTTCCAGCGCCGCAGCGCCGCGTGTGGGCTATGATGAGGCCTCTTGGCCAGAGCTGCGGCAAAGCTTGGCCACCGCGGCTGATTATCTCGAAGCCATTTCGCCAGAAGCAGTGGCCCAGCAAGCTGAAAAAACTTTGCCCACTTTTATGAACGCCAGCAAAGGCATGAGCGCCGTCAACTACGCCGCCACCGTGATCACCCCCGACCTGCATTTTCACATGGTGATTGCTTATGCGCTGCTGCGGCACAACGGCGTGCCGCTGGGTAAATCAGATTATTTAGGGAAACTTAAAACCGTGGAGGTATGAAATGAATACCATTCTGAAATTGTGTCTAATCTCAGCCACACTCGCTTTTGCTTTCAACACTGTGAGCGAAGCCCGAACCAGAAAAGATGTACTCTATGGCTGTTCGACCCGATCATGCTGCGAGCGAAAAACCTCAGCCTGCTTAATCGATTGTGCGTCATATCCGGTGGGCATAGCCTATAGCAAATGCATCGTCGCCTGTGATGCCGCGCGAAGCTCTTGCCGGGCTGTGGTGCGCAAGTGATGGCACATGGTTACTCTGAAATCCAAATCATTCCCTATGCGCCGCACCACGCCACTGACTTCAAACGCCTCAACCTCGAATGGCTGAAAACCTATTTCACGGTAGAGCCGATTGATGAGGAGGTTCTGTCTCATCCAGACAAGCTCATCGAGCATGGCGGTGCCGTGTTAATGGCACGGATTGGCGATGAGATTGTGGGCACCTGCGCATTGCTGCATGAGGGCCATGGCCGCTATGAACTCACCAAGACAGCAGTAACTCCAACGCATCAAGGCAAAGGCATCGGCCGCCTGCTGGTGCAGGCCGCCATTGCCGAGTTCGGCACCCTAAAGGGCCGCGAGCTTTATCTTGAATCCAGCAGCGTGCTAAAAACCGCCGTGACACTCTACGAAAAACTTGGCTTCCAACACACCCCCCGCCCCACGCCATCAGTCTATAAGCGCGCGAATGTATATATGGTGTATGGCGGCGGTGATCGGAAATTATGAGAGGCTGGCGGCACTGCCCCCTCCTTTCCTGCTCCATTGCAGAGGAATATAATGCTAGAAAAGGATTTGTCAAGAGGAATAGGAATTTATTTTCGTGGGCGATCGTTCTCACATTTGACAAATAGCAATATTACTATAATATAAAGTCTATGAGAACTATCAAATCTTGCCGCTTTGTGGGTTCATCGAAGAAGGATATTTCTGCAATGCCGGATGAAGTGAAGTCTTCAATCGGGGCCGCCTTATTCCAAGCTCAGATTGGCGATGAGGCACCGCATGTCAAGGCGCTAAAAGGCTTTGGCGGGCGCGGGGTTTTGGAAGTGATCGAAGACCATGACGGCGATACTTACCGTGCGGTTTACACAGTGAGGTTCGCCACCGCCATATATGTGCTTCACGCCTTCCAGAAGAAATCAAAATCCGGCATTGCCACGCCGAAACATGAAATGGATTTAATCGCGGCGCGGCTGAAAGACGCTGAAGCTCTGCACCGCCACTTTGCACTGGAGAAAAAATGACATGGCCAAACTTCCAAAATTTGAAGAAAGCTCCGGCAATGTGTTTGCTGATCTCGGCTTGGAAAATGCCGATGAACTTTTGCTTAAAGCCAATATCGTGGGCGAGATTGCGCGGTTGATGAAGCTGAAGAAACTCACCCAAGCCAAAGCCGCAACTTTAACCGGAACCGCCCAACCCGATCTTTCCAACCTGCTGCGCGGAAAATTCCGCGGCTTCTCCATCGAGCGCCTGTTGCTGATGCTCACGGCCTTTGGGAGGGACGTGGACGTAGTGGTGCGCCCTGCTCCGAAGTCGCGGGCGGGTGGAATTAGATTTAAGCGGATGGTGGCTTGAGTCGCGGTTCAACGGGTGCGATGGATGGAATTGGCAGCAATATCGAATTAACTCTCAACAAATGCAATTATCGCGACAATCCTGCGGACTACGCCGCGCGCAAATCCTTGTCTTCACAAAGAATTTTTTCTACTCTATTAATGAAATCGGGATCATCAATCTTACCAAGAAGATCACGACTTATAGATTCGGATTTTTGAACGCGTTCTACAGAGGATTTAATGCTGTTAATTAGCCAGTTCTTACTGAGGTCTAATTCAGTCATTTGGGTTACATCCTTAAAGAATCGATATTAAATATATGAACTAATTCGATTGATAAATCTTTAACTCTCGTTTCCCTTAAAGGCAAACTTAAATGACTCTAAATGAGCAACAAAATTTAACTGATACAAGTTTGCTTGCAAATATTCGACAACCGGAGTTGTTTTTTGCTCTAGTCGCCCCGATTGGGACTGACACAAAAACAATAGCACAGCAACTACAGGAATCACTGAAAAAAGTTGGATACGATTCTACTTATATCAAAGTAACAGAACTAATGAAATCAATTCCAACGGATGTTGTGCTTCAGGAAAATCCAATTGAAGATCGATACAACAGTTATATCAATTACGCAAATAAAGTTCGAGAAATCTTAGGCAATGATATCGCCGATAAAACAAAAGGCAATGACGCGCTTGCAATGCTTTCAGTAGCAGCAATACTAGAAGCAAGAAAAAAGTTATCGGGAGACCCAAAGATTGCAAAACATGCTCATGCTTACATATTGGATCAATTTAAAC
Source organism: Hyphomicrobiales bacterium (assembly GCA_031416755.1). Classification (GTDB taxonomy): domain Bacteria; phylum Pseudomonadota; class Alphaproteobacteria; order Rhizobiales; family Aestuariivirgaceae; genus Aestuariivirga. Next base: position 7,611 of record JANOUE010000050.1, read on the forward strand.
GACCGGAAGAAATAGCTCTTCTGCGGAAGGTTTATGGCCGTTTGTTCATCCAAATCTCGGCACACGCAAGTAGGACTACAAGACTGGCGACGCTAAAAAGAAAAATCAAAAAATCTCATCCTGACGGCGGAGGTAAAGATTTTGCATCAGAAGCAGAGGAGCTAATTCGCCGCGACTTATCTGAAGAAAAAATTGAGAATGGTCAAAGATTGCAAGACGCTTTTCCGATGGCAGATGTTTTCATCGATGCAAATGACAAGCCAAAATGTAAGCACGAAATAGAGCGGCTGGTCAACCTATTCTTCGGTTATAATTTTATTACGCCAACTCACGATGAATATGCAATGTATGCAGCAAAAGCTGCTTCGCTCAGATCGGCTGACTTATCTCGACAAGTTGGGGCAGCAATTTTCTCTTCGGAAGGAGTTGCTATTACCTTAGGTGCAAATGAAGTTCCAAAACCGGGTGGGGGAACTTTTTTTGAAGGTGACAAAGAAG
>JANOUE010000051.1:0-23426 GCA_031416755.1 Hyphomicrobiales bacterium
TTAGTGGATTTGCTGAAGAAAAACCGCGAAGCAAAAAGGAAGTATTCCAGTCACAATCTTTTTATCAAAGGGCGAGGCGACCAGCCCTTTTATTTAACTTTTAATCAACCATCAAGTTGCGCAGTTCAAATTCCAGTTTGACCGCTTGACAAATTGGTCTGATAATCAAATTCCCCCAACCAATAGAGTGCTCCTCATGAAAACCCGCTTCGGCTTCTTCCTCTCGCTGCCCCTCATGTTCTCCGCTAGCCATACTGCCCTTGCCGCAGCAACTCCTGAAGAAGCAGCTCGCCTTACTTCGGTGTTTCAGTCTTACCTCACGGCAGAGCCCGGCGTAGTCAAAGTTGAACCTGATGGCGACGATTATACAATCACTCTCGATATCGCCCCCCTCGCTGCCAAAGCCGCGTCTCAAGGGGTTGTGATTGCGCTATCACCCTTAGCACTCACGCTCACCGATGAGGGCGAAGGCAAATGGACTGTGAGTCAGGAAGGACCCCTGAATTTCAGTTTGAAAGCCAAAGACGCTCTAACTGCCGATGTGAAAATTGAAGATTATAATTGGGAAGGTATCTTTGATGAAAAGCTCGGCACCTTTTCTGAGTCATCGGCAGAAATTAAAAACATCAGCGTCGCCGAAACTATCAACGACCCAAACCAAGGAAAAACTGACGTCATTGCCTCAGTAAAAAGTATGAAGATTGAGCAAACCGCCACAGCCAATGCAGGTGGTGGCGTTGATATGACGGCAAATTACACGATGGACCTAATGTCAGCAACCTTCAACACTGGCGGCAGTCCAAGTTCAAGTGTGCCTCCAATGAACGTGGTCATCACCGCAGCCAATGGAACTTATGATACTTCGGCCACTGGCATGAAGGCTAAATCCATTTTTGATCTTGTGTCCTTCTTTGTGTCTCACACAACTGAAGAGCATATTGTAAAAGATCAAATTGCTTTCAAAACGATGTTGGCTTCTGCTCTGCCGATCTTCGAAAATGTTGAAGCTACGGGCACCTTCAACACAATCAGCATTGCAACACCCATGGGGCCCGCGGGCATGGAGTCTATAACTTTCGGCGCTGATTTTAATGGCATCGTGAAGGAAGGAATGCTGCGCGAAAGCTTCACCATAAATGGCCTCAACATGCCCGCCGCCATCATTCCGCCTTGGGCCATAACCTTGGTGCCAAAGAATATGACTTTTGATTTCGCTGTGTCAGGATTTGATTTAGCAGCACCCGCCCAACTCATCCTCGCTGCCTTGGACTTGAGCAACAAAGCTCAACCATTGCCAGCTGGTTTTGAAGCTACGTTGCTGGCTGCGTTCATGCCTTCCGGCAATGTGAACATCACTCTGAACCCAACAAGCATCAGCAATGATCTCTATTCGGTAAATGCGGAAGGCACCGTCACAGCTGGCCCAGCAGCAATGCCCGCAGGCAAAGCCACTGTCAGTGCTAAAGGTCTAGATGAAGTCCTCAAGGTGATCCAAGCGGCACCGCCTGAAGCAGGTGTGCAAGGTGGTGTTGCCGTAATAATCGCGGCCAAAGGCATGGCCAAAGCAGGCGTTGACGGGGCATTAACGTGGGACATTGAAGGAACGCCAGAGGCTAAAGTTTTAGTGAACGGCATTGATGTGAACAAATTGAATTAACCGCCACCTAGAGGCCCAGCGTAGTGTAGCGCTGGGCAATGGCGTTAATGGCAATCATATAAGCGGCATTTCGCAAGCTGATTTTGTTATTGTAAACTTCGCGCATTTCTACAATTTTACTGAACGTCAGCATAATGCTGTCTTCCAAACCAGATTCAACCAGCCGCCGTTCAGTTGGTCCTTCCAACATAAATTCACGAAAGCGGCTGTCGATTGCCCCACCGCCTTGGCGTTCAAGTTCAGCTACCAGTTTCATATTCAAAGCCTGCTCGCGGCGCTTTTGCAAATGACCAAAACGCATGTGTGAGAGATTTTTCACCCACTCAAAATAAGAAACAATAACACCTCCAGAATTGGCAAAAAGATCAGGGATCACCACAACCCCACGCCGCTCAAGTTCAGCTTCGGCTTCTGGTGTCATGGGCCCGTTGGCCGCCTCCACCACCATCTTGGTGTCAATCTGCCCAACATTGGCGGCAGTGAGCACACCTTCCATGGCCGCCGGAATGAGAATATCGCATGGCACTGAAAGAATATGTTCAGGGTCCAATATGGTTTTTGCATCTGCGAAATTGCGAATGCTGCCAGTCGCCTGAAGGTGTTGGCGGAGTGCGGCAATATCAAGCCCGTTCTCATTGATGACACAAGCATCATGTTCACCAATGGCAATGACTTTGGCACCATCTTGCGCCATAAATACTGCCGTATGTGCCCCCACATTGCCAAAGCCCTGAATCGCCACACGCTGCCCTTCCAATGAACTGGACGCAAATTTCCAACGGTCGGCAATGTCGGATTTGAGATAGGCCAATGTAGCAAAATAAACCCCCTGCCCGGTGGCTTCATTGCGGCCTTCAATGCCACCATGGCTTAATGGCTTACCAGTCACACACGCCGCCGCATTTAAATCGCTCCCATTGAGGCGGCGATATTGGTCAGCAATCCACGCCATTTCTAAGGGGCCTGAACCCATGTCCGGGGCTGGCACCACTTGCGCTGGCCCCAGCAATCCACGCCTGATCAGCTCTGATGCAAAGCGCCTGGTAATCACTTCACGTTCGGCCACTGTCCATTGTGAATTATCAATCTTCAAACCCCCTTTGGCGCCACCAAATGGCAAATCAGCAAGTGCACATTTCAAACTCATCAAGGCCGCCAGCGATTCAACCTCATCACGCGTCACCGCCATAGAATAGCGAATACCGCCTTTGGCTGGTTCAACATGATCAGAGTGCACCGCCGAATGGCCTTCAAACGTGTGCATTTGCCCGCGCAGCCTCACTCCGAAATTCACCGTGTAAGACGAGTTGCAAACCTTAATTTTATGCGCCAGTGCCGCATCAAGGTTCAAATGCTGAATGGCAGCATCAAAATTTTGGGCGACGGCGGCACTGAAGTTGAACATGGCGATAAAGCTCCTGATCGAAAACCCGATTGTTTCGCGTGAGGTTTAATGTATTTCAAATCACTAATTGCAAAAACTATAATTTTAGCACCAATCGGTGCAACAAAAGTGGCCATTCTCAGCATGCGCTAACTTGCTTTGCTGACAAATGTATCACCTTACACCGTGATCCGATTTTTCAAGAAATTCGGTTTTGCGAAATTTGATGATTTGAAGGAGCTTTCGGCAGCTGCCCTAACAGTGGATCCGGTGGCAACTTTGCAAAAAGCCCAAAAGCATGCAGCAGCCGCCCCCAGTTTAGAACCAGGCGGAATGTTGGCAACGCAACTCGGCCTCATTCTCAGCGCTATCACTAATCCTGACGCGACCGAACTAGATCGGCTCGCCCGCATCTTAACCCGCGCCAAGGTGAATTATGTTTTGGGCTTCCGCGCTTCGCAAGCCATGGCCCAACACTTTCATTATTGTGGGCAACACGCGCACAAAAACATGCTCTTCATTTCAGGCGCTGAAAGTTACGCCATTGATCAAGTGGCCGCCATTGGTTCTGATGACGTGATGGTGGCACTTTCTTTCAAGCCCTATGCCCAGCTTACAGTGCGGCTCTGCCAGTTTGCCAAGTCACGCGGCGCAAGAGTAGTGGCCTTCACTGACAGTAAACTCTCGCCGCTTTACCGCCTGGCGGATGAGAGCGTTTTTGTGCCAGCCGATGGCCCCTCATATTTTAACTCCATGGTGGCCCCCACCATAGTTTTGGAAAGACTGCTGGTGCGCATGCACAAATTAAATGACGATCAAGCAGCATCGCGCTTGATCGCCCATCGTAACTTGCACAAATACCTGGACAAACAACGCTGAAGTTAAAACCGCAGCGCCCGCACTTGCACCACATTGGGCACTTGTTGCACTTGGTCCATCACTTCTTGCGGCACGGCACCATCAGTTTCGATGATGCTGATGGCGTCGCCACCTTCAGCGAGGCGGCCCAAATGGAACGTGCCCATGTTAATACCCGCATTGCCAAGCAAAGTGCCTACCCGGCCCACAAAACCTGGCCGATCATTATTGGTAATATAGAGCATGTGGGTCCCGAAATTACATTCAAGCTCAATGCCCTTGATTTGAATGATACGCGGGCGGCCGTCACCAAACACAGTGCCAGCAACCGAGCGCTCATATTTATCAGACTTCACCGTAATGCGAATGTAGGTTTCATAAGCCCCGCGTTTGCTTTGCTTCACTTCATCAACTTTAATGCCGCGCTCGCGAGCAACCACCGGAGCGGACACCATATTCACAATGCCAATTTGCGCCTGCAAAATTCCAGCGAGTGCTGCCGATGTTAAAGCTCGCGTGTTGAGGTTTCCCACTTCGCCAGCATATTCAATAATAATACCAGTGAGAGGCTCTTCAGTGAGTTGCCCGGCAAAGCTGCCAAGCTTTTCAGCAAGTGCCACATAAGGCCGCAAACGCGGCGCTTCTTCAGCCGTGATCGAAGGCATGTTAAGCGCGTTAGAAACCGCACCCTTCACAAGATAATCCGACATTTGCTCTGCAATTTGCAAAGCCACATTTTCCTGCGCTTCACCAGTAGAAGCACCCAGATGCGGCGTTACCACAACATTTTCCAAATTGAATAATTTGTGGCTGGCAGCAGGCTCAACTTCAAACACATCAAGTGCAGCCCCAGCCACATGCTTGGAAATCAGTGCATCATAAAGCGCGTCTTCATTCACTAAACCACCACGCGCGCAATTGATAATGCGCACACCCTTTTTGCATTTCGCTAATGCCGCAGCATCAATCACATTGCGGGTTTTTTCAGTAAGTGGCGTGTGCAAAGTTATGAAATCAGAGCGTCTGAAAATTTCATCAAGCTCAACCTTTTCAACACCAATTTCCAGCGCACGCTCGGCTGAAAGAAAGGGATCAAAGGCAATCACTTTCATTTTTAAGCCCAGCGCCCGATCAGCCACAATTGAGCCGATATTACCGCAGCCAATAATGCCCAGCGTCTTGTTGAAAAGCTCAACACCCATAAAGCGGTTCTTTTCCCACTTGCCAGCATGAGTGGAAGCATTGGCTTCAGGAATTTGGCGCGCCAAAGCCATCATCATCGATAAGGCATGTTCAGCCGTGGTGATGGCATTTCCAAATGGCGTGTTCATCACCACGATGCCGCGCGCGGTGGCCGCCGGAATATCGACATTGTCCACGCCAATGCCGGCGCGACCAATGACTTTGAGATTTTTTGCAGCTTCCAAAATCTTCGGTGAAACCTTGGTGGCGGAGCGAATGGCAAGGCCGTCATACTCACCAATCTTGGCAAGCAGTGCATCCTTGTCTTTGCCAAGATCAGGCAGGTAATCCACCTCCACACCGCGATCGCGGAAAATTTGGACAGCAGCTTCAGAAAGCTTATCGGAAATAAGAACACGCGGCGCCATGGTGGCTCTCCTCTAAATTGAAAATGAAATTAAGCAGTGGCTTGGGCATATGCCCAATCCAACCAATGGGTGAGAGCTAACACATCCGAAGTCTCGACAGTGGCCCCGCACCATATGCGAAGGCCAGCCGGAGCATCGCGGTAAGCTCCAATATCATAAGCCACTTTTTCGGCTTCTAGCAGCTTCACCATTTTCTTTGGCACATCTTCCGCACCATCTAAAGTCAAACACACCGATGTGTTTGACCTGGTATTAGAAACCTTGGCCAAATGATGCGCATGTGGCGTCTTGGAAATCCAAGCATCAATCACGGCAGCATTAGCATCAGCGCGTTTTTGCAAACCAGCCAAACCGCCAACACTTTGCGCCCACTCCAATGCCAAAATATAATCTTCCACACATAACATTGAAGGTGTGTTGATGGTCTCGCCTTCAAAAATGCCTGCAATCAACTTACCACCAGATGTAAGGCGGAAAATCTTTGGCATCGGCCATGCTGGAACATAAGATTCCAAACGCGCCACCGCACGGGGTGATAAGATCAGCACGCCATGCGCACCCTCTCCACCCAAAACTTTCTGCCATGAGAATGTCACCACATCGAGCTTGGTAAAATCCATGTCTTGCGCAAAAGCAGAAGACGTCGCATCGCAAATCGTCAGGCCAGCGCGGTTCGCCGGAATGAAATCTGCATTGGGAACCCGCACACCAGACGTGGTGCCATTCCATGTAAACACCACATCATGGTCAAAATTGATTGAAGCCAAATCCGGCAGCTCGCCATAAGGCGCTAAAATTTTGCGTGCATCTTTAAGCTTCAGTTGCTTCACAACATCAGAAACCCAGCCTTCACCAAAGCTTTCCCACGCCACCATATCCACAGGCCGCGCACCCAGCAGGCTCCACAAAGCCATTTCCACAGCCCCGGTGTCGGATGCCGGCACAATGCCAATCAGGTAATCCGCAGGCACAGCCAAAACTTCGCGGGTCAAAGAAATCGCTTTCTTCAGCCGTGCCTTACCCAAGGATGAGCGATGCGAACGGCCTAAAACCGCGCCCTTCAATTTATCGGTGGAAAAGCCCGGAAATTTAGCGCAGGGGCCAGAAGAAAAGTTAGCGCATACTGGGCGTGTGCCCGGTTTCATATCTGTCATTTTGATCTCCATCCTTACAGATGGGAAGGCTCTCGTTGGGGAGAGCTCGCCCGAGGGCGTCAATGGCTGAAAGATGGTCGCAAATCAAGACATAAAAACGCGCCCTCCACAATTGTAAAGAGCGCGCTTTGAAAAAGCGTATTTAACTTAGAACTTAAAGCGAATGCCAGCAGTCACCTGATGTTCCAACGGATCAGCACCAGTTACAACCACGTCGCGGAAGCGGTAACCCACATCCAAGGCCAAATTGCTGGTCATATCAACGCTTACACCCGCAGCAAGACCGTAAGCCATGCCTTTGGTATCAGCCAAAGCAGAGTGTGAAACCCACCCATAACCCAGTCCGCCGCCAACATAAGGCGTAAACATAGATTGATTTTTCCAGTCGAAATAAGCATTGCCAAGAACGACAGTGGTACCCAGAGTGGCCCCCGGAGCAATGCTATAATCACCAGACCAGTCTACTGTGAGATCGGTGCGGAAATTATCATTGAACTGATAACCAACACCACCGCCAGCAACCCAAGCCGTGTCATCGTTTCCACCGGTCCAGTTTAAGAATGAAGCACCAGCATCTCCACGCAAATAAAATCCAGTCGTGGTCGAAGCTTCGCTCGGCACATAGGCATCAGCATCAGCAGCATGCGCTGTTGCAAGCATTGGCAAAGAAACTAAACCCGCCAGCAAAATTGTTTTCAACATAGTCATAAAAGTCACCTCTCAAAACAAACCATCCCGTTTCATGAGTAAAATTTGGCAGCGCGGTGTGGTGCTATGCGGGCGAGATAATGGCACAAATGTGACTGTTAAAAACTGTTGCAGGAATACCACGAAAACTGTCTTGAATTGAGACGGTCTGGTGAGAACGCAACCACCATAAAGCATCAAGCAGCTGACTTCGAAATCACCCCACACAAATCATCAACAATCTTGCGCACCATGGATTCGTCCTGGCCTTCCGCCATCACGCGAATAAGCGGCTCAGTACCAGATGGGCGGATAACCAAGCGCCCAGAATTGCCAAGCATGGTTTCAGCATCTTTGATCGCCGATTTCACTTGCGCATCTTCCAATGGTTTACCACCAGAGAATTTTACATTCTTCAGAATCTGCGGATAAGGCGCAAACATATTGCACACTTCGCTCACTGGCTTTCCAAGGCGTACCACTTCTGCAAGAACTTGTAAGGCAGCCAATAAGCCATCACCCGTGGTAGCAAAATCATTCATCACAATATGACCAGACTGTTCGCCACCCACGTTAAACCCATGTTCGCGCATATGCTCGACCACATAGCGGTCGCCTACTTTGGTGCGCGCCAAAGTGAGGCCCTTTGATTCCATAAAGCGCTCCAAGCCAAGATTGGACATGATGGTGGTCACAAGTCCGCCACCCTTCAATTGCCCCCGCGCCGCCCAAGACGAAGCAACCAAGGCCATAATCTGGTCGCCATCAATCACGCGGCCATTCTCATCGCAAATAATCACCCGGTCCGCGTCGCCATCTAACGCGATACCAATATCCGCGCGCGTTTCACGCACCCGCTCACACATGGTTTCTGGATAAGTGGAGCCACACTTATCATTGATGTTGAGGCCGTTAGGCGCATCTCCAATCTGAATGATTTCAGCGCCCAGTTCCCACAGAACTGGTGGCGCAGTGCGGTAAGCTGCACCATTGGCAGTGTCGATCACAATGCGCAGACCATCAAGCCCACCGTCGCCCACATAGGTGCGTTTGGCAAATTCAATGTAACGTGCACTCGAATCTTCAATGCGCTTGGCTCGGCCAATTTGGTCAGAGCCCGCAAGTGTAATTTGCGATGGATCATCCACCAGCGCTTCAATTTTTAATTCTTGATCATCCGAAAGCTTATAGCCATCCGGCCCGAAAAATTTAATGCCATTGTCGTAATAGGGATTATGTGATGCTGAAATCATAACCCCCAAATCAGCGCGCATTGAGCGCGTGAGCATCGCCACAGCAGGTGTGGGCGCAGGCCCGAACAAAAACACATCCATGCCGGCCGAAAGCAGCCCCGCCGTTAACGCTTGCTCAATCATATAACCAGAAAGGCGGGTGTCTTTACCAATCACCACCCGGTGACGATGCCCACCACGGCGATGCAACTGACCGGCAGCCATGCCAATCTTCATGACAACATCAGGCGTCATTGCAGCAGTATTTGCGCGGCCGCGCACACCATCTGTGCCAAAATATTTACGAGTCATGTCGATCGTTCCCTTGGTCCCACGCCGGACACTAGCACAAATTTCTAAACGCCCGTTGAATCAGGATCAAGCGTGCCATGAAAAACCGCCAATGCATCAACAGTTTCTTTAACATCGTGAACGCGCAGGATATGAGCGCCCATCAAAGCGGCTTGTAAAGCTCCCCCCACTGAACCAGCAGCTCGCTGTGCAGCCACTTTCTCCCCAGTCAAAACACCCACCATATTTTTCCGTGAAAGCCCAACAAGCAAGCCAACACCAAGTGCGTGAAACAGTGTAAGCTGCCGCAAAAGTTCTAGATTGTGCTGAAGGGATTTCCCAAAGCCAATGCCGGGGTCTACGCAAATGCGCGATTTCGGAATGCCCGCAGCTAAAGCCAGTTCAATGCGCGCCGAAAGCCAATCAAAAACCTCTAAAGCAACGTCGTCATATTTAGGAGCCAGCTGCATGGTGCGTGGCTCGCCTTGCGCATGCATCAAGATCACAGGCAATTTTTGTGTCGAAAGCAAACTGGCACTTGCCGCATCAAAACCAAGTGCTGAAACATCATTGATGATTTTTGCGCCAACTTCGGCAGCCTCGGCCATTAAAATAGCTTTGCGCGTATCAACCGAAACAACATGTTCTTTGGCCAAAGCCGCAATCACCGGCAAAATTCGTCTGCGCTCTTCATCAAGCAAAACTTCAGTGGAGCCAGGGCGCGTAGATTCCCCGCCCACATCCAAAATGTCTGCCCCCTGCTCAACCAATTGCACACCATGCGAGATGGCCGCTGCACTTTCACTGTGTTGCCCACCGTCTGAAAAACTATCCGGCGTCACATTCACAATGCCCATGACTAAAGCACGAGACAATTCCAACCCACCGAAAGCGCCCCGAACTCTCGTAATTTCATTCGTGAGCGGATGATTCCTGATCTCAGCGAATGATTTAATGTGGCGCTGAATAGCTTTACCATCACGCGTAATTAATTCAGCTTGCGTAAAAGCAATATGCCCCATGCCGCCCAGCGCACCAGCACTGCCCGATGCAATCATGGTTCGCGCATCAGGGCCAAAACACAAAGAAAGGGGGCGGAGATAGGTTTGGGGCATTGTTTTACTTTAAAAAAAGTGGCCCGCATGACCACTTTTTTGGTTTAACCTTGTGTCTGCGGCTCAAGCCCGCCAGCCCGTTTGCCTGCGCGCGGCACGCTTGGCGTGCTGCCCACAGTTGGCCTTGCCTTTGGCTTATCATCGCGGTTTAAAACCTTGCCATCCAAAATGAGCTTCACTTCTTCGCCGGACAAAGTTTCATACTGAACCAAAGCGGCAGCAACATCGTGAAGTCCTTTGCGATACTTTGCCAAAATCTTTTTGGCCTTGGCTTCGCCAGATTGAATAAGCTTGCGCGTTTCTTCATCAATCAGCCGCGCAGTTTCTTCAGAAAGGTTTTTGCTTTGGGTTATGCTGTGGCCCAAAAACACTTCCTGCTCATTGGCACCATAGCGAACCCGGCCAAGCTTTTCGCTCATGCCCCATTCCATCACCATGGCACGCGCAAGAGCTGTTGCCATTTGAATATCACCAACAGCACCGTTGGTCACATTTTTATCACCACCGTGAATAAGTTCGGCTTCGCGGCCACCAAACAACACAGCCAAGCGTGATTCACACCATTCCACTGTGTAACTGTGGCGATCACCTACAGGCAAATTCATCGTCAAACCAAGCGAGCGACCACGCGGAACAACTGTCACCTTATGCAAAGGATCATAAGGAACGATGGTTCCAACAATGGCATGTCCGGCTTCATGATAGGCAGTGTTGAGCAGCTCTTCTGGATTCATCACCAGCGAGCGGCGCTCCGCACCCATCATCACTTTATCTTTCGCATCTTCAAACTCACCTTGCGTCACCACCCGCTTGTCGCGACGCGCTGCAAGCAAAGCTGCTTCATTCACAAGATTGGCCAGATCAGCACCGGAGAATCCCGGTGTGCCACGAGCGAGAACCTTGATATCAATATCTGGAGCCAACGGCACATTCTTCATGTGAACCAGTAGAATTTGTTCGCGGCCCTTTACATCCGGATTGCTAACCGTGATCTGGCGGTCAAACCGGCCAGGACGAAGCAAAGCAGGATCAAGCACATCAGGGCGGTTTGTGGCCGCGACAATGATCACACCTTCATTAGCTTCAAAGCCATCCATTTCGACAAGCAACTGGTTGAGCGTTTGTTCGCGCTCATCATTGCCGCCGCCAAGGCCAGCGCCACGATGCCGACCAACAGCATCAATTTCGTCAATAAAGATAATGCAAGGTGCATTCTTCTTGGCTTGCTCAAACATATCGCGCACGCGGGAAGCACCAACGCCCACAAACATTTCCACAAAGTCTGAGCCAGAGATCGTGAAAAACGGAACCCCTGCCTCGCCAGCAATAGCGCGCGCTAGCAAGGTTTTACCAGTACCTGGAGGACCAACTAACAAAGCACCACGCGGAATTTTGCCGCCAAGGCGCTGGAATTTTTGTGGGTCTTTCAAAAACTCTACAATTTCTTGCAAATCATCTTTGGCTTCATCAACACCAGCTACATCTTCAAATGTCACGCGGCCTTGCTTTTCAGTGAGCAGCTTGGCTTTCGATTTGCCAAAGCCCATGGCCTTGCCAGAACCCGATTGCATTTGGCGCATGAAGAAAAACCAAACGCCACCCAGCAATATCATTGGCAACCACCAGATAAGGAAATTGCTGAGCATTGATTCACCTTGCGGTGGACGGAAATTCATTTCCACTTTCTTATCACGGAACATTTTTAGGTCGGCATCGCTCAAGGGTCCGTAAGTAACCAGAGCCTTGTCACCTTCTTTAGCAGAAATCGTCCCATTCGTGTAAGTAAAGCTCTTCACACTACCACTCGAGACTTTATCAAGGAAATCAGAATAACTAATTTCGGCGGTGCTCCCGCGCATCGACTGGCTTTGAAACAAGCTAAACAATGCCACCAACAAAAGCGCGATGACTATCCAAATGCCGAAATTGCGAAACTGGTTCAATTTTCCCTCGAATCTGCTGCAAAACCAATTCGGCCCGCACACACCATAATAATTTAGACCCTACATAAGCCTAGCACTCTACAATTCCAAGGCTAACCCAATCATTAATGTGACAAAAACTTAACAAAAACATCATTGCCAATTCCCAAATGCGGAATTGACCAAATTTGGTCATTTTGCACGATAACTGGAAGCCCCGCCTGCACAAAAGCTGGAATGTCCTTGCTCCGAGCGACATTTTTTATGTCGCGCAGCGGCATAACCTGTGCTCCAATTGGGCCCTTTATGTAAAACCGCCCATCCCATGTTAGCGAGCCACTGGCGCCAATAACCTCTGGGAACTTTGAAATACGGCCCGGTTCGCGCCCAACAACCAATACTTCGCCACGCTTGGCAAACAGCGCGCCTCCCAAAGTGCGCCTTCCGGTTTCTGGCTCCTTAAGCCAGTTTTGCAGGTGCAACCTCTCGGCACGTTCCACTTTCCGCTTTGATCGCCCACAAAGATCAATCAGCCGCAAAATCACTAAATCAAAATCATTGCAGTCCAGCTTGGAAAGCGCTGCGCGCGGCAATGTCAGATATCCCAAAGTGTCAATTTGCAAATGCTTTTTGCACCAGTCCTTATTGGCCCGCGTTGCCCGGTCAACAAATTCTTGCGCCGCTTCCGCCTGCGCATCAAGATTATGAAGTTCACCGGCAAGCCCTTTGCGAACCCTCACGCGCTCAAATTTCAAATCATAATTGGACGGATCATCGATCCAATCTTGTCCAAGCGCAGTGAGATATTTCTGCAAAGCAACACGCCGCGAGTGCAATAAGGGCCGCATGATAAGCACGCCTTTCCATGGCAGCTCCGGCCAAATGCCAGCAAGGCTGCTCGGACTGTCTGTGCGGTTTAACCGCATCGATACAGTCTCGGCTTGATCATCAGCGGTGTGAGCGGTGAGTAAAATGGAAACGCCGTTGTCGCGGCACCAAGCGGCCATCAAGTCATAGCGCGCAACTCTAGCCTTGGCCTGAATGCCAGTCTTCACACCCGCATGTAGCCATCGCAAAGTTTGGTGCAAAATTCCACAGCCAGCGCACACCTGTGCTACATATTCAGCTTCGGCTGCTGCTTCACTGCGCAATCCATGATTAACCGTAATTACAAAAATCTGCGGTGGATCGGGCTGGTTCATCGCCCATTGCCGCACCATGCAAAGCATGGCCATGGAATCCGAACCACCAGAAACCGCAAGCGCCACGCGGCGCAATCCAATCAATTTTGAAAAAATATTCTCGAAATCAAATCGCTCAACAGCCAGCACGCTTATATTCCGCTTGCGCGCGTTTATTGGCTTCAACTGCTTTCGGAAATTCACTGCCAACAGAACCAAGTGCCGCACAGCCCTGCTCTTTCTGACCAAGCTTATTAAGCGAAAGGCCAAGCTTCAACAAACTATCGGCTGCACGACGGCTCTTTGGAAATTGCTTATATCCAGTAAGATAATTCTGCGCGGCATCGCTATAATCCTGCTGCGCATAATATGTTTCACCGAGTTTATACTGCGCACTACCCGCCAAATTGTGATCGGGATATTTCGCTAGAAATTCTTTAAAGCCAGTTTGGGCATCGCCATATTGCAACTGCAGCAGTGCCTTTTCAGACTTCATAAAGAGATCATCCGGCGTTTCCTGCAAAGAAACAGCCTCAACACCAGCAGTTTGATTTTCGTCCATTATTGCTTCTGAAATTACTTGATCGCCGCCTCGCGGAACTAAAACTTTGCCTTCAAAGCCACCATCACCAATTTTTGAAGCCTTGTTGCTCATCGCACCCAAAACAGTTTCTTGCGGTGCCGTGCCCTCTTCAACGCCACCATAAAGCGTTCCCTCTTGGGCTGGTTGTGGTGCCTCAGCAGCCATGGGCGCTTCTTGAATAGTTTCAACGCCAAGATCACTGGCTTGACCAGTAATTTCAGGTTGAACAGGTTTTTGCATCACTAGCTTCTTCTTAGGCGCAGGTGCAATTACAGCAGGCTGCTCAACAGCGCCCATTTTTTGCGGAGCAGCACCTTGTTGTGCCTGCATTTGTTTGATTGCATAATTCAGCTCTTCAAGCTGGCCCACCAACTGGCGCACTTGGCCTTCAAGTGCATCCACGCGGTTGCTCACATCATCGGCATAGGCTGGAATTGCACAGGCACTCATCATCAGTGCAAAAACAAATATACTTTTCTTCAACATGGGGTTTGAATCCAAAAAACTAATTTCCTCAAGCTCTGATACCAAATCGCGTTAGAATTGAGGCCCGATTGCGGAAATTTTGAGTTGTTGGCGGCTGTTGCAAGCTTGCAACAGCCGGTAACATTAATTGGCACCGCCCGTAATAATTGTGACAGCACGGCGGTTCTGGCTCCAGCATTGCTCTTGATCGCACAGTGCAACTGGGCGTTCCTTGCCGTAAGCAATCGAGGCTACGCGGCTGCCAGCTACACCTTGGCTGATCAAGAAGCCGCGCACTGTGGTGGCGCGACGTGCAGAAAGTGAGATGTTATATTCGCGTGTGCCGCGTTCATCGGCATGGCCTTCAATTTGGATAGTCACATTCGGATACTGCTGCAACCATTGCGCTTGCTTGTTTAAAATATCGGAAGCTTCTGGGGTTAACGATGTTTGATCATTCAAGAAATAGACGCGGTCGCCAATTTCTGCTTCGAACTGGGCCTTGGAACCAGCTGTGGCTGAACTAACGCCACTGCCAGCACCCCCCAGTCCAGCATCCAGGTCCGGAGTGCTTTTTTTGGAACATCCGGCCATTGCCAAAAAGCAACAGCAAATAGCTGCCATCTTGAAACTTGCTACGCGCGTCATCATCGTCATCACTCCTAAAGCTCGCGGCTCCTGCCCAGCAGAATCGCTCAAATCAACTGCGCCAACGAACCGTCCGATGGCGCAAAATGCCACCGCACGCAAGTGTGGTGGCACATGGTTAACAAACCGCAAACTTAAGCTAAAGCCCTAACTCGCGTTCGCCCCGCCTGTAATAACGGTAACAGCACGGCGATTTTGTGACCAACATTGTTCTGCGTCACATAATTTAACCGGACGTTCTTTTCCATAAGCAATAGTAGAAATTCGTCCACTTTCAACACCTTGCGCAACAAGGAAAGCGCGAACCACAGTGGCGCGGCGGGCCGAAAGCGAAATATTATACTCACGTGTGCCACGTTCGTCGGCATGGCCTTCAATTTGAATCGTAACACCATCATATTTTTTAAGCCATTGGGCCTGCTGCATCAAAGTGGTGCTGGCCTCTTCCGTAAGAGCAGTTTGAGCATTTTCGAAATAAACTCGGTCGCCCACATTCTGTGCAAGGTCGGCAGCAGAACCGGCCAAGGCAGAGCCCGCCATTTGTTCACCCCTTAACCCTGAATTCGAGCCACCATTTTCAAGCCCAGCGGCGGTCTTGCTTTTCTTGGTGCAGGCTGAAAGGGCCAGCACAGAAGCCAAAGCAACGACAATTTTAAAACTTACAGTGTTACGCATACGCTATTCTCCACACACCAGAGCGTTTTGACTTTTCAGAGGAAAGTCAAAATTGGCTAAAAAAGCCTCCGGCTTCATTGACTAAAATTGTAATGACCTAACTTAGTTAAGAAGAGGTGACCATGCGGGATCTGATGAAAATTCAGGTGTTGGCACAAGCTGCTCATTGTAGCCTGAGATATCAACAGAGTAGAGGCGTGGTCCGCCACTTTCACCACCGCTTTCACGGAAGAACATGATGACCCTGGAGTTTGGCGACCATGTTGGCCCTTCATTGTGGCGTCCTTCGGTGAGAATGCGTTCACCCGATCCATCAGGGCTCATCACCCCAATCGAAAACTTGCTCTCGCCTTGTTTGGTGAAGGCAATCCACTTGCCATCTGGCGACCAGACAGGTGTGGAATAGCGGCCCTTGCCAAAACTAATGCGCTGCTGATTGGAACCATTGGCATTCATCACATAAGCCTGCTGGGTGCCGCCACGATCAGATTCAAATGCAATCTGCCCACCATCTGGTGAATAACTTGGCGCGGTATTGATAGAATTTTCATTGGTCAATTGCCGAACTTGTTTTGAACGCAAATCCATTTCGAAAATATTTGAGTTGCGACCATCATCACTTTGCAAGCTCATGATCACGCGCTGGCCATCTGGCGAAAAGCGCGGCGCAAAACTCATGTTCGGAAAATCTCCAACAATTTCCTTTTGACCAGTGTCTATATTGTAAAGGTAAACCCGCGAAGCTTCCGTTCCGATTGCGGCATAGGTAATTTCTTGGCTGTTCGGAGAAAACCGCGGCGTAAGCAAAATCTCATTGCCCTTGGTCAAGGTGCGCGCTCCAAAACCATCTTGGTCCATAATCGCCAGCTTCTTAATGCGCTTATCTTTAGGGCCAGACTCATCCACATAAACCACGCGCGTGTCGAAATAACCGGGGTAGCCGGTTGTCGATTGATAGATCATATCAGCAATTTTGTGGGCAATGCGCCGCGCTACTTTTGGCGTCGCCGTGAAGCTTGTGCCTGTTATCAATTGCCCCGTGTTCACATCATAAAGCTTGAAGGCCACAACCATCTTGCTGCCTTGCAGCACAACTTGGCCAACCACCAAATTTTTGGCTTGCACTTGCTTCCAACTGGAAAACTGCGGAATAGCCTCAAAACTTCCAATCTGCTCAATATAAGATTCTGGTGGCAATGGTGTGAAATAACCTGTCCGCGCCAAATCATTTGCGATTACGCCCGCAATCGTCGCCGCCACATCACCCGCACCCTCACCGGAAATAAAGGGGGCAATGGCGATCGGCAGCGGATCAATTTTACCACCAACAATCGTGCCTTCAACAGCCCAAGTAGAAGGTGCGGTAAAACCTAACACTATTAAAATCAAGAAAACCAGTTTGCGCATTTCAAGTCCCATCTAAGTGCCAAACAGCAAGTTTGGATTGAAGTCTAATGTGTTATCTTTCCAGAGTTCATATTGGTCTGGCGGTAGATCATAATTTTGGCACTCAACGATTGCAGAAACCGCAGCCCGAGCAGTTGCATCAAAAATCGGGTCAGAATTCATACTCGCAATTTCCGGTTGGCCTTTCACCGAGCCATCCGGATTCAACTTAAAATGTATCCGTACCGAGATATTGGCGTCACGCGCAGCTGGTGGCACGTTGAAACAACCCTTCACTTTGCTGGTGAGCGCGTTGATCAATGTGGCGGTTACAACTAGATCATTGCCTTGCGCATCAGCCTCAGCAAGTTTTGGCGAACCTGTTTCCTCTGTTGGTTTTTGCGGCGCGGTTTTTTCGCCTTTTCTCTTATCCAGAAAAGCTGAAATATCATCGAGCTTTAATTCCGGCTTTTTCTTTTCCGGTTTTTTAGGCTCAGCAACTTTTGTTTCCTTAGGCTTGGGTTCTGGTTTCTTTTCAGGCGGAGGCTCTTCTGTAGTCTTCAACAGATCCGTAAGCGCCGCTGGGTCAAGCGGCTTTGGTTCTTCGGGTTTAGGTGGCTTAGGTTTTGGAGGTTCAGGTTTTTTTATTTCAGGCTCTGGCGGTGGCGTTGGCTCTTTGCTGGCCGTGTTCACCTCATCGGCAACCTTTGGCGCAGGCGGCACGTCTTTGATGATTTTAGTTTCTTTCGGGGCAGGCTTTTCAATTTTAGCCACAGCCTCTTTTGCTGTCGCCACCTTCTGCGTTTTGTCGGTGATCTGACTGATATCAACCTGGACAATGTCAGTTGGCTTCACTTCAAAAGGTTTAGGCGCAGGCAAAACCAAAAGCGTGGCCAGCAATATTGCGGCGTGAAATCCAATTGATATGACAACCGGTTTATTCATCAGTTTGCTGGAACTGCCTTTTCTGCGGGCGAGGTGACCAAACTAATTTTGGTGAAACCCGCCGAATTCAAAACACCCATCACTTCCATAATAGCACCATATGGCACATTGGTATCACCGCGAACCATCAGCTGTTCATCATTGCCATTTTTTGCCAGCGCTTGCAGCTTTGCCGCAAGTTCAACCAATGGAATTTCGATCTTATCGATAAATACTTTGCGGTCAGCCTGCACCGAAATAGTCAATGGCTCAGAGGGCGTGGGCAAGGGTTTGGCTTCAGTCTTTGGAAGTTCAATCGGAACCCCCGTGGTCATCAAGGGAGCTGCAACCATAAACACAATCAACAACACCAACATAACGTCCACCAAAGGTGTCACGTTAATATCGCTCATCGTTCCATGGTTGGAACGGCGCCTTGAATTGCGCCGTTGATATCCGCCTGCTCTAGCTCCACCTGCACCCATATTTATACGCGCTCATCCAACTGGCGGGAAATAATAGCCGAGAATTCATCGGCAAAATTTTCCAACCGCATTCCAATTTTGGCCGCATCAGCTGAATACATGTTATAAAAAATTGTCGCTGGTATGGCGGCAACAAGGCCGATAGCCGTGGCAAACAATGCCTCGGCAATGCCCGGTGCCACCACCGCAAGATTGGTGTTCTGCGAAGTGGCAATACCTTGGAACGCGGTCATAATGCCCCACACCGTTCCGAACAGACCCACAAACGGACCCGCCGAACCAACCGTGGCCAAAAATAACAGGCGTGATTCCAATCCACCCATTTCTTTTTGGATGGCCACATCCATCACTTTTTCAATGCGCTTTTGCACCCCAGCAAAACCAGCCCGCATGGCCGATCCTTGGCTGCGCTTCCACTCTTGCATTGCAGCAATAAAAATGGCCGAGAGACCAGAGTTGGCTCGGTTTGCCATGGCGTTATATAAATCTTCCAATGATTGCCCTGACCAGAAAGTCGATTCAAACCGATCATTGGCTGCATTCATTTTGCGCACAGCATAGAATTTTTCAAAAATAATCGCCCAGCACCACACCGATGCGAGCGCCAATCCGACCATCACCAGAAATACTGGCCAAGATGCCTGAAATAACAAATGCCACAGAGAAATCTGTGGCCCACCACCCACAACGGGTGCAACTGCAATCGGATCCATAAATCTAAAAGTCCCTAAAGGCCCATAAGCCGCCCAACTTCCCCCAGGAAGCCAGCCTCCTACACAGCCAAAATCTGTCAAAACTACGGCAATTCAAGGCTAAGTTCGAATCACCGCAGCGCCAGAACCCTTATAGCCCGGCGTTGGGTGTGTGATGAATCGGATATAGTTAAGAAATCCCTCACGCTGAGGTGCGAGGTCTTGCAAGCCGCAAAGCGCCTGTGACCCTGGCACCCCTTCGCGGCCTTGCTCTAAGTAAGGCGCTTCAGGGTGAGGGTTTAGTGAGTTGTATTTTAAGAGAGGAAGGAATCCGCTGCGGCCTGCCCTCTTTGCCAATAATTGCCACCAGCACTTTGGCGCTAAACAGCAATTCTTCCGCACGTTTCACGTGTTGCGCCAGTTCAAACCGCGCACCACCCATTTCGATGAGCGAAGTTTCCACCTCCAGCACATCATCAAATTTTGCCGGTCTTAGAAATTCGCATTCCATTTTACGCACCACAAAAGCATGGCCCTGAGTGAACATCGCATTCTGGTCTACCCCCACATCAGTCAAATATCCTGAGCGCGCCCGCTCGCAATATTTCAAATAATTGGCGTGATAGACGAAACCTGAGAAATCAGTGTCTTCATAATAAACCCGAACTTGAAACTTAAACATCGAGTATGCCTTGAGTAATCTCATCACGTTGCGGCACGGCCAAGCCCAAATGCTTGAAGGCATGGTGGGTGAGCAAGCGCCCGCGCGGGGTGCGGTTTAAAAATCCCAACTGTAATAAATAAGGCTCCACCACATCTTCAATGGCATCGCGGCTTTCTGAAAGCGAGGCCGCAATTGTATCAATGCCAACCGGCCCGCCACCAAAATTCAACGCGATACATTTGAGATAACGATGATCGAGCGCATCTAACCCGGCGTGGTCCACATCCATGGCGCGCAACGCCTTATCCGCCGCTTTAGCATCAACACTTGCCACACCATCCACGGAAGCAAAATCACGCACGCGCCGCAGCAAGCGCCCTGCAATGCGTGGCGTGCCGCGTGATCGCTTGGCCACTTCGCGCGCTCCAGCTTCCGTGATCGGCATTTTCAGGATGCGTGAGCTACGGTGCACAATTTGCAACAGCTCTTCTTCATTATAAAAATCGAGCCGCACCGGAATGCCAAAGCGATCGCGCAGCGGGGTGGTCAAAAGTCCGGTGCGCGTGGTAGCCCCAATCAAAGTGAACCGAGCCAAATCAATACGAACGGAACGTGCAGCTGGCCCTTCGCCAATCATCAGGTCCAATTGAAAATCTTCCATTGCTGGATAGAGAACCTCTTCAACTGCCGGAGACAACCGGTGGATTTCATCAATGAACAACACATCGCGGTCTTCAAGATTGGTGAGCAGTGCCGCCAAATCCCCAGCCTTGGCAATCACTGGTCCAGATGTGGCCCTGAAATTAACCCCCATCTCACGCGCCATAATCTGCGCCAACGTAGTCTTGCCAAGCCCCGGTGGTCCTGCAAACAACACATGATCCAGTGCCTCATTGCGCGATCTTGCAGCTTCAATAAAAATCGAAAGGTTCAGTTTGTTTTTAGTCTGGCCTACGAACTCTGAAAGTCTTTGGGGTCGAAGATGCGTGTCGAGTGCATCTTCAGGCTTTACAACACTATCAAGCACGGGCCGCGTCATCCCAGAGCCAATTCTTTTAGCGCCGCTCTAATCAATTTTTCTGTAGGCAAGTCATCGCCACCCTTCCTGATCGCCGCACTTACTGCTAGCGCAGCTTGAGATTGGCCATAACCCAAATTGACCAAAGCCGAAACCGCATCGGTTGCAGCCGTTGGTTGTGCGCTCGAAAGTTCCGCCGCCACTTGCCCCAAGCCCACATCGGCACCTGAAAATGCTGGCACCTTGTCTTTTAATTCTAACACAATACGCTCGGCTAATTTCTTGCCCACGCCATTGGCCCGTCCGATCATGGCTTTATCTTGCAGTGCAATGGCTGAGGCCAATTCATTTGGCGACAGCACCGATAAAATCGCCAGCGCCACCCGCGCACCCACCCCTTGCACAGTTTGCAAAAGCCTAAACCATTCTTTTTCCAACGTGCCTGAAAAACCAACCAACCGAATGTTATCTTGCGAAACCAACATCTCAGTATAAATTTCCGCAAACTCCCCAACAGGCGGCAGTGCTGATAATGTACGGCCAGAACAGGAGGCATAATAAACCACACCCGCCACATCCACCATCAGCCAATCAGCGCCCACTGAATCAATGCGCCCTTTCAACTTGCCAATCATGGGTGGGTATCCGGCGCGATGAGTTCGAGTGTTGGGAAGTAAGTGCGATAGGGTTGAACATCGCGCGTTACCAATCGAAACTCTTTCACCAAAGCATGTGCCCCAATCATAAAATCCGGCAATGTGCGCTCACGCGAACCACCACTGCGTCGATACTGTGTGTGCTTATGGCCTGCCAAAAAAGCGGCATCCCACGGCAAATCAATCAAATCAATTTCAATGCTTTTTAAGAAACTTGCCAAATCATGTTGCACTTCAAAACCCGATGCGACCTCGGCGTAAATAAGTGGATTTACGAACACCTCGCCCAGGTCAGCGCTCGCAATGAGCTGGCGCACTGACCACAATCCCCACACTACATCTCTTTTAATAACATCAAGTATGATGTTTGAATCAACGAGCGTTGCGCTCATCACGCGGCCCCCGCGTCATCTCCATAATCTCATCAGTGGTTAAATCATTCAACCAACCTTCCGTGCGGGCTTTATCGCCAAACTCAAGCAACTTGCGAGCTATCCTTTCACCACGGCTTTCGCCGTCAACAACTTCATCCTGATTCAGCACAATCAAAGCCCCGTCCTCCGAAAAACCCACATCCGTGCCGGGCGCAATGCCAAGCTTGTCCCGAACCGCTTTTGGAATGGTCACTTGGCCTTTGCTGGTCACACGCATGGTAATACCTCTCGGTATTACTTATCAAAAATTTCAGAACAAGTCAAGAACGCTCCAATATCTTGTTAGCGCAAAGTGAGAATGTCCCCTTTTAGCAAAATGAGAATATCCCCTTCTGGGTTTGGCGGAAGGGGTTTCGATGGTTGGGGATATTTTGGCGATGAGTTGGGCGGAGCGCGAACGTTCGGGTATCGTGCGGGCGATTTCGGAGGGTCGGCTTTTGCAGCGAGAGGGGGCTGAACGTCTGGGGATTTGTCTGCGGCAGATGAAGCGTTTGTTGCGGAACTGGCGTGGCTCTGGTGATGCGGGACTGGTATCGCGGCAACGGGGGCGGGTATCGCCTTTGCGCCTTTGCGCCGCAACCGAGGCACAGATCGTGTCGCTGCTCGGCGGTTCTTACGAAGGTTTTGGGCCGACGCTTGCCGCTGAGAAGCTCGCTGAACGCGAGAAGTTATCGGTCTCACGCGAGACAGTGCGGCGGCTGCAGATCAAACACAAATTGTGGCGTCCCAAGCGACGGCAGGAGAAGCGGGTGTTTCAGTTGCGTGAACGGCGGCCGCGCTTTGGCGAATTGATCCAGATTGATGGTTCGCTCCATGACTGGTTCGAGGGACGTGGCCCCCGCTGCACCTTGATTGTTTTCATTGACGATGCAACAGGCCGTCTGACGGCCCTGCAATTTGCCCCGGCAGAAACCACAAGAGCCTATCTTTTGGCGCTGAGAATCCATGTCTTGGCCCATGGAACACCGCTGGCTTTCTACAGCGACCGGCACGGGATATTCCGGGTCAACGCCAAGGATGCGCACACGGGTGACGGTAAAACCGAGTTTGGCCGGGTCGCCGAACGTTTGCATATCGAAGCCATCCATGCCCTGACCCCGCAAGCCAAGGGCCGGGTCGAACGCGCCAACCAGACCCTGCAGGACCGCTTGGTCAAGGAGATGCGACTTCTCGGCATATCCGGCATCGAAGCTGCACAGGCCTTCGTGCCGCAGTTCATGACAATCTGGAACCGCAGGCTTGCGGTCGAACCGCGCGATCCAGCCGACGCCCACAGACCGTGGTCACAAACCCCCGAAGCACTTGATATCGAACTGGCCAGGCAGGAGGAACGCGTCCTCTCCAAGGCCCTGACCTTCAGTGCCTCAGGCACGCTCTACTGCATCAAAACCAAAGACGCTGGCATCGCCTTGCGCGGGGCAAAGGTGACATTGCGCCACTTCCTCGGGGGCAGCCTGATGGTCACCTACAAAACCCGTAACCTCGAGGTCACTGCCGTCCGCAAGCTGCCGCACCCCGCACCAGCCCAAGATGAAAAAACCATCGATGCCCGCTTCAACACCATCCTCTCGATCTCAGCCCAAAAACACAAAATCCAACCTGCACACGGCCATGGATAAAGCGGGCTTCGCTACAGCGCTCCCATCGGCGCGCTACGCCCGCTTTACCCACAGCCTACCAGACAAAGGGGACATTCTCACTTTGC
>JANOUE010000052.1:0-3727 GCA_031416755.1 Hyphomicrobiales bacterium
GTGGGCCTGAATAGTTTATAAGCCCAGGATAAGGATTGCCACCGCCATGGGTTTTAGTGTCGAGGCCGACATTCCGCGAACCCACAATACCATACCATTGCGGTTCATCCCAACCACAAGCTTGAACGGCGGCGCCATAAACAGGGTCACATTGTTGATAAGTACCAGTCTGTGGCACGCCATCAATTGGTAGATTGGGTACATCACGGCAATTAACATAGCTAACATTTGGATAATTATACCAACATTGCCATGTCTTAAGCATGGGAGGAATGTCCACCCAAGATTGGGATTTGTTGGCCACGCCAACATTCACATAATTGGCGAATGGAACTATGCCAATTTTTATATAGCTTGATGGCGCCTTGTCTTTCAAAACTTTTTCGACAAGGTCTTTTGCGGCGATCTTTAGTGCGGGTAGTCTGCCCTGAAAGTTCATCGAATCTGTTGTATCTAAGACCAGCGCAATCTCCAGACCACCTGATCCCACTTCAACTTCAGAATACCCCATCACATCCATTGTGGGATAGCCAGCCAAAGCCATAAAAGTAGTTTCAATTTTCCCCGTCAATTTGACGTGAAATATTCCATTTTTATCCAAGCCTGAACTGGAGACCGTAACGTTTTTTAGAATTTTATTAGCGCCATTCGATTCTAGATAGCTTTTCACAGCTTTTGTTATATTTCCTTCATTCATTCTATTATTCTTGCCTGCCACGCCAGCCAAAGCGGCAGCATCTGTTGCAGCCTGTAACAATGTATTTGCATTATTGGCACGGAGCAAATCGGTTGCAGCACCGCCCGCCAATATCACTGGAACAGCGACCAAAGAAAACATAATAGCCATATTGCCATTGCTATTTTTCAGAAAACGCTTGAATTTCATTGCAGTAGCCCCCTTGGGTATCGTACCCACGCAAAAGACTTAAATGCCAAAGTTTAAAATGCGCTTCGCAAACGCAATGAATCAAAGCTTACCAAATTGACTAAAATACTAAGATGGAACCCGAAAAAGAAATGAAGTCTAAATCAAAACAATGGTTTGAGACGTTGCGCGACCAAATTGTTCAAGAGCTAGAAAATCTCGAGGCAGAATTTTCTTCCAGTCTGCTTGATCACAAATTTGTGAGGTCTCCATGGCTCCGCGCCAATGATGGCGGAGGCGGTGTCATGAGCATGTTAAAGGGCAATCTCTTTGAAAAAGCTGGCGTACATTGCTCTACCGTTCATGGCGAATTTTCAGCCGAGTTTAGAAACCAAATGCCGGGTGCCGAAGAGGATCCGCGCTTCTGGGCTTCTGGCATTTCTTTGATTGTTCATCCGCGCAATCCAAACATCCCCGCGGTCCATATGAACACGCGCTTCGTAGTCACCACTAAATCATGGTTCGGCGGCGGCGCCGATTTAACACCCGTTCTTAACCGCCGCCGCAATCAGGAAGACCCAGACAGCACAGCCTTTCACGCCGCCATGAAAACCCCCTGTGAGGCACATACAGTGGCAGACTATGAGCGTTACAAAAAGTGGTGTGATGATTATTTCTATCTGCCCCACCGAGGTGAACCACGCGGCATTGGTGGAATTTTTTTCGATAATCTTTGCAGTGGCAACCAAGACGCAGATTTTGCATTTGTGCGTGATGTGGGAACTGCGTTTAAGAACATTTACCCAGCTCTGGTGCGCGCCAATATGAATACTCCGTACACAGATGAAGACCGCGAAGAACAGCTCATCCGCCGCGGCCGCTATGTTGAGTTTAATTTGCTCTATGATCGCGGTACAATTTTCGGTTTGAAAACTGGTGGAAATGTGGAAAGCATCTTGTCATCACTCCCTCCAGAAGTAAGGTGGCCTTAAAGCATCAACCGCAAAAGTGCGCAGCGGTTTTGCGAAAAGATGATGCGCACGGAGTAAAAATAATATGGACCTGCGCAACGGTTTTGATATTTCGCGCTACATCAGAAACATTCCTGATTACCCAAAGCCCGGCATCATGTTCAGGGACATTACAACGCTCCTCTCAAACCAACACGCTTTTCGCGCGGCCGTTGATGAATTGGCTTGGCCATTCCTCCATGGTCAGTTTGATTATGTGGCGGGCATTGAAGCACGCGGTTTTATTTTAGGCGGAGCAGTCGCTCACACATTGGGTCGAGGCTTCATCCCTATCCGCAAAAAAGGCAAACTCCCGGCCCGCGTCATTGGCCAAGAATACACCTTGGAATATGGCGTAGACACCATCGAAATCCACGCCGATGCAATTGCAAAGGGTGACAAGATTTTGTTGATTGACGATTTGATCGCAACAGGTGGCACCGCCGGAGCGGCCATCGATTTGATTCACAAAACCGGCGGCGAAGTAATCTCCGCCGCCTTTGTGATTGACCTGCCAGATTTAGGCGGTGCAGATAAACTTCGCGCCAAAGGCGTGAAAGTGCACACGCTCGTGGGGTATGAAGGGCATTAGGTGTTGAAGCGGAAATGCATCACATCGCCATCGGCCACCACATATTCCTTGCCTTCTAAGCGAAACTTGCCAGCGAGCTTTGATCCCGCTTCGCCCTTGCCAGCAACATAATCTTCATAGGCAATCGTTTCAGAACGGATGAAGCCTTTTTCGAAATCTGTATGGATCACACCAGCGGCAGCGGGCGCTTTGGTGCCTTGCGTGATAGTCCAAGCGCGCGCTTCCTTCGGGCCCACGGTGAAATAGGTGAACAAGCCAAGCAATTCATAGCCAGCACGGATCACGCGGTTTAAGCCGGGTTCCCCCAAACCGACGGCGTCCAGAAAATCCTTCTGATCAGCTTGCGCCATAATAGCAATTTCGCTTTCAATCTTTGCAGAAACCACCACGGCCACATTGCCTTCAGATTTCGCAAAGGCCTTTACGCGCTCGGAGAATTCATTGCCTTTATCGGCAACAGCCTCTTCCACATTACACACATAGAGAACTGGCTTCGAAGACAGCAGTCCCAAGCCTTGAAATAACTTCTCTTCATCAGCACTGCGTTCGGTTACGCGCGCAGGCTTACCTTCGCGCAACAACACCAACGCTCGCAACATCAAGTCGGCCAATTCTTTCTGTTCTTTATCGCCCTGTTTGCCTTTTTTCTCAGCCGCCGGTTGGCGTTTTTCCAACGCATCCAAATCAGCCAGCATCAATTCTGTTTCGATCACTTCAATATCAGAAAGCGGATCAATCTTGCCGCTCACATGTGTGATATCGCCATCTTCAAAACAGCGCACCACATGCGCAATAGCGTCAGTCTCGCGGATGTTAGCCAGAAACTGATTGCCCAAACCTTCACCCTTAGACGCACCCTTTACAAGGCCCGCAATATCTACAAACGTAAGCCGCGTTGGAATAATCTGCTGGCTGGCTGCAATGGCGGCAAGCACGTCTAGGCGAGGATCAGGCACCCCCACATCGCCTACATTTGGTTCAATGGTGCAGAACGGATAATTCGCTGCCTGTGCTGCCGATGTTTGCGTGAGCGCATTGAACAATGTCGATTTCCCAACATTCGGCAAACCAACAATGCCACATTTAAAACCCATGATCAGTCCTTCTTCTTTTCTTTTGGTGGCGCCGGATTCACTTTCAAATGCACATGGCTTTGAAACTTCGCTTCCGCACCTTCAATCAACATCGCGGCGTTATCTGCTACCGCGTCCAACAATGCAACCAACCATTCGCGGTCACTCTTGGCAAAATCACCTAGCA
>JANOUE010000053.1:0-9218 GCA_031416755.1 Hyphomicrobiales bacterium
CATATCAAACTCCACCGGATGCGGGGTCATGCGGTAGCGGTCTTGTTCTTCTTGTTTGAGCTCAATGTAGCTTTCGATTTGGTCTTTGCTGAACACGCCGCCCTTGATCAGGAAGTCGTGATCGGCGCTGAGTGAGTCCAAGGCTTCTTGCAATGAGCCGCACACGGTTGGAACTTTGGCAAGTTCGGCTGGTGGCAGGTCATACAAATTTTTATCCATGGCTGGGCCGGGGTGGATCTTGTTCAGAATGCCATCAAGGCCCGCCATGATAATGGCTGAGAAGCACAAATAGGGGTTTGCGGTTGGATCCGGGAAGCGCACTTCAACCCGCTTGGCTTTCGGGTTGCTCGTGAACGGAATGCGGCACGAAGCAGAGCGATTGCGCGACGAATAAGCCAGCAACACCGGCGCTTCATAACCCGGCACCAAACGCTTGTAAGAGTTTGTTGATGGGTTGGTGAAAGCGTTCAATGCCTTGGCATGTTTGATCACGCCGCCAATAAAATAGAGGCAGAGCTCTGAAAGATCAGCATATTGATTGCCAGCCATTTGGGGCTTGCCATCTTTCCAGATCGAGAAGTGGCAATGCATGCCTGAGCCGTTATCGCCCATTACAGGTTTAGGCATGAATGTGGCCGTCTTGCCGTAAGCATGGGCCACGTTGTGGATCACATATTTGTAAATCTGCATGTGGTCGGCAGCAATCGTCAGCGGCTGATACTTGGTGCCAAGCTCATGCTGTGAGGAGGCAACTTCATGGTGATGCTTTTCAACTGAAAGCCCCATTTCGCCCATCACGGAAAGCATTTCGCCACGCATATCTTGGGCTGAGTCCATCGGGTTCATCGGGAAATAACCGCCCTTGATGCGCATGCGGTGGCCCATGTTGCCTTGCTCATAATCACGGTCCGAGTTGGTGGGCAATTCAATGCCATCCAGCTTGAAGCCAGTGTTATAGGGTGATGTGGCAAACTTCACATCGTCGAAAATGAAGAATTCAGCTTCGGGGCCAACAAACACCGTGTCGCCGAGCTTGGTCGATTTCAAATAGGCTTCAGTGCGCTTGGCAATCATGCGTGGGTCGCGGCCATAACCTTCGCCTGTGCCTGGATCAATGATGTCGCAGAACACGGCCATGGTGGTTTGCGCATAGAAGGGGTCCATGTGAACCGATGCTGCATCAGGCATCAAAATCATGTCGGATTCATTGATGGCCTTCCAGCCAGCAATCGAAGACCCGTCAAACATCAAGCCTTCTTCCCAAGCATCGGCGTACATCTGGGAAATATCCATGGTCAAATGTTGCATCTTGCCGCGCGGATCGGTGAAGCGCAGGTCAACGTATTTCACATCCTTGTCCGTGATCATCTGCAAGGCGGCGGCGATATCTTTATTGTCTTTAGCCATGGGTAAGTCCTCTGCTTGGCGTCTGTTTATTGGTTGTAAATTTTAAAGCGCGTCGTTGCCGGACTCGCCTGTGCGAATGCGGATAGCCTGTTCAATGGTGGAAATAAAGATCTTACCATCACCAATGCGGCCCGTGCGGGCGGCATTTTGAATAGCTTGCACAGCTTTATCGACCAAATCCTCGGCAACCACGATTTCGATTTTCACTTTCGGCAAAAAATCCACCACATATTCAGCCCCACGATAAAGTTCAGTGTGGCCTTTCTGGCGGCCAAAGCCTTTGGCTTCCGTGACAGTAATACCTTGGATTCCCACTTCTTGCAGGGCTTCTTTAACTTCATCAAGTTTGAACGGCTTGATAATGGCTTCAATTTTTTTCATGGGATACCTCAATCATGTATTCGCGAAGTTGCATGCCCTGTGCCAATTGGGCGAGTTAAGGATTTCAAGGGGTTATGAAGAGTGACTCACGCTAGCGCCAATGGACATGCCTAAATAATAGGCTCCTTGCATAATTATTAAGCAGAATAAAGCGAGCACACGCTCCAAGATGAATGATGTAGTTCACCATCTTTCTCCGTCACCGTATTGCAAAGCTTTTTTGAGTCAAGTTGCGGATAACCCATTCCGCAATCAATATATTTATGACCCAAGATAAAACGACCAAACTATCTGCAAGATATCCTTCAGGCGGTTTTCCAGTGATCAAAAAAATTGGCAAAAAGATAAATGCAATGGTCCCTTGACCCATGCCAATGGCATAAGCGCGGATCATCCACCTGCGATGCCTTTCAACGTTACGATTAATAATAGAAATAACGCCCAAAGTCAGCGCGAGAACGAGGGCTAGGCCTGCGATCAAGCGCGCAGATACAAGCACCCAAGTGAAAGCATCTGGAAATTCAGCAAGCAGGCGTAAACTCGAAAGTCCGAGCATCATCCCAGCTGCCACAAATAGACGCCCCGAAATTCGGTGCAGTTTTCCAAATCGATTTTTAACAGCGCCGGAAAACTGCAATGGTCCAAGCAGACCAAACAGCATTCCGCCTAAGGAATGCAAGAACATCGAAAATGGCACAGCTGCGAATTTAATCGCATCAGCAGGCAATTGGCCCATAGGTATTTGATACATTTTCATTGCCGCCGTGATGATCGGAATAAAGGTGGCAAACAGCAAAATGAAGGCAAGCAGCATCGGTCTCGCAAAAAAGCGTAGCATGGTGATGGTCCTGATTTAGAGTTGATGATTAGTCGGGGTCGTGCTCGAACTGAAACACTTGATCAAGTGGTTTTTGAAAATGCTGGGCGATTTGGAATGCAAGCTCCAAACTTGGGAAATACTTGGCATTCTCAATCGCCATGATGGTTTGACGTGTAACCCCCACTGCTTCAGCTAAATCTTTTTGTGTCATCTCGCTCGCATCAAAGCGCAGCCTGCGGATTTGATTTGCTATTCTAGCGCGAGCCAAGTTCAAACTCCCCGCCGATAAAGCACAAGCTTGGTCACATCGCTGGCAAGGCTGCTCAGAGCGCAGGCCGCTAGGATCATATTTAAAAAGAAAAGGATTGATTTTCCCAGCGCCAAAGCGATGATTGCCCCAATGATGCCGATGGTAATGACAATCAATGTCGCTTGAATGCCGCGAAGCCCAATCAAAGTGTCGCGTTCATCGCGCAAAAAATCAGGCTTTTTCTCACCGCTGATAATGGCGTAGGCGATGTTAAACAAAATCGTCATCACAATCGCAATGCCGATACCCAGCAGCATCAACCACAAAACTGCCTGCGCCCATAGCACCAGTCCAGCATTTCCTTCAAACAAGCCAGCGGCAGATTTTTGCAATAACACCCAAAGCATAACCGCCCAAGTGACAAAGCAGACTAAAATACCAGAAACAGCGTTGCGTTCTTCATATGACATGGTAATTTCGTTCCTAGGTATGATTTAACAAACTCTAAGTATGATATAATTTACTCTATGTCAAGTTTATTATACCTATTTCCGGTAGCTGCTTGGAGCATCCAAAATGGATAATGATCAACCCGACGAATTTCTCAAAAACCTCGAAGCTCGGTTTGCGAAAAATATGGCTCGTCATCAGGGGATAGATTGGAGTTCAGTTCGGTCGAAAATCTTGGCCAATCCAGAAAAACTCCGCGTGCTCGTCGAAATGGAACGCACCGGTGGTGAACCCGATATTATCGGCAAGGATAAGTCCAGTGATCAATTGATTTTCTGTGACTGTTCGCCCGAAACTCCAACTGGTCGGCGCAGCCTGTGCTTTGATCGGGCAGCTCTTGATGCTCGCAAAGAAAACAAACCAAAAGGCAGTGCGTTAGAGTTAGCATCCGCAATCGGGGTCGAACTTCTCAATGAGCAACACTATCATGCGCTGCAAACTCTCGGCCAGTTCGATTTGAAAACTTCGAGTTGGATAGCAACCCCGGTTGAAATCAGAAAACTTGGCGGCGCACTGTTCTGTGATCGGCGTTTTGGTCGGGTTTTCGTTTATCACAATGGTGCAGAATCATACTACGCTGGCAGAGGCTTTCGTGGCCGCCTCAAAGTCTGAAGCGAGTTGCAGCACTACGGGTTGCCAGAGCCGCCACACTCTTTAGTAGTTGCACTCATTATAGAGCCAGCGCGAATGTACCCAACCTTCAATCATCGGGGCATCGGCTGTGGCAATTTTATACCATTTGCCACGGCGTTGAAAAACTTCCACTTTGTCGCCATTAAACAATTCGCCGCGTTGATAAGATGAAGCGCGAGGCTTGGCGCGGATGGCAAGGAAACCGGCACCAGTGGCAGGATTATAATGACCTGAGAGGCCATGCACCGTGCCTTCGCAATATTGCGCTTGGGCAGGTGTAGAAAAACTTGCAGCAACCACAGCAACTGATGCAGCAGAAACGAGTGCCAGAATGATTTTACGCATAATCTGTCTCCGGTTGGATTGAGGTGAAGCAATAAATAGTTCGCAGAACCTGAATGGCACATGAATACGTGGACCACATCCGTCTGGCATTTTTAAGTTGGTTGATCTAGTAAGTGCCAAACCAGATTCTGAGGAACGCACATCATGGCACAAAAGAAACATAAAATTGCAATGTTAACCGCAGGTGGCCTGGCGCCGTGTTTGTCTGCTGCTGTGGGCGGCCTCATCATGGAATATACCAAGAAATTGCCGAAAGCCGAAATCATCGGCTATCGCAATGGCTATATGGGCTTGCTCAAAGGCTGGTCTGTGAAGGTAACTCCAGCTGCCCGCAAACAAGCCGCAATTTTGCTGACCCATGGCGGCTCGCCCATCGGCAACAGCCGCGTGAAGCTCACCAACATTAAAGATTGCATTAAGCGTGGCCTCGTAAAAGAAGGCCAAGACCCACTGCATGTAGCAGCCGAGCAACTGATGAAAGACGGCATCACTATTCTGCACACCATTGGTGGTGATGATACCAACACCACAGCAGCAGACTTAGCGGCTTATCTCAAAGCCAATAATTATGATCTCACCGTTGTGGGCCTGCCAAAAACCGTCGATAATGATGTGATCCCCATTCAGCAAACGTTAGGTGCCGTGACCGCTGCAGAGCAGGGTGCGATATTCTTTGAAAACTGCATCAACGAACAATCCACCAATCCACGCATGTTGCTCATTCACGAAGTGATGGGCCGCAATTGTGGCTGGTTGACTGCTGCCACAGCTGATACCTATCGCAAGCGCCTGAAGAAATTGAAGTTCGTTCCCGATCTCAATCTTTCGATGGACTACAAAGATATTGATGCAGTCTACTTGCCAGAGATCGCGATTGATTTGGAATCCGAAGCCAAGCGCCTGAAGAAGATTATGGACAAAAAAGATTGCGTCACCATTTTCCTCAGTGAAGGGGCAGGGGTGAATGATATCGTTGCAGAAATGGCTGCCCGCGGCGAAGAAGCCGAACGCGATGCCTTCGGCCATGTGAAGATCGACAAGATCAACCCCGGCGCCTGGTTTGCCAAACGCTTTGCCGAATTGGTGGGAGCCGAAAAAACCCTGGTGCAAAAATCCGGTTATTTCGCACGCTCATCCAAAGCCAACAAAGAAGATTTGGCTTTGATTAAATTGATGGTGAAAGAAGCTGTGAAAAACGCCCTTAAAGGTGTGTCTGGTGTGATCGGCCATGACGAGGGCAAAAA
Organism: Hyphomicrobiales bacterium; assembly: GCA_031416755.1. Lineage (GTDB taxonomy): Bacteria > Pseudomonadota > Alphaproteobacteria > Rhizobiales > Aestuariivirgaceae > Aestuariivirga. The sequence continues at coordinate 5,591 of JANOUE010000053.1, forward strand.
GAACCAACTCCGTGCCATCGAATTTCCCCGCATCAAAGGCGGCAAGGAATTTGACGTGAAGGCCAAATGGTTCAGCGCACTGCTGAAAGACATCGGCCAGCCCAAAGGCAAGAAACTTGACGTGAAGCATTAAAGCGCAGGGGCGGTTGCAAATCTACTGCTCACTACCTCTGCCCCTAGCACCAAAAATCCTCATCGTTCTTGAGCGCCTCAACCTATTTGGCTTGTAGCTCCCGAATCTCAATGTTTTTTATGATAACTTTGGAATTGTCCTTATTTGTAGTTGCCGAACCAAGTTCAAATCCAAACAGGCTCCCGCCTTCTGGCGGAAGGCCATCAATCTCAGCCGCAACCACGCCATTCACTTTACAAGTCATGTGATTTCCTGTTACCGAAACCGAAATATCAAAATCTTTCTGTGAAAGTTTCGGCAGGGTATCTTTTGGAAGAATGGCTGCTGGAACCGGATTGAGGTTTTTATTGTTTTGGGTGCGCCAAACTGCAAATGTGGAATAAGCTGGCGTAATGTCACAAGCATAAAAATTCAACCTGTCGGCACCCCAAAATGTGATCCCCACATAGGGCGAAGCTTCACATTGCGCTGGATCAGTGCATTTGAAGTTTGTTTTTACAGTCATGCAAACCTCATAGTCGCCAAAAAATCCAGATTGATTCAAACCTAAGAATGAGGTCCCAACTTTTAGATTGATTGCCAATCCACCAGGTCCAGTTGTCAAATCGGGGCTCGGAGTAATTCCCCAAACCGCACTTAGAGATTTAAACTTGTCCTGAAGCAAAATCTTTCCGCTTCCACAATTTGCGGCAAAGCTAGGTCCTGTGATTAAAAGTGTGAGCATAGCGACGAGTAAAAGCCGAATTCGTATCGTAAACATCTCAAATCTCCCAATGAATGCTTATCGCTCAGTCCTTTGGACGCCCGGCACCGTTTATTATTACAAAAAATTGGCCTTGCAGCAACTAGTTCGAGGAATAAAAAGGCCCTGCTTCATTACCCTCAAATCTTCCCTTCCCAATCGGAAAACCCTCTGCTAAAGCACCGCCACTGAAATGCCCCGGGGCCAAAAGCCTAAGTGCAGCGCGGACGTGGTGAAATTGGCAGACACGCAAGATTTAGGTTCTTGTGAGGAAACTCGTGGGGGTTCAAGTCCCTCCGCCCGCACCATGTTCGAGTGAGCCGAACTTTCCCGGAATGGCCCCAACTGAAAGCAGAGACGAGACATTATGCAAGTTACAGAAACACTCAATTCCGGCCTGAAGCGCGAGTTTAAAGTGGTGGTCAACGCCGCCGAACTCTCCAAGGAAATGGATGCCAAGTTAAAAGATATGGCAGGCAAAGCCCAAATCAAAGGCTTCCGCCCTGGCAAAGTTCCGGTTGCTCATTTGAAGAACATGTATGGCAAATCCATGATGGCCGAAGTGATTCAAACCACTGTTGATGCCCAATCCAAGCAAGTGTTCGCTGATCGCAATTTGAAACCGGCTTACCAACCCGAAGTGAAGCTTCCAGAAGATGAAGCCGAAGTTACCGCAGTGATGGACGGCAAAGCCGATCTTTCTTTCTCGCTCGCTGTAGAAGTGATTCCAGAATTTGAAGTGAAAGATTTCACCGGCATTGAGCTGCACAAGCATATTGTTGTCGCATCAGAAGAGCAAATGGCAGAATCGCTGAAGCGCTTGGCCGACCAGTATAAATCTTTTGAAGCCAAGAAAGACGGTGCCAAAGCTGAAACCGGCGACAAAGTGAATATCAACTTTGTGGGTTCCATTGATGGCGTCGAATTTGCTGGTGGCAAGGGCGATGACATTCCGCTCGAAATTGGGTCCAACCAATTCATCCCCGGCTTTGAAGAACAATTGGTCGGTGCCAAAGTTGGCGATGATCGCACCGTAAGCGTAACCTTCCCTGAAAATTACGGCTCCAAAGAGCTGGCAGGCAAAGCCGCTGTGTTTGCAGTCAAGGTGAACGGCATTGAAACCGCTGCCGAAGGCAAGATCGACGAAGATTTCGCCAAGCGTTTGGGCTTTGAAGATTTGGCCAAACTCAAGGAAATGGTGAAGGCAGGTTTGGAGCGCGAATTTGCGCAAATGACCAACATGAAATTGAAGCGCGACGTTCTGGACGCCATGGACAAGCAATACACATTCGAATTGCCCCAGCGTTTAGTTGAAGCCGAATTCAACAACATCTGGGCAGCCTTAAATGGCGAAATGCAAAAAGCTGGCAAAACTTTCGTGGATGAAAACACCACTGAAGAAGAGGCCCGCAAAGAATATCGCGCCATCTCTGAACGCCGTGTTCGCTTGGGCCTTGTGCTCGGCACCATTGGTGAAAAAGAAGGCGTTTCAGTTACCGATCAAGAATTGCAGCAGGCTTTGATTGGCCGCGCCCGCCAATTCCCCGGTCAAGAAAAGCAGGTCTTCGATTATTACCGTAAAAACGGCAATGCCTTGATGGAATTGCGCGGACCTATATTCGAGCAAAAAGTTGTAGACGTGATCGTCGGCAAAGCCAAGGTTTCCGACAAGTCAGTAACCCGCGAAGAATTAAAGGCGCTGGTTGAGGACGAAGAAGAAGTTGTGGCAGCGGTATAAGATTTTCCAATTTGAAGTTTGAAACCTCGCATGAGACTGCGAGGTTTTTTATTGGCCAACCACTCTCAACTGTCATCGCCGGATTTATTCCGGCGACCCATATTGCAGCAATTTCAAATTTCACAATGGGTCAAGCATGGTTCCCCGCAATAAATGCGGGGATGACAAGTATAAGGGAATACGCAAGAGTGTTATTTGGACACAAACGAATGAGATTGCAAATTGGCAAATTTATTCAATAAAATTCTTTCTTCATTGATTGTATTCAACTGCTTGCTTGGCGGAGCGGCTTTGGCGATGGATTTTGTCGTTCATCCCGGTAACGTTTCTTCAACTCTCACGGCCATTCTAGCGAGCGGCGAAATTGTTAGCGGAGATACCGATAGATTAAAATCAGTTCTTGCGAGCTTGCCTGTTCGCAAGAATACAGCACTCTATCTGTCCAGTCCCGGTGGCAATCTTTATGAAGGAATGCGTTTGGGGCTATTCTTTAGAACAAATGGTATAAAGACGGTAATAGAAGGAGCAAGTGATTGTGCTAGCGCGTGTGCAATTGCGTTTTTTGGTGGAACTGATCGCAACGGAAAGACATGGCGATCAAGTTCCTCAAACAGTCGATTAGGATTTCATGCGTTTACGAGCAATGACAATACGCAATTAAATTCTGACGATGTACAACATATCGTTTCAGATTTGTTGAGTTATGGCAAGACTGTGGATGCTCCAATCGAGCTGCTAATCTCGGGCTTTGCTACGGCATCAAACAATATTTACTGGGTACCGCAACAAGATGTTTGCAATCTTGGAATAAAACTTTGGAGTGTTGAAACAAAAGCTTTTGTCTGTAACTAATCTCTAATTGTGAGTTGTCGACACATTCACTCAAAAATCGTAATCACCTTAGCCATCACTTCATCCAACAATTCGGCGGGCAACAACCCATGTATCTGCCGCACCGCGCAACTAACTCCAACATGTGGCTTGACGCGGCGCTCAATATTTAAGGGTCTCAGCT
>JANOUE010000054.1:0-18623 GCA_031416755.1 Hyphomicrobiales bacterium
GAATTGCATGGTGGCCACACCGGGAATTTCGATGGGGTATTGGAACGCCAGGAACACGCCCTTGGCGGCACGTTCATGGGCTTCCATGGCCAGCAAGTCTTTGCCTTTGAAGGTGACTGAGCCTTCGGTCACTTCATAGCCATCGCGGCCAGAAAGTACATATGACAATGTAGACTTGCCCGAGCCATTGGGCCCCATGATGGCATGCACTTCGCCAGCCTTCACATTGAGGGAAAGGCCTGTCAGAATTTCGCGCGGTTCGTCTTCAAGTTTAACGTGGAGGTTAGTGATAGTGAGCATTTTAGATTGTATTCTTTCCAGCAAATTTTGCGATGTCGTTAAGCAGTTCCATTGAATTGCGCCTTTTGCCACCGCCGAATCCAAATAGGTCGCTACTCGGATTTTCGGCGGTTCTAAATTTGTTAATGCCGTCCATCCTTATTTCCAGTCGATTGCTTTTTGTCGTAACCCAGACCTTTTCAGCTTGGTTGTGCCAGTCCAGAGCACCCCAATGTTCCTTTCCAAGCGCAACAAGTTCAGATCCATTTTTTACTATAGATAATTTTTTCTCTATCTCGGCAATTTGATCTTCCATCGTCATCATCCTACTGATCCTTCCAAACTAATGCCGATCAGCTTCTGCGTTTCGGCCATGAATTCCATTGGCAATTGCTGCAGCACATCGCGCACGAAACCGTTGACAATTAACGCGACCGATTCTTCTTGGCTGAGCCCACGCGACATGCAGTAGAACATTTGATCATCGCTGATTTTGCTGGTGGTGGCTTCGTGCTCGAACTGCGCGGTTGAGGTTTTGCTTTCAATGTAGGGAACTGTGTGGGCGCCGCATTGATCACCAATCAACAACGAGTCACATTGCGTGAAGTTTCGCGCATTGGTGGCTTTGCGGTGGGCGCTGACTAAACCGCGATAGGTGTTATCCGAGCGGCCCGCCGCAATGCCCTTAGAGATAATGCGGCTGGAACTGTTCTTGCCCAAGTGAATCATCTTGGTGCCGCTATCAACTTGTTGGCGGCCATTGGAAATGGCGATCGAATAAAATTCACCGCGAGAAGATTCGCCGCGCAAAATGACACTGGGGTATTTCCAGGTGATCGCACTTCCGGTTTCAACTTGGGTCCACGAAATTTTGGAGCGAGCACCTCGGCAATCGCCGCGCTTGGTCACGAAATTATATATTCCACCCTTGCCTTCGGCATCACCGGGATACCAGTTTTGCACGGTTGAATATTTAATCTCGGCATCTTCATGGGCGATCAATTCCACCACGGCTGCGTGGAGTTGGCTTTCTTCGCGCGTGGGCGCGGTGCAGCCTTCGAGATAAGACACGTAAGACCCCTTATCGGCGATGATCAAGGTTCGTTCAAACTGGCCAGTGTTTTTGGCGTTCATGCGGAAATAGGTTGAAAGCTCCATGGGGCAGCGCACACCGGGCGGCACATAAACAAATGAGCCATCGGAGAACACAGCACTGTTTAGCCCGGCATAGAAATTATCATTCTGCGGCACGACGCTGCCCAAATATTGCTTCACCAATTCAGGGTGTTCACGCACGGCTTCGGAGATTGAGCAGAAAATAACGCCGGCTTTGGCTAGTTCAGCTTTGAATGTGGTGACGACTGAAACGCTATCAAACACCGCATCAATGGCAACACGGCCTGAAATGATTTCGTTACCTTCATCATCCAAGTGGCTTGGCTCGCCTTGCTTGCGAATGCCAGCCAGAATTTCTTGTTCTTTGAGCGGAATACCTAATTTGGCGTAGGTCTCCAAAAGTTTTGGATCAATTTCATCCAAACTTTTCGGTGCCGCCATGGATTTTGGGGCTGCATAATAGTATAAATCTTGAAAATCAATTTTTGGATACTGCACGCGAGCCCAAGTAGGTTCTTCCATAGTGAGCCACACACGGTAAGCTTCCAAGCGCCAGTCCAACATCCATTGCGGCTCGCCCTTCTTTTCTGAAATGAAGCGCACAATATCTTCATTCAAACCCTTCGGCGCATAGTCCGACTCGATATCGGTTTCAAAGCCGTATTTATACTTATCGACTTCGATCGTTTTGACGAGATTAATGGTATCTTGGTCGGCCATTCGTTTAAGCAGCTTTCGTTTTGAAGCGTTGGTTGATTTTGCGCCATGCGGCGATGAAATGTTCGATATCTTCGGCCACTGTGTTCCATCCCAATGAGACGCGGATGGCGGCAGCGGAGATTTCTGGTGCTACTCCCATGGCATCGAGCACATGGCTGCGCGCAACCTTGCCAGACGAACATGCCGAGCCTGAAGAGACGGCAATGCCTTCGAGGTCTAAATTCATAAGCAATGATTCAGCCTTCATACCGGGCGTAGCAAAGCAGATGGTGTTGCACAGGCGTTCAACACCATCGCTGAAAATAACTACATCTTCGAGTGCAGCTTCCAGTGTGTGGGTAAAACCATGTGTGTCTAGCCTGGTGGCTTTTGCGGTTGCTGCAAAACCGGCGATGGCAATGAGATTTTCAGTTCCCGCACGGCGGCGCAGTTCTTGGCCGCCACCTTGCAGCAACGGCTCAACGACCAAACCATCACGAATGATCAGCGCGCCAATGCCAGTGGGGCCACCCACTTTATGGGCACCGACAGTCATCATATCGACACCCATCAAGCCAAAATTGACTTGGCGCTTGCCAAAGGCTTGCACCGCATCAACATGAGTGAGTGCGCCTGCTTTTGCGGCCAGCGCCACTATAGCAGCAATTGGCTGCACCGCGCCTGTTTCATTGTTGGCGACCATCACAGAGACGAGCGCTTTGGGACCAGTTAACATGTGCTCAAGGGCTGCCAAGTTCAGGCGACCTGATTTATCAACGGGGATGGTTTCAACACGCTTGCCGCTGGCTTTTGCTGCTGCTGTAACGCTTGGGTGCTCAACGGCGGAAACTAAAATCCGGTCAACATCTAAACCACGCAAGGCCATGGCATTGGCTTCCGTGCCGCCGCTCGTAAACGTAATCATTTGAGGCAGGCAACCAAGATTGAATGCCAATGTTTCGCGGGCATCGTCCATCAGCTTATGCGCTGTGCGACCTTCGCTATGCACTGACGAAGCATTGCCATGAATTTCCATAGCAGCCATCATCGCCTGCTTTACCTCAGGGCGCAGCGGGCTGGTGGCATTATGGTCAAGATAAGTTCTCAAAATGCTTTCACATGCCGATCTTTTGCTTGGCGGATGGAAGCGGCTAAAGCGAGATTGCGATTCTGCACAACGTCTTCCAGCGTGATGGCTCCTAAAAAATTCATCATCTGGCGGCCCAGTGACGACCAGAGATCATGCGAATTGCAGCGCTCACCTTTCACGCAGCCGGGCACCGCATCGCCAGCGCAGCGGGTGGCGTTGAGAGTTTCATCGGCAGCGAGAATCACATCGGACATATTGATGTCGGCAGCTTCGCGCGCCAGCTCATAGCCGCCACCTGGTCCGCGTGAACTGGTCACTAAATTAGCTCGGCGCAGTTTTCCGAAGAGTTGCTCCAGATATTCTTGACTAATGTCTTGACGCTCGGCAATTTCGGCCAAAGAAACGGGTTTGCCATGGCTATGTTCGCCAATATCAATCATCGCCATAACGGCGTAGCGTCCTTTAGTGCTCATTTTCATGGGCTTTTGCCTGTTCCATTCACGAAATGCTTGCTTTTTGCCCCCCGCCCCGTGCTAAAGGCGCGGAGGCTTTGAAGCTGAACGGTAACTTTGCGTTTTCCGTTCCGAGTGAAACTACTAAATCCGACTAACGGAGTCAAGTAATGGCGCTGTGGCGGCAATATGGGATGAATTATGCCAGAAGTGATTTTTAACGGACCCGCAGGCCGCATTGAAGCGCGCTACCATCAGGGCAAAACCAACGCGGCACCCATTGCCATTCTGTTACATCCGCACCCCACTTTTGGCGGCACGATGAATAATCCGATCGTGCATTCGCTCTATCAACTTTTTCAAAGCCGTGGCTTTTCAGTTTTGCGCTTTAACTTTCGCGGTGTTGGTCGCAGCCAAGGCTTGTTTGACAATGGCGCAGGCGAATTGGCTGATGCGGCTTCAGCGTTGGATTGGTTGCAGGCCTTAAATCGCGAATCTAAAATATGTTGGATTGCTGGTGTTTCGTTTGGTGCTTGGATTTCGATGCAATTGTTGATGCGGCGGCCCGAAATTGGTGGCTTTATTTCTATTGCACCTTTGGCCAAACATTATGATTTCTCATTCTTGGCTCCCTGCCCTGCATCTGGGCTGTTTATCAATGGCGGCAAGGATACTGTGACTGCGCCCGAAGCTGTGCACACTTTGGTTTCGAAACTGAAAACACAAAAAGGCATTGCTATCGAGCATAAGGTCATCACCGATGCCAACCACTTCTTCCAAGATCGGATTGAAGACTTGACCAAGATTTGCGCTGATTATTTAGACAAGAGATTGACGCAGGAAGAGTGATCAGGGTTTGGTGAGAAACCCACCGCTCATTTCTTTCACCACACCGGTTGTTCCCGGAAACGAGATGGGAAGCCCACGCAAGTTTCTCACTGCCAGATAGGCCCACGCTTCGGCTTCCATGCTATCGCCGTTGAAGCTTGCTTCTTCAGCGCTTTGAACATTGCCGAGAATTTCTTGTAAGCCCTGCATGATCGCAACATTGTGCCTGCCACCGCCGCAGACAATCCAATGGTTCACAGGCTCATGGAACCAGCGGGCGGCTCTGGCGATGGAGTGCACGGTGAAGGCGGTGAGAGTTGCCGCGCCATTTTCCAAGGATAAGCTATCTACTGAAAAATTCTCGAAGCTGTTACGGTCGAGTGATTTTGGTGGGCGCTTCTGGAAATAGGGATTTTCCAATGCGGCTTTCAAATGCTTGGGTGAAATGTTTCCGGCCAAGGCAAACGCGCCGCCTTGGTCATGGGCTTGGCCTGTATGCTTATGCACCCAATCATTGATCAGCGCATTGCCGGGGCCAGTGTCGAAAGCAAGCAGTTCACCATTTGCACTTACATGCGTGACATTGGCCACACCACCAATATTCACAAATGCCACGGGCGGGTTTTTAGCGAGGGCACGGTGATAGACTGGCACCAGTGGAGCGCCCTGCCCGCCTGCGGCTACATCAGCGGCACGCATATCGTAGACCACGGGAACGAGGATAGAGTCGGCAATGATTTGACCAAGGCCAAGCTGAACAGTTAGTTTTGCTTCAGGCCGGTGCAACACGGTTTGGCCATGGAACCCAATCACATCAATTGTGGTGTTGGCAATATCGTGGACCTCAAAAAATTTCTCAAGTGCGCTAACATGCCAATGTGTCAGTTCTTCTTCAACTTCAGCGAGGCATCCTGCGCGTTGGCTGCGTTCTGTTATGGAAAGCGCAGCTTTCAATGTTTGCCGCAACATAGCTTGTCGTTCAGCTGAATAAGGGTAAGTCAAACTTGGCCCACGTTCCACAAATCCTTCGCCGTCCGTTCGGATCAAGGCTACGTCGATGCCATCTAGCGAGGTGCCGCTCATTAACCCGATGCTGGTGTAAATTTTTGACATGCAAATCACCTCACGATAAGAGGCCCTTATCATGACCCAATTCAAATCAGAATTCCTTAATACATTGGCCACACGTGGTTTCATTCATCAATGCTCAGACAATGAAGGGCTGGACGCTTTGGCTGCCGCCCAAAAACTGGTGGCTTATATTGGTTTTGATTGCACGGCCTCATCTCTGCATGTGGGTTCTCTGGTGCAAATTATGCTGTTGCATTGGCTGCAAGCCAGTGGAAACAAGCCCATCATTCTCATGGGTGGTGGCACCACGCGGGTTGGTGATCCATCGGGGCGCGATGAGAGCCGCAAGATTTTATCACTTGATGATATTGAAAATAACAAGCGCGGCATTCAGCAGGTGTTTGACAAATTCGTCAAATTTGGCGACGGCGATACAGACGCTGTGATGGTGGACAATGCTGAATGGCTGACAAAGCTGAACTACATTGACATGCTGCGCGATGTGGGCAAGCACTTCAGTGTGAACCGCATGTTGGCCATGGATTCAGTGAAGCTACGGCTAGAGCGCGAACACGAACTTTCGTTTATCGAATTCAATTACATGGTTTTGCAAGCCTATGACTATGCTGAACTGGCGCGGCGCTACGCTTGCAATTTGCAAATGGGCGGCTCTGATCAATGGGGCAATATTGTTAACGGCATTGATCTTGGCCGGCGCATGGGCACACATCAACTTTATGCTCTCACCTCACCACTTATTACCTTGTCGTCTGGTGCAAAGATGGGAAAGTCGGCCACGGGTGCCGTGTGGCTGAATGCGGACGTGCGCAGCCCTTACGAATATTGGCAATTCTGGCGCAACACTGAAGATGCAGATGTGGGGCGGTTCTTGAAACTGTTCACCACTTTGCCAATGGCTGAGATTGCGAAGTTGGAAGCACTGAGCGGCGCCGAGATTAACGAGGCCAAAAAGATTTTGGCCAATGAAACTACCAGATTGCTGCACGGTTCGGCTGCGGCGGAAGCGGCGGCTGAAACTGCTCGTAAAACTTTTGAGGAGGGTCAGAGTGCTACTGGTTTACCTACATTCACACTCACTTTACCTGTCGGTATTTTGCAAGCAAATATTGCGGTAGGATTTGCTGCGTCAAATGGTGAAGCAAAGCGAGCCATTCAAGGCGGTGCAATTCGTGTCAACGATGTGCTGGTTACTGATGAAAAAATGACTCTTACCCAAGAAATGCTAAATGCTGACGGCGCGCTTAAACTTTCCATGGGTAAGAAAAAGCATGTGCTGCTCAAAAAGCTCTAAAACTAACTCACCCTATTATTCGTCATTCCAGCCCCCGCCTTCGCGAGGGTGACGGAACTTAAATTTGTCATTGGCTGGTTTATTCATTCTAGAGCATCGGATGGTCAACTAGAATCGTCACGCCCCCCATCCCCGTCACCCCCGCGTAGGCGGGGGTCCAGCTAACTTGTTGTAAGAAAGCTGGATTCCCGCCTTCGCGGGAAAGACGGTATTAGGAGTAACGCAAATACATTTGACCATCCGATGCGCTAGTTCACACCAACTGAATTTGATTTCTTTGGTGCACCAGATTTACCGAAATCGAACAATCTGCGGAATATGCCAGGAGCCAAAGCGGAGATTGGGTTCACCTTAATATCGGGCTTGGCCAGGGTGCCACCCATAGCATAAGTTACGCCGAACAGACCTTCATTGTCATTGCCGCCGCTCAAAATGTCTCCCAGCAAAGGCACATTGTTGAATGCTCCGGTGAGACCACAGGCAGGAATAACTGAGCCCGTCACATCGAGCGCACCGTCTTTTTTCCTGATCACACCATCGGCAGTGGCGCACATGTCTGTGCCCCGCAATGTCACTTCACCGAGGCGCACAAATTTGGCATCGATGTCAAATGGCAACCATAGTTTTTTGAATGTGATGCCACCTTTTCGAGGACCTGATTTTTTTGGCTTGCCGCGCTGGTCAAGCTCCGCCAATGCCGCTTCGTTGCGCACCTCGAAATTTTTGATTTGCAATTGGCCGTTGCGCAAGGGGGAACCCGGTTCATTGCCGATCAGCGCAGAAAACTGTAATTCGCCTCCCGCAATTTTGGAGTAGAAATTGGCGGCTCGCACCACAGCGCCACCATCGCCGCTAAACACCTTCATATCCCGGCCTTCGGGCAAGGCCGTTACCTTTATTCGCAAAGGTTGACCGCTCAAGAAATTGCCAGTGATATCGGCTTCTGCAACTTTGCCTGCGCGGGCGCGTAGTATGGCCACCACATCATCGACCGCTTCACCGCGGAAGGCTGTCACGTGTTTAAACTTGGCTTTCAAGGTAAAGTCTTGATTGGGCGCTGCCGAGTTTTCCCCAACAGCTTTTCCATCAGCTACAGTTTGAACGGGGGAAATCAACGATTGAATATAGGGCCGTGCGTCAAAGTTTTTGCCGGAAACCGTGAGCGATAAATTATCTTCACCGGGCACAATGGTGGCAGAAAACACGTTGTCTTCATCTAAGCGAATTTCGTCCATTGTAACGGACTTCATCACGCCACCCACCCCAATTTCCAATTTGCCGCGCAATTTCAAGCCAGGTCCATCTAATTCGAAGTCTTCAACCTTTCGTGAATTGCCTTCCGTTGTGGTGACAACAAAAGATGCTGAGGTGCCTTCTTGGGCTGGCCGCTTCCACCCCAAGGCCTGAAGCTTCATTGCTGCTTTAGAAAGATCCACTTGGGCCTTCACAACTGTCTGGCCATTTTCATTTGTGCTAATTTCTGCTGAAACTGGAGTCGGACCTGAAAGATAGTCTGCAATTTTCAGGCCAAGCTTTTCGCGGGTTTTTTCATCTAACACAGTGGTAATTTGTGAAATGGCTGGGCCATTGCTGCGCGGCTTTTTCCAAACCACTTTTGCATCAAGTCCATTCACTTTGGCTGGACCTGTTACTGAGATTAATTCATTAGAGACTTCCACCGCAAGATCACCATCGGTTAAATCTATGCCAGGGAGCACCTTGGAAATTGCTGCTTTTTCAATTGCAATTTTGGTTGCAAATTCGACGCGTTCCTTTGGAATTTTTTTAATCAATGGAAACTGCAAATTAATCGCCACCTTCGCGGTGCCTTGCAATTTGGGAAACTTTGTCAAATCTGTTTTGATCAGATTGAGGTCGGGTTGACTCGCCAAGTCCACCATCGCATCAACCGGACTTAGCAAATTAAATCCAAAAACCCCCTGCACTTCTTCAGCCATAATTCCGTGGGCCGCGAAAGTGCCGTTGTCTATCTTAACAATACGACCTGAACTTAATGTTGACTGGCCGGAGGTGAAGACCATGTCAAAATTATTGTCGGTTTGCGTCGCCTCCAAATTCGCATTGGTGATGAGTGGCAGATCTTTGAAATAATGCGATGTTACGTCTGCAATCTGGAAACTAAAGTTGATCGCGTTTTTTGGTAGCAATCGTTCACGCTTTGCTTTGGCCAAGGCGTTGGCGGGGAGATTGATTTGGAATGTGCCCTCGGTCACGCGGCCATCTACGACATTTTCTGTGACCCAGGCTCTCGCTCGCGAGGCAACAATTGGTGGCCAAAGCTTTTTCAACAGCTTGGCCGAAACATCGCGCACACGGCCAGCAAGCTGGATGCCAGCCGATTCCTCGCCGCCTGTGATAAAGCCGCGCATGCGGACTCCACTGTTGCCCGACATGACAACCAAATCAGAAATATCCAAGCGTGCTTGTTCAATGGCCGCACGACCTTTGAATTCTATTCGATCAACCAAAACTGGATCAGCATCAGTAACTTTAGATTCGATGTTTACATTCTGCGCCTGCAGTTCAATATCAATCGCATTCAACTTGCCGTCGGGCAACCTAACCGGCGAAAATCTACCAGAAATATCAGCCCGTGAACCTCCAACAAGTAGAGAAGAATCCACTAAATCAAAAACTCCGGTTTTAGATTCATAGATTACACGAAAACTGCCATCATCAATTTTTATGGGCTGGGCCAAATAATCTGGCAGATTGAGTTGCCCCTCACCTGCTGTCAATTCGGCTGTGGCTTTGGTTATGCTGCCGTCATCCTTTGCTTCAATTTCGATATGGCCAGAGAGTGGAGTTTGCACTTTGGCAAATTGTGAGAGTGCAAAAATCTTTTCGGCTACATTTGCTGGAATCAGATTTTCAACTGTTGTGCTAACCGAAAACGTTTTCGTTTCATGCAGGTAAGTAGCTGAAAATTCAATATGCCAAGGCAGAGTACTGGTGGCCACATCAGCTTTTGCCAAAACGACAAAACCATATGGCATTTTTTTGAAAGTTAGGTCTGCTGAAGGTGCAAACCAATTGGCGGCATTTGCATCATCAAAAACATTAAGTGCGGCTTGACTGATGCGAATGCTTTTTAATGCTGAGACTGAGTTTTTGGAATCCCGTGAATCGAGCATTGCAATTAGCTTTGCACCAGTCGTGGTGCCTGCAGGAGCAATAGCGGGGCCGGTTAAACCAGCCTTGCCACCTTCCTCCTTAAAGTTTTCGTCTATCACTACTGATTCAACGTCTTCGTCAACTTGCCCGCTTACGCCAAGAGTGACAGTGCCGTCTAAATTCCTCCGTGCACTGATTTTCGGACCAATGAGCTCCAAGGTATCAGCGACAATTTTTCCTGACATTAGGCTGGCAGTGTCAAGCGAAACGGCTGCGCGTGGGGCAGACGCTATGATATTGCCTCCCGAATCGCGCACCACCAAATTGCGGAAACGCACATGTGGAATGTTGCCGTTGCGATCCACTTCCAACATCGCCCCACCGAGGCTGACATGCATGTCTGTCAATTGTTGGTTAATCGCAGTTTCAATGCGGTCGTTGAGAAATGCTAGTGAAATTGGCCCTTGAGTTAGCCGCCAGAAAAACAATGCAATAGCGAGCACAACAAGTGATGTGAGTGTGAGTATTGTAAGAAGTGATATTCTTAACAGTCTTAGCCGCAACTCATTACGTTCCAATCACCAAGTTGGTCATGCGATTCCTCGGTCCATTCTTCCATTAAATGGCTTATATTCCAAGCAGTATTGGCCAGCAAAGCTTGGCCAAAGAATGGCAGATTTTGGGATAATGACATTCTCATGAAATAGCGCTAGGCTGGCACTTGCACCACAATTTCGCCACAGGTGCGAGTAAACGAGTAGTCCATGTTTTTTAAAAAGCAAAAAAGCGAACCTGAATCAAATTCAAGCAACTTGGATCCGTCCTATATTGCGCGGGACACTTCGTTTGAAGGCAACATCATTTGTGATGGTGAAATTCATATTGATGGCATGGTGCGAGGTACGGTGCGTGCTCATACCTGTTTGATCGATGTCCATGGCGAAATTTTTGGTGAACTTAGCGCGCAGCATGTTTTCATTCGCGGGCGGATGATAGGCCCAGTTGTCGGCACTCATGTGAATATTCAAGCTGGTGCGCATGTTGAAGGCAATGTAACCAATGAAACTATTAGCATTGAAAACGGCGCCTATGTCTTTGGCTCAATGCGCCAAGGCGGATCAAGCCAGCCACAGGTTCTAGAGCCAGCAGCGGTCGACCCATTTACCACGATGACGGTTTCACCGCAGGTTGAAGATGTGATTGACAATGTGCGGCCAATAAAGACGGCTATGCCTTAATCAATATCTTCAATTGCCCCGGCGCCACCATGAATGCGGTGCGCAAGGGAAGCTTGGATGAAATCATCCAATTCACCCCCCAACACGGCTGTTGGGTTAGTGCTGGTGAAACCGGTGCGCAAATCTTTTACAAGCTGATAGGGCTGCAAAACATAAGAGCGGATTTGATGGCCCCAGCCAATATCAGTTTTGGTCGCATTGGCCGCATCCACCTTATCTTGTTTCAATTGCACTTCACGCTCATAAAGCCGTGACTTCAACATCTTTAACGCCGTTGCGCGGTTTTTGTGCTGTGAGCGTTCAGCTTGGCAAGCTACAATAATGCCGGTGGGCATGTGGGTAATGCGAACGGCAGAATCCGTGGTGTTAATGTGTTGACCGCCAGCGCCTGATGCGCGGTAGGTATCCACTTTCAAATCACTGTCGAGGATTTCAATGTTGATGTTATCATCAATCACCGGATAGGCCCAAGCCGACGAGAAAGAGGTGTGTCGGCGCGCATTCGAATCGTACGGTGAGATGCGCACCAACCTGTGAACCCCACTTTCGGTTTTCAATTTTCCGTAAGCATTCTTGCCTTTGATTTGCAGGGTGCAGGATTTGATGCCAGCTTCTTCGCCGTCATGCTGGTCCAGCACTTCAACTTTATATTTGTTGAGATTTGCCCAGCGCACATACATGCGCATTAACATCGACGCCCAGTCTTGGCTTTCGGTGCCCCCTGCTCCGGCATTGATTTGCAAATACGTGTCGTTGCCGTCTGCTTCGCCTGAAAGCAGCGCATCCAGTTCTACCGCAGCTACATCTTTTTTTAGAGCAAAGAGCGCTTTTTCGGCTTCATCGACAATTGATTGATCGCCCTCAGCTTCGCCCATGCCGATGAGTTCGGTGTTATCTGAAATTGAGGTTTGAATTTTGAGTATGCCACCAATGCGGGTGTCCAGCTCGGTGCGCCGCTTCATCACGTCTTGAGCTTTTTGGGCGTCGTTCCACAGGGTCGAATCTTCGGCTTTGGCGTTGAGTTCGGCTAACTCGCGGATTGAATTATCCCAGTCAAAGATGCCTCCGTAGCAAGCCAACGGATTGTTCGATCTCAGCGATCAATTTGATAATTTCGGCGCGCATGGTGAACCCTAACTTTTTAAAGTGATTTGATCGGCGCTCAATAGAGGCCGTTATCCGTCGCCGTCAACCCTTGATCGGCGGGTGGTTGCTTTGTGGCAGGTTTGGGCGCAACCAAAACTACGCCCGATTGTTTTGGCTTGGTGCCAATTACGGTCGGGTTGGCGGGAGGCTCGTCGCCTGGCTTAAAGGCTTCAAGGATCACGCCCTCACCACCAAAAATGGCGCGTTTTCCGGAGTTCACTTGGATCGGAATAAGCTCAATGGCGCGTGGCACACGAAAAGGAATTGCGGCTTTGTCACGCAAAGCAAAGCGCATAAAATCTGCCACAATGGGTGCAGCTAATTCGCCGCCAGTGCGGCCTTTGCCCATAGGCTTTGGATTGTCGTAACCTACATATACTCCGACGGCTAAGTCTGGCGTGAAGCCGATGAACCAAGCATCGCGTTCATCATTTGAAGTTCCAGTTTTGCCAGCAATGGGCTTACCGACAATCTGCATTTTCTTGCCGGTGCCGCGCTCTACCACGCCTTCCATCATAGATGTGATTTGATAGGCGGTGTAAGGGTTCATCACCTGTTCGCGGTTATCCACGAAATCAGGCTCGGGCAATGCCGGGTTATAGGTTTCAACTTTACAAGCCGTGCAGTCTCGATTGTCGTGGCGATAGATGGTATGGCCATAACGATCCTGAATACGGTCGATCAGAGTTGCTTCCACTTTCTTTCCACCATTGGCCATGATGCTATAGGCGGTGGTCATTTTCAAAAGCGTGGTTTCCCCAGCGCCCAAAGCCATTGATAGCTTGAGCGGCATTTTATCGTAGATGCCAAGGCGTTGAGCCAAGTCTGCAACTTTTGTCATTCCAAGGTCGTCGGCAAGTCGCACAGTCATCGTATTGCGCGACTGCTCAATGCCGCGGCGCAACGTGGAAGGGCCATAGAAATTTTTATCGTAGTTCTTAGGTTTCCAAACATCACCATTTTGCATCTTATATTCGAGCGCAGCATCGAGCAAAACAGAAGACGGCGTATAACCATTGTCGAGGGCTGCGGCATAGACCACAGGCTTGAAAGACGAACCGGGCTGACGCAGCGCCTGCACTGCGCGGTTAAACTGGCTGTTGCCATAAGAGAACCCGCCAACCATTGCGAGAACACGCCCAGTGTGCGGGTCCATGGCAACTAACGCGCCTTCGACATCTGGCAGTTGAACCAAGTGAAATTGGTCCGGCTTGGTGGAAGGGGCCACATAAATAATATCGCCCACTGCCAGAACATCAGCCACAGATTTAATTTCGCGGCCAAGCTTGGTGCCACCTTGAAACTTACGGGCCCATTGCGTGAGCAGCAAGGGAACTACACCCACTTCACGCTCGGTTGCAAATTGCCCGCTCGGCAGAAAGACTGGCTGTAAACCGATTGCGGCCTGTTCGTCAGTTACCGCTGTAACAATTGCCACGCGCCATGGAGCCACATCTTCGGGGAGATGAATGGTTAAAAGGTGTTTTGCCCAATCGCCGCCATCTAGTTCAATATGCTTGAGCGGGCCACGAAAGCCGCGTTTGCGGTCAAAAGCGATCAAACCACGGGCCACCGCTTGGCGCGCGAAAATTTGCATTTTTGGATCAAGTGTGGTGCGTACTGAATAGCCACCTTTGTTCAAAGCATCTTTGCCATACATCTGAACCAGATCGCGGCGCACCTCTTCGGCAAAAGATTCAGCGGCGAACAGTTGCGCGCCGAATGGACGTGGGCTGACTTTGAATGGCTTGGCTTGAGCTTCATTCATTTCAGCTTCTGTGATATATTTATTTTCATACATCTGGCCCAAAACCCAATTGCGTCGTTCAAGGGCGCGTTCCGGATTTTTGAAAGGATTGTAGTTATTTGGGCCCTTCGGCAGTGCGGCGAGATAGGCCATTTCCTCGACGCTCAAATCTTCCAGTGACTTGCCAAAATAATTCAGCGAAGCAGCGGCGATGCCATAAGAGTTGAGACCCAAGAAAATATCATTCAAATAAAGTTCAAGAATTTGATCTTTTGAAAAAGACGCTTCGATACGTTGGACGATGAGCGCCTCTTTGAGCTTGCGCGTGAGAGTTTGCTCATTTGAAAGCAGGAAGTTTTTGGCCACTTGCTGGGTGATTGTAGAGGCCCCAACCACCTGTCCACGATGCGTGATTTTAACCTGGATATAGCGGAAAAGTGCTGCGCCAATGCCACGCCAATCAAGGCCGCTATGTTGGTAAAACGTTTTATCTTCCGCTGCCAAATAAGCTTGGATGAGTTTTTGTGGAACTGAATTGATGGGCACGAAAAGCCTGCGCTCTTCGGCAAATTCTGCCAGCAATGAACCGTCGGCCGCGTGCATGCGCGTCATCACCGGGGGCTCCCATGATGCGAGTTGCTTATAGTCTGGTAAGTCTTTCGAGACGTCCCAGATAATATAGATGGCAGCAGCGGCTAGGCCTAAAAAGACCATCGTCAAAAAACCAAATAACCATCCAAAAAATTTCAGCATGCCATTCCAATATCTCATTGCTGATTCAATTGTTCCGGCGATAGCATATTTTGCTGCAGCGCCATATCTTTAAAGATAGTGGTGGATAGGATTGGATTGTGGCAAAGGCACGGCATGCGCGACCCTCACAAAAACCGATATTTGCTATGCAGGCCGGAGGGCGGGCTGAATGACGTGCTTTCCGAAATTGGCAAATGCATCTCATATGGTCGCAAATTTGGTCGCATCGTCATTGTTGAAACAAACTCAAAAGCTGCTTCTCATTTCAAAGATGTATTTGGCCGATACTTCACCTCTCAAAGCGAAAGTTTAATTCTGGACGCTGCACCATTTGTAGCAAAATTTGATGCAATGGAGGTTCAGCCACAAATTTTAAAGGGCTTTGTCTCCGCGTATCTTCCAGCTGTAAAAGAGAAATTGAATCGCGGGCAATTAATCAGTTTTGATTTTTCAAAGGACTATGACGAAGAACTTTTGGTTCATCACTCTGCTGGTCAAAGGAAAGGCCGCAGTGCGCTTACTGCATTGTCTCAGCTTTCGATCAGCCAGCCGATCGCCGATGAACTTAAACGACGGCTCATTGCGCTGGGGGAGCATTATCATGCTTTTCATGTTCGACATACCGATCACAAGACAGACTATGAGGCCCGCGTTTTAAAACTTGCACCAGTTGTAAAAGATAAAATTTTTATAGGGACGGACAATAAAGCCGTCGTTGCCTTTTTTTGCGATGTGTTCGGACCAGACCGTGTTACGAGTTTTAGTGAATTGCCCGACAAACTGGGCAAGGCATTACATTACAACAATGTTGGGGATGATATTTGGCGCAGAAATCGTGATGCCATTGTTGATTTGCTGATCCTCGTCTTAGCGGATAATTATAGCTTTTTTTCGCGCCTCTCTGGCAAACGCAGATATTATTCGGCATATTCGGGCTATTCGGTATTGGCCGCGCGTTTGCGCTTCTCGCAGCATATTGTACGAAGATTATTACCTGAAGAGTTACATGGTCGAGTAAAATCGCCTCGGCTGGCTGAGACTATCGGTAATCTGCGCTGGCGCTATTTCTGAGCAATGGCCGCTGAAGCTGCGAAGAAGTTGTCAATTGCTTTGGCCATGCCTTTTGCGACGCGCGCATGCCATTCCGGCGAAATGAGTAAAGCTTCGTCTTGCTTGCTGGAAAGATAGCCCAGCTCAATCAAAACGGAAGGCACATCTGGTGCTTTCAAAACCACGAAGGCGGCAGAACGGATCGGTTTGCCGGTGAAGGCTGTCACGTTTTTGAGTTCGTTCACAGCTTTTTTGGAAAATGCCATGGCACGGTTGCGTGATTCTCGCTGCGCCAGATTGATCAAGACATTAGCTACATCTATGTTTTCGGTAGCAAGGTCCATGCCTGCTATGATGTCAGCGCGGTTTTCTTTATGTGCGAGGGCTTCGGCTTCAGCGTCTGATGCTTGATCAGATACGGTATACATAGTGACGCCACGGGCTTGGGGGCCATGCACGGTGTCGGCATGGATGGCAATGAAAAGATCGGCACTATTCTCGCGAGCAATTTCGACACGCCGCTCAAGTCTGACAAATTTGTCGTCGACCCTTGTCATAACCACTCTAAAGCGACCTGATTTTTCCAGCTCTTTGCGCAGTGCATTGCCATAGCGCAGCACCACGTCTTTTTCTAACGTCTTGGTGGGGCTAAGTGCGCCTGGGTCTAGCCCGCCGTGGCCTGGGTCAATAACAATGGTTTTGCGTTTGTCGGTTTCCGCTTTGGCCAAAATTGGCTTCACAATAGGCTTTGGAATTGTGGCCGTTGCCAATGCTGGCACAGCACCGTGATCTTTGGCGTAAGTTTCAGTAAAGCTTTCAGGGCTGGCAGCCAGCAAGTTAACCACAAGGCGGGCTGGTTTTTTGCCCTTGGCAGATTGAGCTTGCGAACTATCAATGAGCACAGGGCCTATGGTGTCGAGCACGATGCGCGAGCGCCCTTCATCGATAATGCCGTAGCGGAACGATGAAATAAGGCCCTGGCCTTTTTGGCCAATGCCCGGCGGGAGATCAAAATTCAACCCGGCGATGTCAATTACAACTCTGTAGGGGTCAGGCAATACATCAACGGTGAAACCCACGGCTTTGGATAAATCGACTTCAAAATGAGTTTGTTGGTCGTCACCAGTCATGCGCACAGCGGTGGCCAATGCATCTTTGGCGCTGGCAGGTGTCGAAAATGCAACCCACAACACAAGGCCGAAAATCACATTTATTAGGTTTCGCATTGATTTCATTACGTTATTTACTATTGTCAGATTCAATTGGTGGTTCAATTTGGGCAAAGCTAATGGCCTATGGTTAAGCCTTAGTTTCCAATTCATTGAGGCCGCTTAAAGCAAGCTTTCGCAGTTCTCTTGCATTGGCCGACAATGATGTTTACAAAGGGCCTGTCTCTAATATCGCAGACTCAAAGGAAACTTTAGCCTGCAAGAGCAACAGTTTCGCAACGGTTGGGTGTCCGAACAGTTTTGTTTCTGCCTTGCTACTGCGTTGAGGTGGATTCTCCGTGGAATCCAAAAAGTCCTTTTTTGGTTGGATGCCAGATAAGGCAAAGCGTATTCACCGCTGGGCCGTTGCTCAGCAAAAGGTCAACCAGGGCATGATACAGGCTGTTGCACATCATCTTTTTTCCCAGAGCACGAGAAGCTCTGCGGCGATGTGTGCTTTTTCACAATCTGTTATTGATAGCTCTATTATTGCAAGCAGGCCCTCCCGTTCATTTGGGTTCGTAAATTCGGACCGAAACCCAAATTGTTTGGGCCGCCCTGCGGCACGAAGGAATTTATCACATGGGCACAAAAATGCTCATCGACGCCAGCCAACCGGAAGAAACACGGGTTGTTGTTGCGCGCGGTAACCGCTTAGAAGAATTCGATTTTGAAAGTGCTGCAAAAACTCCCCTCAAAGGAAATATCTATCTTGCCAAGGTGACGCGTGTTGAGCCGTCTCTGCAGGCAGCCTTTGTGGAATATGGCGGCAATCGCCATGGCTTTTTGGCCTTCGCTGAAATTCACCCGGACTATTATCAGATCCCCATTGCTGATCGCATGGCACTGCTTGCTGAACAGGAAGCCGAAGAAGCGGCTGAAAATGACGATGATGACGACGAAGAGGATGAAGCGCCTGCTTCGGAAAACCCTCCGTCTACGGATGAAAATGGCGAGCCTTTCGAGGAAGATCATCACCATGATGACGAACCTCATGGGCAAGCCCCTGCTATGGCTTTGGAGCAAGAGCCAGAACCGGTTCTGGTTTCAGAAGTTGAAGAAGAAATTCACGAACTTGAAGAAGCTCCAACCGCGCAAGCAGAAGGTGCTGAGCTTCTTGAAGTTGAAGAGGATTCTGAAAGCAACAAGGTGGAAACCTTAGGTGAAGAAACTGACGCACTTGAAGAGGTTCCCCAACGTGCTCGCCGAGCGCCGCGCAAGCGTCATTATAAAATTCAAGAAGTGATCAAGCGCCGCCAGATTTTGTTGGTGCAGGTTGTTAAAGAAGAGCGCGGCAATAAGGGTGCAGCGCTTACAACTTATATGTCGTTGGCTGGTCGCTATTGCGTTCTCATGCCGAACACTGCGCGTGGTGGTGGCATTTCCCGCAAGATTACCGATGCCTCTGATCGCCGCCGTTTGAAGGAAGTGGCCAAGGATGTGGAAGTGCCAAAGGGCATGGGCGTCATTGTACGCACCGCTGGAGCCCAACGCACACG
>JANOUE010000055.1:0-19295 GCA_031416755.1 Hyphomicrobiales bacterium
TTTTATGAGCGGCTAGGCTTAAAGCATAAAAACAACGACCGAGTATTTATTCTCGAACCTGATAAGTTTGAGCAATTAGCAACAAGGATTGAATCATAATGATAAAAACAGTGGGTCTTATTGGTGTTGGATTGATGGGGCACGGCATTGGCAAAAATATCTTAGCCAAGGGCTTCAAGCTTAATGTATTGGCCCATAAAAACCGCGCACCGGTGGAGAGCTTAATCAGCAAGGGTGCACATGAGTGTAAAAGTGTTGCAGAGATTGCAGCTCAATCTGACATGGTAATTTTGGTGGTGACTGGAACTCCGCAGGTTGAAGAAATTGTTCTTGGGCCACTAGGACTTTTGGCAAATGGCAAAAAAAGTTTGATCATTGCCGATTGCTCGACTGCAGAACCAGATTCAACGATGAGACTTGCTAGCGTTGCTACAGAACATGGCATGAGTTTTATTGATACGCCGATGACACGCACCCCCAATGAAGCTGAGGCAGGCAAGCTTGGATTGATGGTGGGAAGTGATGCTGCAACTCTGGAAAAAATTAGGCCCGTGCTTGAATGTTTTTCGGATTTGATTGTGCACACAGGTGCCGTGGGCACGGGGCATCAGGTGAAGCTGATCAATAATTTTCTATCGCTTGGCCATGCAGCCATAGCGGCAGAAGCTATTACTGTGGCTGTAAAGGCTGGGGTTGACATGGAAGCATTTCGTTCGGTGATTATGGGTGGCGGTGGGGCTTCTGTGATGTTTGGACGCCTCATCAATGTGCCGTTGCATGATGATGACAGCCACGCCAAATTTGCCATTCGCAACGCGCGAAAAGATTTGCGTTACTATACGAATATGACCGAGACTATGCCCGTTGCTTCATTCATGGCTGAGCAAGTTCACCAGACTTATGTGCTGGCAGACACTATGGGTTACGGAGAGCGCTTTGTGCCACGGCTCATTGATATGATGAAAAAATTGGCCGGGATTTAATCTTTCTTCGCGCGCTTTGCCGGTTTTTTCTGTTTGGATTTTAACGTGGTAGGCCCGCCCCCAATGCTGAAAATTGAGGGCAGCACTTCCAACTCAGGTTCCACTTGCACTTTAGGGCGAGGGGCCATAGGTGCGCGCCCTGGTTTTGGGGTTAACGACTCAACAGATGGCCACAGATGGTTTGCATTCAGCTGCGCTGGCGGCGCTTTGTAAAACACCACTGGTAAAAGAATTTCGGCCAAGGGTGGAGGCGGTGGTGATGGGGTTGCGGCCATGCGGGGCAGAATGGCCAAGAGCTCTGAGACTTCATTGGCCGATTTCGGCTCACCAATGTGGAAACCCTGCCCCAAATCACATCCTAATTCTGCAAGCCTATTAATTTGAGCTTGAGACTCGACACCTTCCGCCACAACCACCATGCCAAGACCATGGGCTAACTCAGTGATTGTGGTAATGATCATGCCACTGCGCGTGTCAAAACTTTCTGGTGTTAAGAAGGAGCGATCTATTTTTAGCGTGTCAAAGGGTAAATCACGCAAGCTTGAAAGATTTGAGAACCCAGTGCCAAAATCATCGCAAGCCAGCCCCACGCCCAGGCTGCGTAGACGCTCAAACAATTTTGTGGCCCGATCAGGATGGCGCATGATCACAGATTCTGTGACTTCGATTTTCAGACTGTTGGGCTTCAAGCTTTCACGTTCGATGATGGCTTGAACTTGTTCGAGAAAGTTGCTTTCGAGCAAATGGCTGGGTGAAATATTAACCGCAACAAAGAAGTTTTCGTCACGGCGCAGCACGCGCTGCCAAACGCCCAAGTGGCGCGCAGCATTAGCCAAAACGATTTGGCCAATCTCACCGATCATTCCGGCATTTTCGGCCATATCAATAAAATCACCGGGCGGCAGCAAACCTTTTTTAGGGTGCCGCCAACGCGCCAAGGCTTCGAAACCAGCAATTTCTAGCGTGCGCAAATTTGAGATGGGCTGGAACTGCACTTCAATTTCATTGTTGGAAATGGCGCGTCGCAGATCCGATTCGAGGGCTAAATGAGTGGAGCGTTCATCTTTCAAATCAGTGTCAAACAGCACAATTCGCGCGCCGCCCAAACGCCGCGCTTCAAGCAATGCACTTGCAGCTTGTTGCTGCAAATCGGCTGCGGTAACGCCACGCTCGCTCACATTAGAAATGCCAATGCTGGCAGCCAAGGTAATTTCATGGTTGCCCATGGCTGTTGGCTCAGCCAATACATCTGAAATGATTTCCGCGAGGTCGTTGGCATTTCGCTGTGCAATAGCTTCCACCGCCATAACCGCAAACTGACTTCCGGAAATACGAGAGACTGATTCATCGCCAGTCAAACAGCCTTGGATGCGCGCACCGGCCAGTTGCAACAGCCGGTCTCCATGATCATGCCCTAGAGCTTCATTCAAAGTTTTGAGACGATCGAGGTCAATTAACACAAGGCGCACTTGGAAGCCTAACGGCTTCATCAGTTCACGTTCGAGGCGATCCATAAAAATGGCGCGGCTGGGCAGGCCCGTGACCGGATCATGCACAGCATCTGTGATCAATCGCTCTTCGGTTTCCTTTACCTTGGTCACATCAGTTAATGTGCCTATGCAACGGTCTGGCATTTGATTTGGGCCGGGCACCACGCGCGAACGCAGCTCATACCAGCGATAGTCACCCGCGGCATTTCGGAGGCGGAGATCAACATCTACATGATGACCTAATTGCAGGTTATCAGGTTCAAGTTCATTTTGATAAGCGGCTGCATCGACGGGGTGCATGATATCAAGAAAATTGCGCTGGCTGTTCAAGTTCCAGCTCTGCGCATCATAACCAAGGGCCTTGGGAAGTTCTTTTCCAATATCCAAAAATTGGTCCTCAATCTGCCAATCCCAGAGCACATGGCGGGCGCTTGACAAGGCCAAGCTGCGACGGCTGGCATCTGTGATGAAGGGCTTGATCGAGAGGCCTTGGGTAAAGATAAATCGCATCAGCACCATCGCTAATACAATCAGCAAAGCGGCAAGTAGGCCAAGAAGCACTGGAGAAAGACTGGCGGTTCGCGATTCTGATTGGGTGAAAATTGCTGCCACAATGGCCCAAGCCGCTGTCGAGAGCCAAAAAGCCAAGCCGCTGTCAACAATGCCAGTCGTGGAGTTTCGATTAAGGGCGGTGACTGCAAACCCAATTAAAATGACGGCAACAAAAGAAAGACGCGCTGCGGTTGCTGCTTGATTTGGTTCCACGAAAGCAAAAATCATGTTGCCCAGCAGTGCCACAAGCATGAGCAGAAGCAAAATGCCAACTACAGGTTGGCGCTTTCTAATGCCGGTGAATGTCAAAGCGCAGCTGAGCAAAGCAATTGACATCAGGGTCTCAAACAATGCTCGCAAGGTTGACGGTGATAGGTTGAAGCGTGCGAGCTGCTGGATTGCTCCAGACACATAGCCCATCTCGAATGTCAGAAATAACAAGCTTGAAACACAGAATAGCCAGCCCGACAGCAAAGCACTGTGTGGCCTGAAGCCGTAAAGTGCCAGGACGCCTAAAGTGACGAGCAGCGAAATGCCCAGTACCAGCCCTCGGAAAAACGAGAGATTGCCGAGATGCACATCGAGCACATGGCGCTGCCATAAACTAGGGCGAAGTTTGGTGCCATCGGTTTCAACAGCAATGTTGTGAGTTTGCCCTGCAGAAATGCGGAAGGAATAGGCTTTTTGATCTACGGCAACAAAAGGATGGAGTACATCTGGATTTTTTGTGCTGGCAGCAGCCAGAACCGAATTGCCAAACGGTTGCAACTTTAAAATGCCAGACCCGGCAAAGCGTTGCGGCTCAATGGCCAGCACAAAATCCAAGTCAGTACTGCTGGTGTTGCGGAAAGAATAGAGCGACCAGAAATAAATCGGCCCAAGCCCCTTAGCTGTGATGGAAACTTTTTCCGTGTCGCCGGGGCCCGCGATGAGGAGCTTGCTCTCTGGCAATTTTTGGGTGCTGCCAAAATCAGTTAAATCTATTGTCGTTGTATTGGAGTCGACACTGACGATTGCCGGGGCAGCAAAAGCAAATGAGCTCAAAATCAGCATAAAGCCGAACAGGCCAAGAATTCTTGCCAGATATTTTGTTGATCTACGTTTCAGGGAGTTCATTCGAATCATAACGCTACGTTAGAGGCAATGTATTTTTAAGGCGACTGAGAGCATTAAATTTTCAGGCGAGCAAATAGAATATGATCATGCCACAAACCCGCGATTTTCAAATAAGATTTTGCGAATCCCTCTTGTTCAAATCCAGTTTTTTTTAAAAGCGCTATTGAAGCGGCGTTCGTTGGCAAACATGCTGCTTCAACACGGTGCAAACCCATATCCCGAAATGCATGATTCAAGAGCAGCAGAGTTGCCTCGGTCGTGTAGCCTTGGCGCGCATAGGCTTCACCAATCCAATAACCGAGAGTAGCAGACTGAGAGACTCCTCTGCGAATATTATTGAGATTGATGCCACCCAGAAGCTTCTCGCCTCTGCTTTCAAAAATAAACAGAGCAATGCTGCGCTCTTCTAGCGCCAATTTATTATAGATATGCAAACGGTATCGGAAAGAGGTTCTGGCAAGTTCATCATCTTGCCATTCCGGCTCCCAAGGTTGCAAAAAACGGCGGCTGGCTTTGCGCAAGTCAACCCAAGGTTTGAAATCGTCGATAGTGGGTGGTCGCAACAGCACCTTGTCTGAACGCAGAATGGGGCCTGCGTTCAGCTTTCTGAATGGTAAGCGGAAACTCAATGGCTGGCAAAACGGGCGGCAAGTGTGGCATGGCTCTCCAAAGCTGAGAGTTGGCCCACGGCGCTGAGTGATGGTGTTGCGGAGCGGAAAATATCTTTTGCCAACTCACGCACTTGATCAGCCGTTACTGCTTCAATTTTTTTGATCAGCGTTGCCATTTCCGGCACTTCGCCAAATGCTAAAAACTGCCTTGCAATTTGATCGGCTCTTGAGGAAGCGCTTTCAAGATTCATCACAATGCTGGTTTTAAGTTGGGCTTTGGCTCGATCTATTTCCTTGTCAGAAATTTCATTGGCCATCGACATCATCACGTTTGATGTCACTTCCATTAAACTTGGGGTGTGATCTGGAAAGGTGGCCGCATAGACCCCGAGTTGACCTGCATCTTCATACATCGTGCCAAAGGCAAACACGCTGTAACATAGCCCGCGTTTTTCGCGCACTTCCTGGAACAATCGCGACGACATTCCACCACCCAAGATGCTGGCCAAAACTTGCAACTGGTAAACCCGTGGATCGCGGTAGTTTGGGGCAGGAAATGAAAACACGATATGGGTTTGATCTAGAGGCTTTTGCTCGGTGTGGGCAGTGCCCGCAAATGTAGGAGGATGGCGCTGGGGCGCATGGCCTTGAGGAATCTTGCCGAAATGTTTTTCGGCTTCGCGTGCAAAATCGGCATGGTTTACATTTCCGGTGGCGCAGACCACCATGCGCGAAGCCCAATAATTCCGGTCACGCCAACCCAGCATTTGTTCTCGTGTCATGGTTTCCACAAGTGCTGTGGTTCCCAGAATTGAACGACCCAGAGGATGATCACCATAGCTTGCTGCTTGTGCGAGATCGAAAACTAAATCATCGGGCTGATCTTTAGAGGCTGCAATTTCTTGCAATATCACATCACGTTCGCGCTCCATCTCATCGCCATCTAATGTGGACTCGGTGAAGATATCTGCGAGAATATCCATGGCCAGCGGCCAATCGGCCTTTAGGGTTCGGGCATAATAGGTGGTGGTTTCCATGCCAGTTGCGGCATTGATTTCGCCACCAGCACTTTCAATTTCTTCGGCAATACTTTGAGCGCTGCGGCGCTTGGTGCCTTTGAAGGCCATGTGTTCCAAGAAATGCGCGACGCCGTTTTCTTCGGGCCGCTCATCACGCGCACCAGCTTTTACCCAAATGCCAAGAGCAACCGATTCCAGATGCGGCATAGTGTGGGTTATCACGTGCAGACCGTTTTCGAGCCTGGTTATTTCTACTGACATTTACACTCCCGTCAGCGTCTTGTGCCGGAAAGGATGAAAGCCTTCACGTCGCTTGCGCTGTTTGGGAGTATTGTGAAACTTTCTGGCGCATTCATCAAGTGGGATAGTCGATGTGGTAAATTTGGTCTTATGCGGCTGGCTTTTTCAACCGCATCAGGGAACTTGGCTGGGTGGGCGGTGGCCAAGGTGACCATTGGTGATGAGGTGTGGGTTTTCAAGGCCACGGCATAGCCCACAGCCGTATGCGGATCGAGCAGTTCGCCGGTAGCTTTGAATACGCTGGCAATGGTTGCAGCGGTTTCGGCCTCATCCGTTGCGCCTGAGTCAAATTCAGTGCGGATGGCTCTGATGGCCTCCGCTTGCAGCGTGAAGTTGCCAGATTGCTTTAAGCTTTCCATATGAGTGCGCACGGCAGAAGCATCGCCATTGTTAGCTAAATAAACCAGCCGTTCAAAATTGCTGGAGACTTGAATATCCATTGAGGGGCTTTGCGTGGCATGAACACCAGTGATGGTGTAGCTGCCAGTTTTCAGCGTGCGATCCATAATGTCATTTTCGTTGGTGGCAATCACCAAGCGGTCTATATTTAATCCCATGCGTTTTGCGGCAAGTCCGGCAAAGACATTGCCGAAATTTCCGGTAGGGACAGTGAAGCTGACACTGCGATCAGGTGCTCCCAATTGCAGGGCAGCATAAAAGTAATACACAATCTGGGCCATGATGCGGCCCCAGTTGATGGAGTTCACACCAGCCAAGCCCACTTCGTCGCGGAATTTCAAATCATTGAACAGAGATTTTACAAGCGCCTGACAATCATCAAAATTGCCTTCGATGGCAATGTTGTGGATCGATGGACTTTGCACTGTGGTCATTTGACGGCGCTGCACTTCCGACACTTTGCCATGGGGGTGCAGGATAAAGAGTGAAGCGTTCTTATTGTGCTGGAAGGCGTCAATTGCAGCACCGCCGGTATCGCCGGAAGTTGCCCCCACAATCACAGCATGGCGTTTATGCTTGGCCAGAGACCAATCCATCAAGCGCGCCAGCAATTGCATGGCCACGTCTTTAAAGGCGATGGTTGGGCCGTGGAACAATTCAAGCAGATATTGGTTCGGAGCCAGTTGCTTCAGTGGCGTGGTGGCTGGGTGATGGAAGGTTGCATATGCCGCGTCGATCATTTGGCGTAGACCTGCATCAGGCACCGAGCCAGCGGTGAATTTGGAGCAAATGGGGAATGCCACATCGGCATAGGGCTTGCCCCGCAAAGCCAATTGTTCATCGCGCGAGATTTGCGGGAAAGTTTCGGGCAGATACAAGCCACCATCACGCGCCAAGCCAGAGAGCATTGCCCCTTCAAAATCAAGAATCGGTGCCTCACCACGGGTGGATATGTATTTCAAAATCTAATCCTCAAATGTGGCTCAGGGACCTCATCCGGCGCTTTGCGCCACCTTCTGCAAAGGAGAAGGGTGAAGTTTAACATCGCCCCAAAATTCTTCCCTTCTCCTCTGGAGAAGGTGGCCGAAGGCCGGATGAGGTCCCTAGCTAGTTTTCAAGTGTCTCTAGCTGTCTCGCTCTTTGCGATCAAGCATCAGTCTTCTTCACCAAGGACCGGGCAAATAAACCTGATATCGTCAGAAGTGCCGCTGCGAGTCCGAACCACGTGATGGCATAGCCCAAATGATTGTTGCTCAGTTCGACTTGCGCTGGGAGTTTGCGGACGGATGTTTTCGTTGCGGAAATTTTTTGCAGAACAAATGGCGCCATTTTCACATCTTGCGGTGCTTGGGCAGCTGCCCACATGGCGGGCAAGTCCCACCAATACCACGTGTTGCCAACTTCATCATTGTCATTGTCAAAAATGCCTCGGCCTTTTTTGTGGGACCGCACGATGCCGTAAACAGTTTCAATCGCCACATTGGTGGTGGTCATTTGCTTGGTGAGTGACGGACCTGAATCCAACAACACAAATATGCCATCAGTGCTGGTAAATGGCGCAATAATTTCCCAACCCGGCTTACCGTCAAATGAAGTGATTTTTGCAAGCAAGTGATCAGGGTCAACGCGACCTTCGGCCTTTACCAGCGTATATTCAATATCTTCACCATTGGCTTGGCGGGCCATGGCACTGGCTAAACTTATTGGTTCGGCCGCCATCCGCGCTTCAAGCGTTGCGATGAGCTCGGTCTTTTCTGCTAATCTAGAAACTTGCCACATGCCCAGACTGCAGAGGATGGCGAAGGCACATGCGGATGCAACCAGCAGTGGCCAGAGTTTTTTCATTAAAGGCGGCCCTCTTGGGCGTTGTACTTCCATTGCTGGTTGATCATAAAACCTTTGGCGGGGCGCAGCATGATCATGGGCAGGATGATGAGCACAGGAATGGCGATCATCACATGGACGTACCAAGTTGGGCTGTAAGCAATTTCAATGCCGAGAATGGAGCCTACACCAAAGACGCAGGCAAAGAGCATGACAAACCACGTGGCACCATCGCCAGCGTCCGCAAAATCATAGGAGAGTTCGCAGGAGGAACAAGATTTGGCCACAGCCAGATAGCCTGCGAAGAGTTTGCCACGGCCACAGCGCGGGCATTTTGCGCCGACCCCGGTTTTAAAGGCTGAGATCGGCGGGTAATAGTTATCGTTCATTATTCAACATGAATCATGGCGCCATGTGAACCCCAAATATAAATTGCGGCAAACAAGAACAGCCAGACCACGTCCACGAAGTGCCAATACCAAGCAGCGGCTTCAAAGCCGAAATGTTGCTTTGGCGTGAACTCACCTTTCATGGCGCGGACCAGGCACACGATGAGGAAGATGGTTCCAATGATCACATGGAAACCATGAAAACCCGTGGCCATGTAGAAGGTGGAGCCATAAATATTGCCGCCGCTTTCACGGCTGAAGGCAAACATCGCATGGCCATATTCCCAAGCTTGAACAAAGGAAAACAAAAGACCGAGAACGATAGTAAGGATCAAGCCATTAACGAGGCCTTTGCGATCATTGTTGAGCAACGCATGATGGGCCCAGGTTACTGTTGTTCCGGACGTGAGCAAAATCAGTGTGTTCAGCAATGGCAAGTGGAAGGGGTCAAATACTTGTGTGCCTGCTGGTGGCCAGATGCCGCCCGTGGCGGCAATGCGGGCAACCATCTTGGCTTCGCCAGCGAAAAGGCTGGCATCAAAGAAAGCCCAGAACCAAGCAACGAAGAACATGACTTCGGACGCAATGAACATCAACATGCCGTAACGCAAATGGAGCGATACGACAGGCGTGTGGTCACCCGCATTGGCCTCATTGATGACATCGCGCCACCACATGAACATGGTGTAAAGCACGAGGGCAAAACCGACATAGAGACCAATGGAAGTTCCACCATGCATCCATGTAACTGTACCAACTGCTAAGATGAATGCTGAGGCTGCGCCAATGGCTGGCCATGGACTTGGATTGACCAAATGATAGTCGTGATTTTTTGCATGTGCATCGGCCATTCTAGTTTGCTCCTCAATTCGTTTTGGCTTCGGCGGTTTTATCCGCGTCAGCAGGATAGAAAGTGTAAGATAAAGTTATTTCGTGAATGCCTTTAGCATCTGCATCATCCAAGATGGCAGGGTCGACAAAGTATGACACCGGGAACTCTTTGGATTCGCCTGGTGCTAGAGTTTGCTTGGTAAAGCAGAAGCATTGGATCTTGTTGAAGTAAGCGCCAGCTGTCGGTGGGGTTACGTTGAATACGGCAGAACCAGTGAGCGGGCTTGCTCCAATATTCGTGGCATCAAAATAGGCCATGGACTGTTCACCGATTTTTATTTTCATTTCGGTTTGGCGGGCTTTGAAATCCCACTCCAAAGCGCCCGATGTATTGGCATCAAAGCGAATAGAAATTATTTGGTCGGTGGCTTTAGCAGGGGCTGTATCAGCGCGCTGGGTGGTGCCACCAAACCCTGTGGCTTGGCAGAAAGCTTTGTAAAAAGGCACCGCCGCGAAAGACAGTCCGAGCATGGCAAAAGTTAGAGCTAAGGCACTGACAGCGACGCGCAGATTTTTGGCGCTGCTCATGATTGAACTCCATGACCGGCTTGGTAGATTTTTACGATAGTTGTGATGAATACAATCACCAACAAAGCAGCCAGACAAAGAGCCATCACAGTGCTGTTGCGCTTGCGGCGCTTTAAGTCTTCGGGCGTGAAAGCCACAACTGGTTTTCTCTCGGTCACATCAGCACCGGAAGATTGAGCAGGCGTTCAACCAAGATCAAAGCGAACACTGCAAAGAGCCAATAAATTGAAAAGAAGAAAAGGCTTTTGCAGGCTTTGTCAGACGCAGCACCATCAGGCGCCCGGTATACTGCAATAGCTTTTTTTAGAAAGACGAGTGTTAAAAGAGTTGCTCCACCTGCATAAAGCAAGCCAGTCGTGGCGGTGAGAATTGGCAGAACAATGGTTGGGACCAGCAACAGCGAATAAATCAGAATTTGTTTGCGGGTTTCGGGGCGGCCCGCAACATTAGGCAACATGGGAATGCCTGCTTTTTCATAGTCACCTTCACGGAACAGTGCCAATGCCCAGAAATGGGGCGGCGTCCACATGAAAATTAAGAGAAATAAGGCGACTGAACCAAGATCAACAGATTGCGTAACAGCAACCCAAGCCACCATCGGCGGGAAGGCACCAGCGGCACCACCAATTACAATATTTTGCGGGGTGTAGCGTTTTAGACCTATGGTATAAACGACGACATAGAAGAAAATTGTGAAGGCAAGCAAAGCGGCGGATTGCCAATTGACCAGCACGCCCAACATGAGCACTGAACCTATCGCCAAGGTCATGCCGAAGCCCAAGGCCTCACCGGGTTGAATGGCACCCGATGGTACAGGGCGAGACGCAGTGCGCGTCATCACGGCATCAATGTCGGCATCATACCACATGTTCAAGGCGCCTGCTGCCCCGGCACCAAGGGCGATACAGAGAATTGTGATAAAACCTAGCCACGGGTGAATGTGCCCGGGGGCCGCAAAGAGGCCCACTATCGCGGTGAAAACCACCAGTGACATAACGCGGGGTTTAAGGAGCGCGAAATAGTCAGCTGCTGTGCCCTGCCCGCCTTGCGAGAGAGTTACATCTGAAAATTCCGCGTTCTCAATTGTCATTGTTTTACTTAATAATCGGCAGCGTGTTGAATTGGTGGAATGGTGGCGGTGATGGCAATGTCCATTCCAAAGTTGTGGCACCAACACCCCATGGGTTGGCAGGAGCTTGCACTTTTTTGCTATAGGCACTGAACAGGCCAAACAAGAAGATCAATACGCCTACAGCTGAAATATAAGAACCAATCGACGAAACAAAATTCCAATCTGCATAGGCTGCTGGGTAATCAATATAGCGGCGTGGCATGCCTGCGAGACCCAAGAAGTGTTGCGGGAAAAACAATATGTTTACGCCAATAAACGTTACCCAGAAATGCAGTTTGGCGATGGCATCATTATACATATATCCAGTAATTTTGGGGAACCAGTAATACCAGCCACCAAAGATTGCGAACACAGCACCAAGGGAGAGCACATAGTGGAAGTGAGCCACCACATAGTATGTGTCCTGCAAGCTGCGATCTACGCCTGCGTTTGCTAGAACCACGCCAGTCACACCACCAACGGTGAACAAAAAGATGAAGCCAATGGCCCAAAGCATGGGTGCTTTGAATTCTATTGATCCGCCCCACATTGTGGCAATCCATGAGAAGATTTTAACACCAGTTGGTACTGCGATGATCATGGTCGCTGCCAAGAAGTAGGCTTGTGTATCAGCGTCGAGGCCCACAGTATACATGTGATGCGCCCAGACCACAAAGCCAACCACACCAATAGACACCATTGCATAGGCCATGCCCAAGTAACCGAAAATGGGCTTCTTGGAGAAAGTGGAAATGATGTGGCTGATGATGCCAAAGCCTGGCAAAATCAGAATATAAACTTCGGGATGACCAAAGAACCAGAAGAGATGTTGGAACAGCACTGGATCGCCGCCTTTTGAAGCTTCGAAGAAAGATGTTCCGAAATTCCGATCAGTGAGCAACATGGTGATGGCGCCAGCGAGAACTGGGAGCGATAACAACAGCAAGAACACTGTCACCAAAACTGACCACACGAAAAGTGGCATCTTGTGCAAGGTCATGCCCGGGGCACGCATGTTGAAAATGGTGGTGATGAAATTAATAGCACCAAGGATTGAAGAGGCACCAGCCAAATGGAGCGAAAGAATTGCGTAATCCATCGCAGGGCCAGGCTGGCCAGTCGTTGAGAGTGGGGGATAAATGGTCCAGCCGCCACCCACACCCATCATGCCGGGCGGGCCTTCAACGAACATCGAAATCAAGAGAAGGGCGAAGGCTGGCAACAACAACCAGAACGAAATATTGTTCATGCGCGGGAAAGCCATGTCTGGTGCGCCAATCATCAGAGGCACAAACCAATTGCCAAAGCCGCCGATCATCGCGGGCATGACCATAAAAAAGATCATAATAAGGCCATGTGCCGTGACAAAGGCATTATACATTTGCTTGCCGTTATCCAATGCAGCATCAGCGGGAACGCCATAAACCATTTGGGCCAAACCGCTGAAATATTGAATTCCAGGTGCAGCCAATTCCATGCGCATCATAACTGAAAGTAAACCGCCAATCACGCCTGCCGTAATAGCAAACCACAGATACATGGTACCAATATCTTTGTGGTTGGTGGAGTATACGTAGCGACGCCAGCCTGAAGGATCAGCGTGGTGGTCGTCGTTTGCAGCATGAGCAGTTGCCATTTTATTATGCCTCTTTACGTCAATTAGTTTGTAGCGAGCTTGGCTTTAGACCAAGCATCAAAATCGGCTTGAGATACGACATGCACTTCAATGGGCATGAATGCGTGATCCTTGCCGCAAAGCTCGGAACATTGGCCGTAGTAAATGCCTTCCTTGGTGGCTTTGAACCAATCTTCATTCAAACGGCCAGGGATCGCATCAATTTTCATACCGAAAGAAGGAATGGTCCACGCATGGATAATTCCGTCCGGTGCAGACGTTACTATCAGTTTCACGGTTTTGTTCACCGGAACAACAACAGGAACGTCGGTCGCTAATAAATAAGGTTTGCCAGCTTTGGTGGCATCAGCTTCGGGCAGCAGATAAGACGTGAATGAAACAACGGCGTTCTTATCTGCATCAAGTCCGAGGTCTGGATATTCGTAAGTCCAATTCCAGCTTGGATTGCCGATTACTTTAATGGTCATATCTGGTACAGGAATATCACGCTGCAGATAAAGCAAGCGGATCGATGGAATGGCGATGGCCACCAGAATGAGAACTGGAATAATGGTCCAAGCTACTTCGAGGCCTGCATGATGAGTGGTTTTTGATGGAACCGGATTTGCCTTAGCATTGAATTTCACTATAACGATAACGAGTAAAGCCAACACAAACAGCGTGATTGCTGTGATCACCCACAGCAGAATATTGTGGAGCCAGTTTATGTATTCAGCAACTGGCGTTACTGCATCCTGCAAGCCCATTTGCCAATCAACAGCTTTCCCAGCCTCAGCAAAAGCAAAATGCGGCACACAGAGCAGCAAGAGCGCAGCACTTAAACCCAAAACCCGCTTTGAACTCATTGTCATTGCCTCATATTTCCTCAATTTGCGCTTGGGTTTAGCACAGCCCATGTCATCCCTTATGAGGGACTCAATTATAGGCCGTTTGTTCACCACATTATACAGGTGGCCGCAACAGAACTGGGCGCGGCAAAACGTCATTGGAGCTAGGCTTTGCTCGCAGGTCGGAATTCTGCCGCATTTACGGTTGAGACGGAGCTGGATTGAGGCGTAGTGCTTCCCTTAAAATGCGGTTGTTTTCGTATTTGTTGGGGGCTAAGAGCCAATGAAACGTGGATAGGGGAAAAGCGAATCGTGAAAATTCGTAAGATTTGCCAATTTGTATTGGCGGCGTGCGTAACCTTCAGTTTGGCTGGAGCAGCTTTGGCACAAGATGAAAAGGTTGACGCGACAAAGCTGCCTCCTAAAGGTTTGGGCCCGCGCAAAACTGCGCCACAGCCTGCAGCCCAACAAGCTGGACCGCCAGTTGAAACAGTTGGCACATTTGGCAAATGGCTGGTGCAATGCACTGAAATTCCAGCGCAGGGCGAACAACCTGCGCAAAAATCTTGCGGCATGATCACCGTTGCTGCCAATGAGAAGAATCCCAATATCGGCATTCAACTGATTATTAATCGATTGAAACAGGGTGGTAAATCGCAAACCTTGATGCGCGCTATGGTGCCGCTGGGGGTTTATCTGCCAACTGGCATTGCCATGGAAATTGACGGCACTGCATTAGATGGCCGGATGAATTTCACCCGCTGCGTTGGCCGAGCCTGCGAAGGTTTTGGCGAAGCTTCTGATACAACTTTGAAAAAATTCATGAAGGGCAAAGCTGTCACGTTCTATGTTTATGATCGCCCCGGCAATGGCTTTCCGATTAAAGTGCCGTTGGCAGGCTTTGCCGAAGGCCTTGCAACACTGGGCAAACTTGGCGCGGCAAAATAAATTCACGTTCACACTGGAAGGTCGCTTGGGCTTTGCCTATGTTAGGGCATGACCCAAACCCATTTTTCTGATCTCGAAAAACTTGGCGGTGCCGCAGCTCAGCGCGTGATTGCTGATACTTTGGCAAATGCTGATGACGGCGAGCTTTTTATCGAACGCCGCCAGACTGAGAGCTTTGTCTTTGATGATGGGCGTTTGCGTTCGGCCAGTTTTGACGAATCCGAAGGCTTTGGCCTTCGTGCCGTTTCAGGTGAGACAGCGGCTTATGCCCATTCGTCTGATCTCAGTTTAGACGCTCTAAAGCGTTCGGCTGCCACCAGCGCTTCAATTCTGAGCAGTGGGCGCTCAGCCTTGGTTGATGTTTCACCCGCTGCATCACCACACAAACTTTATGGCGCAGATAATCCAGTTGAAGCCATGGGCTTTGCGGCGAAAGTGAATCTACTCGAATCTGTCGATAAGTTCACTCGCGCACTTGATCCGCGGGTCACGCAAGTCTCGGCTTCAGTATCACTGGATTGGCAGGCTGTAACCATCGCTAGAGCTGATGGCTCGATTTATCATGACGTGCGACCGCTGGTTCGCTTTGGCGTCTCGGCTGTCACCAGTAACAATAAAACTTCAGGTCAGGGTAGCCATGGTTTTGGCGGACGGGGGCAACCGCTCACTTACCTCACAGAAGAAAATTGGCAGGCGGCGGCGCGCGAGGCAGTTCGCCAAGCATTGGTGGGCCTTGAAGCTGGGCCGGCACCAGCTGGCGAAATGGATGTTTTGTTGGGACCAGGTTGGCCTGGCATTTTGCTGCACGAAGCCATTGGCCATGGCTTAGAAGGAGATTTTAATCGCAAAGGCACATCTGCATTTGCTGGGCTGATGGGAAGCCGCATTGCTTCTGAAGATGTGACAGTTGTTGATGATGGCACGTTGCAGGACCGGCGTGGGTCGATCAATATTGATGATGAGGGCACAGCGCCCAATTGCACTACGCTGATTGAGAAAGGCATTCTGGTTGGCTTTATGCAAGACCGGATGAATGCCAGGCTTTCTGGTGCTGCGCCCACTGGCAATGGCAGGCGGCAATCTTATGCGCATGTGCCGCTGCCGCGCATGACCAATACTTATATGCTCAATGG
Source organism: Hyphomicrobiales bacterium (assembly GCA_031416755.1). Lineage (GTDB taxonomy): Bacteria > Pseudomonadota > Alphaproteobacteria > Rhizobiales > Aestuariivirgaceae > Aestuariivirga. Next base: position 15,758 of record JANOUE010000055.1, read on the forward strand.
CAGTCGTCACCCTGATGAAATTCTAGGCTCAATGAAGAAAGGCCTTTACGCCAAATCATTCGGTGGTGGGCAGGTTGATATTACGTCAGGCAAATTCGTGTTCACCTGCACTGAAGCCTATATGATTGAAGATGGAAAAATTGGTGCGCCGGTGAAGGGTGCAATTCTAATTGGTGCTGGTGCTGAGGCGCTCAAGCAAATATCTATGGTGGGCAATGATATGGCCTTAGACCCCGGCATTGGCACCTGTGGCAAAGCGGGACAGGGCGTTCCGGTTGGTGTGGGCCAGCCTAGTTTGCGGATTAATAATCTCACAGTTGGCGGCACGGCTACTTAAACATGGGCCTGCCCAATCTGGTTATTTTTGATATGGATGATGTGCTTTGCCACTATGATTTAGGGCGGCGTTTGCGCGAGCTTGCAGCTTTAGCCGGAACAACTGCACGCGATGTGCGGGCCGCAATTTGGGATTCTGGATTTGAAGAACTGGCCGATGCTGGCGGATATCCAGATGAAAATGTTTACATTGCTGAGTTTGGCCAACGCTTAGGTTATCCAATTTCAATAGCACAATGGATTGCGGCGCGGCGCATTGCCATGAAACCAAACTTAGAGGTTTTAGCTTTGGCGCAAAAACTTTCTGGGCAAACGAAGCTGGCGATCTATACCAATAATGGACCACTGGTAAAAAACTATCTCGATGACTTGTTTCCAGAAGCAGCCGCAATTTTCGCTTTGAAATTTTGTTCCTTTGAATTTGGCACCAAGAAGCCAGACCCCGAAAGCTTCACACGTCTTACGCATGCGTTGGGCCAGAAACCGCAGAGCTGCTGGTTTATCGACGATAAAAAATCAAACGTTGAGGGTGCGAGGATTGCCGGCTTACGCAGCCATCATTTTACGCATTATGATTTGTTGGCCGCCGAGGCTGTGCACTTGGGGTTTCACTTATGAGCAATTCAGCACTGCCAGCCAAATTTCTGCAGGGCTCAATCATGCGCCATATTGTGGTGATGACACTGACAGGTGCGATTGGATTGATGGCCGTGTTTCTGGTTGATTTGGCCGATCTCTATTTTCTATCGCAACTCAATGACATAAATATAACTGCTGCCATTGGTTTTGCTGGAACCATTGCTTTTGCGAATTTGAGTTTGAGCATTGGCACCGGCATTGCTGCTGCTGCGTTGGTTGCGCGCAATATGGGCATGCGCAATCCAACACGCGCCAAAGAATTTGCAACGAGTGCGTGGTTGTTCACGGTATTGGTATCAGTAGTCTACACATTGCTGGTTGCTGTGTTCTTGCCACAAATTCTTGGACTGTTAGGCGCAACTGGCCAAGCCAAGCATCAGGCTCAACTTTTTATCTGGACATTAACACCAGGCTTCATTTTTCTCGCAGCAGCCCTTAGTTGCTCATTCAGCTTGCGCGGCATTGGGGACGCCAAGCGTGCGATGTATATTACGTTGACAGCAGCGATTGTCACACTGGTGCTTGATCCTCTCTTTATTTTTCAATTTGGCTGGGGCATTCAAGGCGCCGCAGCTGCCAATGCGATTGCTGATTTTTGTGCCTTTGTGGTTGGCATGTATGGCTTGATTCATGTGCGTAAATTTTTGGGAATGCCATCATGGCTTGGATTAAAACGTGATTTTTCCGAAATCTGGAAAATTGCTCTCCCGGCGGTTTTGACACAACTCGCGACACCGTTCACAATTGCATATACAACGGCTGTGGTGGCACCTTTTGGCAATGATGCGGTTTCGGCATCGGCCATAGTGGGGCGTTTAGTGCCGGTTGCGTTTGGTGTCATTTTTTCGCTGTCAGGTTCGGTGGGGCCGGTGATTGGGCAAAATTTTGGGGCACAGAAATTTGATCGGGTGCGGCAAGCCTTGCGTGACGGCATGACCTTTTCAATTGTCTATACTATCATAATCTCACTGATCATTTTTGCGCTGCGCAATCATATTGCAAATGTGTTCAATGCCAGCCCGCGGGCAAGTGAACTCGTCATATTTTTTGCAACTTACGTGGGCGTGAGCTGGGCCTTTGCTGGCGCACAATTTGTTGGCGCTGCGGCCTTTAATAATTTGGGCAGGCCTAGTCTATCTACTTGGTTCAACTGGGGTAAGGCCACTGTAGGTACAATTCCATTTGCATTAGTTGGTGCACATTATTGGGGGCCTGAAGGTATTATGGCGGGAACGGCAATCGGAGCGGTGCTGTTTGGCATTGCCTCGGTGTGGACCGCGTTTCGTGTGGTTGATCAATTGGAACCGAAGGTAAGCTAATGTCTATTGTCGATATTTTAAGTGCCGCTCAAGCTGGTCAGTTTTTTGCAAATGCTGGCAAGGCAGCGAATTTAACTGCCGCACAAGCCAAAACAGCCATGGCTGCTCTGGCCCCGGCCATTGCTCAACGCCTGCAAGACAAAGCCGCAAAAGACCCTGAGGCTTTTGATAGTTTGCTTGATATGTTGGAAGATGGTGTTGGCAGTTCTGATTTAGAATATCCTGATGCCGTGATGGGCGCTGAAGCCCTTAAAGATGGTGCGGCTATTTTAAATGATCTTTATGGCTCATCCAGCGTGGCAATGGTGGTGTTGGGCAAGCTTGCGCCAAAACTTAATCCTGATGATTTGCAAAAACTGTCAGCGATTAGCGCTACAAGTGTTTTAGCAGCGCTGGTTGAAAAATCTGCCGGATCTGAAGTGCTGCCAGTGGCAAGTTCCACATCGGGTGGAAGCGGAATTATCGCCACGATTTTTGCTGCATTGGTTGCTGGTCTCCTCAAGGGAATTATGACAGCGCTTATGCCAAAAAGCAGGCGCAACTATCGCAATGGTCGCCGAACTACCACGCGAAGGCGTGCTTCGCGGCCAAGCTTAGAAAGCATTTTCCGCGAAATACTAACGCCTAAAAAATAATTTAAGGTCGCGCCATAACTCAATTAACACGCCATGATTGGGCAGATTGTCAGTTTGTTGGGCTTGATGGTAAGCATAATCGCGCATTTTCATCTCCATTTGTGATCGGTTGATGATGAACCATCGCAGTTTTTGATTGATCTTTCTAACGAATGTATTTTATACTTCATATCAATTCTTGTGATGTGAGGTGCCGCAATGATCCCCAGTCTCGATATTGATCAACTCAAGACCTTCCTTGCCATTGCTGATGTGGGCAATTTCACACGCGCTGCCGATGAAGTGAACAAAACGCAATCGGCTGTTTCCATGCAGATGAAACGGCTGGAGGAAATTCTGGGCCGCCCGCTATTTGCGCGCGATGGGCGTGGCAGCCGCTTCACCCATGATGGCGAAAAACTGATCGAATATGCGCGGCGCATTGTGTCTCTCAGTGATGAAGCGGTTTCAGCTTTCACCAAACCAGAAATCACCGGCACTGTGCGCTTTGGTACGTCGGATGATTATGCCGATATATTTTTGCCTGAAGTTCTGGCGCGGTTCAACCGAACCCATCCGATGGTGACGGTGGATGTGGAATGTTACAGCAGTGCGGTTTTGGATGAGCGC
>JANOUE010000056.1:0-3048 GCA_031416755.1 Hyphomicrobiales bacterium
AACTTATCCGCCGTTATTATTTGAAGCATGGCTATGCTGATATCCAAGTTGTCTCAGCCGATGCGCATTTGACACCCGATGGCGCTACGTTTGAAATCAACATCACCCTTGAAGAGGGACCCCGCTATGAAATTGCCGATGTGTCGGTGAATACAGGCAACACCAACATGGATCCGCAGGCGTTAACAGAAGTTGTTAAAACTGGGGTTGGCGATACTTTTGATGCTTCTAAAGTTGATAAGACCGTTGAAAACTTGGCATTGGAAGCCAGCAAACAAGGCTTTGTGTTTGCCAAGGTTGAACCAAAAATTGACCGTGATGCCGCAAGTCAAAAAATCAACATTTCTTATTTTGTAAGCGAAGGTACGCGCGCCTATGTGGAGCGCATTGATATTGTTGGAAACTCACGGACCCGCGATGAAGTAATCCGCCGAGAACTCCGCTTGTTTGAAGGCGATGCATTTAACCGTGCACTGGTTGAGCGCGCGCGCCGCCGCTTAACGGCATTGGATTTCTTTGAGCGGGTGGAATTCAAAGAAGTTGAAGGTTCGGCGCCAGATAAGATTATTCTGGTGGTTGAAGTTGCTGAGAAGAGCACCGGCTCTTTGACCTTTAGCATTGGCTATTCTTCGGTTGAAACGATTATCGGCACAGTATCGCTGGCTGAGCGCAATTTGTTTGGCAAAGGCCTGCAAGTCAATTTGAATACGTCACTCAGTTTCAAAAAGCAGCAAGTTGATTTCAGCTTCACTGATCCCTATTTCTTGGGCATGCCGATGTCGGCTGGCTTTGATGTTTTTGCAACAAAGACTGACAATCAGGCCGCCTCGTCTTACACGAGCGAACAGATTGGTGGTGCATTGCGCGTTGGCTTTAATCTCGACGAGTATTCAACTGTTGGACTCAAATATTACCTCGCTTATCGCAACATCTCGGGCATCGATCATGCCACTGCTGCTCCTGCCGTGATTGAACAAGAAGGCACCAGCTGGAAGTCTGCCGTGTCTGCAAACTATCAATATGACACGATTGACAATCCAAACTCTCCAACTACTGGCTTCCGCGGGCAGCTCAATACGGAAATTGCTGGCCTTGGTGGTACAGCGCAATATGCCAAATTCGAAGCCCGTGGTTGGTATTTCTTGCCATTCTTCGATGATAAATTGGTTGTGAAGATGGAAGGCAATGCCGGACATATTCAGCCTTTCAGCAATGATGGCGTGCCATTGCAGGATCGCTTCTTCAAAGGCGCAGACACATTCCGTGGCTTTGCCACATCTGGTGTTGGCCCACGTCAAATTGGCAATGATGGCCAAATGGATGCGATTGGCGGCAACAGCTATGCCATTGGTACATTGGAAGCCACATTCCCACTTGGCCTGCCAGAAGCATTTGGCTTGCGCGGTGAAGTGTTCACTGATTTCGGTACAGTGTTTAATTCAGGTGAAGTTAGCGTTGCGAACGGCGGCCTCAATTGTTCAGGTTCGCCTGGCGGCTATACTGGTCCGTGTTCGGTCTTCGACAACATGGGCTTCCGGGCGTCAATCGGTGCGGGCATTGTGTGGACTTCGCCATTTGGTCCGCTCAAGTTTGAATTGGCCTATCCACTTGTCAAAGAAAGCTATGACCAAACCGAGAAGTTCCGCTTCTCTATCGGCACTCGCTTCTAGACCTTTTAAAATCACAAGCTAATATCATGTGGCGGTTGAGCTTTCAGCCGCCACTTTTTTTTGAGGAAATTTGAAATGACTGAAGCAGCGGCACCAAAAAAGACACTCGACATCTTGCGCATCATGGAGCTGCTGCCGCACCGCTATCCGTTTTTATTGATCGACAAAATGACTGAACTTAATGGCGAAGAATCTGGCACCGCCATGAAGAACGTCACGATGAATGAACCGTTCTTTCAAGGTCACTTTCCTGCACGTCCGGTTATGCCAGGGGTTTTGCTGGTTGAAGCCATGGCGCAAACTGCTGGTGCATTGGTGCTTGAACATCACAGCGACAATGCAGGCAAGCTGGTGTTCTTTATGTCGATTGATAAAGCAAAGTTCCGCAAGCCCGTGGGGCCCGGTGATTCAGTGTACTTTCACGTCAAGCTGCTGCAAAAGCGCCCGCCGGTTTGGAAATATTGGGCAGAAGCCCATGTTGACGGCAAAAAGGTTGCCGAAGCTGAAATTGGCGCAATGCTGATCGATGGCAAGAAATAGGCTGCTTCGATGCTCGCACCTCAGCATGAGGATATCAATACCTCACCCTGAGGTGCCTTGCTCTTGCAAGGCCTCGAAGGGTTAGCCCCGCTTTTCCACTGGCACATAATCACGCTGCGTTGGCCCTACATAGAGTTGACGTGGGCGGCTGATACGCTGGCTTGGATCTTCGATCATTTCTTTCCATTGGCTAATCCAACCAACGGTGCGTGCCAAAGCAAATAACACCGTGAACATGCTGGTGGGGAAGCCCATGGCGCGCAAAATAATGCCGGAATAGAAATCGACATTTGGATAAAGTTTGCGCTCAATAAAATAGGGATCGCTGAGTGCGATGCGCTCTAATTCCCGAGCAACGTCAAGCAGAGGGTCATTCTTCTTGCCGAGTGCTGCAAACACTTCATGGGCTGAAGCTGCCAAAATTTTCGCACGCGGGTCATAATTTTTATAAACACGGTGGCCAAAGCCCATTAACCGCACGTTTGAAGTTTTGTCTTTAACCTTAGCGATGAAAGCTGGAATATTGTCAACTGAGCCAATTTCTTCCAGCATCTTGAGGGCAGCTTCATTGGCGCCGCCGTGAGCCGGGCCCCAGAGGCAGGCAATGCCAGCAGCAATACAGGCAAATGGATTGGCACCCGATGAGCCAGCTAGCCGGACAGTGGATGTAGAAGCATTCTGTTCGTGATCGGCATGGAGAACAAAAATACGGTCCATGGCGCGCGCCAAAACTTCGTTCACAACATAATCTTCGCAAGGCACTGCAAAGCACATTTGCAAGAAATTCGCGGCATAGCTCAAATTGTTTTTCGGATAAACAAAGGGTTGGCCGATATGA
>JANOUE010000057.1:0-3561 GCA_031416755.1 Hyphomicrobiales bacterium
GAAGGCATTTCCGGAATGATCCGTATACTGACGATCATCATTCAATTTGCGCGTGAAGGTTTTTCCACCCTTGGAAATTACTTCCGTCAGATCACCTTTCATCAGCCCCAGCCAGTTGCGATAAACCAAAACCTTGTCATCTGCATCAACGGCCGCAACAGAATCCTCGCAGTCCATAATCGTGGTGAGAGCGGATTCAAGAATGACATCGGCAAGGCCAGCATCATTCAACTTCACTTCAATGTGCAATCCGTTGTTGACCAGAAGATAACTTCCATCACCGCGCCCAACAAACTGAGTTGAATTTTTAAAACTCAGTCCGCTCTTGGCATTCACCGCACTCCAACTCGAGTTTTGCAACGGCACAGCCTCATCCAAAAACGCCGCCGCCCAGGCAATTACTTTTGCCCCATGCGCCTGATCATAGCCGCTGCCTTTTGCTTTGCCCAAAGCATCCGTGCCATAGAGCGCATCAAACAATGAACCCCAGCGCGCATTGGCGGCATTCAAAGCAAAGCGCGCATTATTAACTGGCACCACCAATTGCGGCCCAGCCATTACAGCAATCTCGGCATCTACATTGGCAGTCGAAATTGCAAAATCTTGTCCTTCTTCAACAAGATAGCCAATTGACTTCAGAAATCGGTTGTACTGCGCTGCATCAAAATTCTGTAAATGATCACGGTTCCATTGATCGATCTGCAACTGCAGCTCATCGCGCTTTTTTAACAGCGCCCGATTTTTGGGAGCAAGTTCATGCAAGATCGAAGCAAAGCCAGACCAGAACCTGTCTTCAGAAATTCCCGTCCCCGGCAAAGCCTCGTCAGCGATAAAATTTACCAGCAGGGCGTGAATCTTCAATCCAAATTTCTCAATCATCTTAAAATCCAATTTGTACTTTCATTGCCTTTGAACGATCTCCGGCCAACTCAAATGCGCGCGTTGCTTCTGCCAATGGCACCACAGCAGTCAACAACGGTTTCAAATCAACGCGGCCCTTGTTGATCATATCAACCGCCAATTCAAATTCCTCATGGAATCTAAACGAGCCTCGAATTTCAATTTCCTTTGCCACAATCAAATTCTGCGGCACCGAAATATTTCCACCAAGCCCCAACTGAATGAGCACCGAACGCGGGCGCAAAACATCAAGGCCCATGTGCAATGCTGCTTCATTGCCGGAGGCTTCGATCATTACATCGAAATATCCTTTATTGGCTTTGAATTTATGCATCATATCAGGCTGTGCTCCTACATTTACAGTAGTATCAGCGCCAATTGTTCGCGCCAAGCCTAATGTGAAATCCGAAACATCCGTGGCCACAATTTCCTGTGCACCATGCGCCCGCGCCGCCACAATCGCTAGCGCTCCAATCGGGCCGCACCCTGTCACCAACACGCGTTTGTTTGCAAGCGACCCAGCACGAACAATTGCATGCAATGTCACGGCAAAAGGTTCGGCGAAAGCCGCTTCCTCAAGCGATACACCATCAGCAATTTTATGCGCCTGTGAAGCCAGCGCCACGATACTTTGTTGAAATGCCCCCTGCACATGCGGAAAGCGCATCGCACTGCCATAAAACAACATCTCTAAACAATGGGCCTGCTGGCCGCTCAAACAATATTCACATGCATTGCAAGGCCGCGATGGCGAGAGCGCAACATTGTCGCCGACCTTGACATTTGAGACGCCCGCTCCAAGTGCTGTCACCGTGCCAGCCACTTCATGGCCCAGCACCATGGGTTCCTTGAGACGGATAACACCAAATCCACCATGCTTGTAATAGTGCAAATCAGATCCACAAATGCCACCCCGCTTTATGGCAACACTAATCTGCCCCACGCCAGGCTCGTCTGTAGCGCGCTCCTCCACGCGCAGATCCAGCGCTTGATGAATGACCACGGCCTTCATGCGGGCACCGCCGAGAGCAAAGGTCGGCCCGCAAAATGCGCTTCCAGATTGTCGCGTACCAATTTTCCCATGGCCTTTCGCGTCTCAAAAGTGCCACTGCCCACATGCGGCAAAACCACAACATTTTGCAGCTTCATAAAGCGCGGATCAATATTGGGCTCATTCAGATACACATCAAGACCAGCACCCTTGATCACACCATTCTCAAGCGCGTGCAGCAGGGCTGCTTCATCGACAACTGAACCGCGCGCAATATTGATGAAATACCCGTCTGGCCCAAGAGCAATCAAGGCCGCAGAACTGATCATCGCTTTTGATCCTGCCCCTCCGGCAACAGCAGCAACCAGAAAATCAGATTGCGTGGCGAGCGCTTCAACTGTTTCGCAATAATGGTAAGGCACGTCTGAACGTTTGTTGCGATTGTGATATGATATTTCCATTTCAAATCCAGCAGCGCGCTTTGCGATTGCCATGCCAATGCGGCCCAAGCCCACAATGCCCAGGCGCTTGCCAAAGAACCTTGTAGCAAGCGGCATCGTGCCTTGAGGCCACTTGTGGTCGCGCACCAGAACATCGCCCTGCGGCATCATGCGCGCCACCGCAATGCAAAGGCCCAAAGCGAGATCGGCCACATCACCAGTAAGAACATCGGGCGTGTTTGAAACTTTAATGCGGCGCGCCGCTGCCGCTTTTAAATCAATCGCATCGGTGCCAACACCAAAGCAGGCTATCATTTCAAGCTGGGGCAAAGCGGCCATCAAATCTGCTGAAGCGCCCAAATCGCCCCGCGTTGCAATCGCACGAATGTCTTTTGCATGACGATTGATGTAGCCATTTTTGTCATCCACCAGCCAAAGCCTATGCACCTCATAAGCGGCCTCCAACACAGGCATCTCCCAATCAGGGTAGGGGCCAATCATCAACACGCCAGGTTTTTTCATTTGCAACTTGTCTCGGAAAAGGGTTTCACTTGTGTGATGACATTGAAACTTTTTAATCTCGCGGGCAAGCGCGCTTTAATCACAGGCTCTAGCCAAGGCATAGGCTTTGGTCTTGCGCAAGGCTTGGCCGAGGCTGGTGCCGAAGTCATCTTGAATGGCCGAGACGCCGTTAAATTGCACGCAGCCGCGAACCAATTGAAAGCACTTGGCCACAGAGTGAGCGAAGCGGCCTTTGATGTAACATCAGAATCTTTCACTGCGGAAGCTGTGGATAAAATTGAAGCTGCAGGTCCAATCGATATATTGTTCAACAATGCTGGAATGCAATTCAGAACCCCCTTAGAAGATTTCCCACCAGAAAAATTCCGAGAGCTTTTGCGCGTGAATGTTGAAAGCGTGTTCTTGGTGGCCCAAGCGGTGGCCCGCCATATGATCAAGCGCCAGCGCGGAAAGATCATCAACATCTGCTCGGTGCAAAGTGAATTGGGCAGGCCTTCGATCGCACCATATACGGCCACCAAAGGGGCTGTAAAAATGCTCACCAAAGGTATGTGTGCTGATTGGGCCAAACACAACATTCAGATAAATGCCATTGGTCCGGGCTATTTTAAAACGCCCCTCAATCAAGCTTTGGTTGATAATCCTGAATTCTCAAGCTGGCTGGAAAAGCGCACCCCAGCGGGTCGCTGGGGCAACGTTGAAGAATTA
>JANOUE010000058.1:0-17699 GCA_031416755.1 Hyphomicrobiales bacterium
ATTGCTAGCCACACGGGAAATTGTTAGTCTTCACCCATGAGTGGAGCTTGGGTCTATATTCTGAAATGCGCTGATCACAGTTATTACGTAGGCCTCACCAAACAAACCGAACCCGAAGCCCGCATGTGGGAACACAACAACAATATTTACAAAGACGCCTACACCGCAACCCGCCTGCCAGTTCAACTTGCTCATGCCGAGTATTATGAGCTGGTGCTGGAAGCGATTGCGGCTGAACGGAAAATGAAAAATTGGAGCCGTGCAAAGAAGGAAGCCTATATGGCAGGTGATTGGGAGAAACTGAAAGCTTTGTCGAAGCGGCGTGGTGGGAAATAGCACCGCCACGGGCAAACATCCTTCGAGGGCGCGTGCAGCACCTCCTCAGGATGAGGGAGGTTAGGGACCATGTGCTTAGGTTTTCGCTGTCCCTCATGCTGAGGTGCGAGCCCTTGCGAGCCTCGAAGCACCGCCACGGGCAAACATCCTTCGAGGGCGCGTGCAGCACCTCCTCAGGATGAGGGTTTGGCTGGTTACGTCACCGCCTTCCGCTCGCTAAACTCCGGCCTATCCCATAATCTCCCATCCAGCACCTGCGCCAGATGTTCCACCGCGTCCCACACATTGGTGAAACTATTATACAAAGGCGCAAAGCCGAAGCGCATTAAATCTGGTGCTCTAAAATCGCCGATTACGCCGCGGGCGATGAGCGCTTGCATGATGGCATAGGCCTGTTGGTGCTTCAGGCACACATGGCTGCCGCGCGTGGAAAAATCGCGCTCCCCAAAAAGTGAAATGCCATTTGCACCGCAGCGCTGCTCGGCCAGCTCGGTAAACAGCGCACACAGGTTTTGCGCCTTGGCATAAAGCTCATGCATATCCACATCGGCCCACACATCTAATGCGGCGTCCAATGCTTGCATCGAAAGCATGGGCTGGGTGCCGCATTGCATTCTGCTGATGCCAGATGCTGCTTCAAACTTCTGCTCAAAGGCAAATGGCGTGGCATGGCCCCACCAGCCCACCAAGGCTGGCAACACTTCATTTTGCAAACGCGGATGCACGAACACAAAGGCGGGCGAGCCAGGGCCACCGTTCAGATATTTATAAGTGCAGCCAATGGCAAAATCGGCATTCACAGCCATCAATTGCCCGGGAACTGCCCCGGCTGAATGGGCCAAATCCCAAATTATCAGCGCTCCCATTTCATGGGCCCGCGCCGTGATCTGCAACATGTTGTGGCGGCGCGCCGATCGATAATCCGTTTCGGTGATCAGCACCACGCAAACATCTTCAGTGATAAATTCATAAACTGCTTCAGGCTCCACCACACGAAGCTCATGGCCATCCCCCTTGAAGGTGCAAAGCCCTTGCGCCACATAAAGATCAGAGGGGAAATTGCCGGAGTCAGAAAGAATAATTTTGCGGCCCGGGCGCTTGGCCACGGCAGCACTGAGCACTTTGAACAGATTGACTGAAATGGAATCGGCCACCACCACGGAATCTGGTACAGCGCCAATCAGCCGAGCGATCTTATCGCCAGCTTTGCGCGGCAATTCCCACCAGCCATGCTTGTTCCATGAAGTAATGAGGTCACGGCCCCACTCAATCTCAACCGCATGTTTCACCCGCGCCATGGCCGAAGCAGGCAACACACCGAGCGAATTGCCATCCAGATAGATGACACCCGTGGGCAGGCTGAACTCGGCTGCCTTATGAGCAAGACTATCGGCCTGATCCATCGCTTGAGCTTCACTGCGTGATATCATCTTTCTGTCTCCACAATTTATCGCTAGATAGCGCACATGAAAATTTTTGCATTCACGTTCATGCTGCTTCTAAGCGGCCTTGCGGCACAAGCGCAATCGCCAGAACTTTCCATTGCTGAGACCACGAAGCTTATTCAAAAGGCCCGAAGTTCGGCTGTCGATCCACGTGGCTGGGCCATTGATTTGCTTGATGTGTTGCGCGTGCACAGCCTGCCACAATCCCGCGAAAATATTTGCTCGTCTATTGCAATTATCGATCAGGAATCAAATTTCGTGAGCGATCCTGCCGTGGCCGGGCTTGGTGCATTGGCGGAAAAAGCCTTGCGCAGCAAGGCTGACCGCGTTCCCGTCTTGGGCCGCATGGCGCTGCAGTTTTTGGAAACCACACCATCGCCTAATGACTCTTATTTGGAACGGATCAGATCAGCGCGCACCGAGCGCGATTTGGATATGACCTATCGGCGCATGGTTGAGGATGCCTCCAACAAAGCCAGTCTTTCGCTTGTGGTGCAAAGTGGCTTGCTCAATCAACTGATTGAAGACCGCAACGACATTAACACCATTGGCTCCATGCAGGTTTCAGTAAAATTCGCAGTTGAAAATGCCAAGCAGGGGCGCTGGTTGCCCATGAGCTTGAAAGACATTTATGCCGTGCGCGATGAACTTTATACCAGGCGCGGCGGCATGTATTATGGCGTGCTGCAATTGCTGGGTTACGAATCTGGCTATAATCGCAAGATCTTTCGCTTCGCTGATTTTAACGCCGGTCGCTATGCCAGCCGCAATGCCGCCTTCCAAACTTTAATCAGTGCACTGAGCAATATAAAACTCACTAAAGATGGTGATTTGCTGCTCTATGACAAAAATCAAAATGCCTTGAAAGCGACCAGCCAAAGTGAAAAAGCTTTGCGAAGCCTCATTTCGGCGCGCCATCTTAATATTGATGAAAAGCAGCTTCGCGCTGATTTGCTGAAGGAAAAAACGGCACAATTTGCCGCGACACAAACCTACTACTCTGTGCGCAATCTTGCCAAAAATCCTGTGGCATTTGCCGTCGTTCCTTCAATCGAGCTGAGCAGTCCAAAAATTCGTCATCACATGACTACGCGCAAGTTTGCTGAAAATGTTGAGCGACGCTATCAGCGCTGCATGCGAAAGTGAGGTGCCCGCAAATTGGGCCTCGAAGAGTTCTATCCCTTCACCTTCACATTCTGCGGATCATAAACCGGTTTCAGATGCACAACAGCTTTCACCCGTTCCTGCGCCACCACCAGTTCATAAGAACCAGCCATCACATATTCTTCCGTCACACCAGCGGCATTGCGCACATAACCCATGCCGATTGGTTTTTGCAAACTATAGCCATAACCACCACTGGTGAGATAGCCCGCAAATTTTCCATCGCGCAAAATCGTCTCGCGTCCCACCAAAACAATGTCTTCACGCAGCGTCGTGAAACCCACTAACAGTTTTGCAAGCGGCTTTCCCTGCTTGGCTTCGAGTGCTGCACGGCCAATAAAGTCTTGATTGCCCTTCAGCTTCACAGCCCAGCCAAGGCCCGCTTCAAACGGCGTATCATTGGGCGTGATGTCTGATCCCCACGCGCGGTAACCTTTTTCAAGACGCAATGACTCCAGGGCACGATACCCCACAGGCCGCAAACCAATTGGAGAACCAACAGCCATCACAGCATCAAATACATCGCCAATCGCATTGATCGGCATGTGCAATTCCCAGCCCAGTTCCCCCACATAAGTCACCCGCAGAGCCCGCACCGGGTGGCCTTTTATAGAAATCGTTTTCACATGGCCAAACTGAAAAACATCCGCTGAAAAGTCGCCATAGGTTATTTTTTGCACGATCTCGCGTGATTTCGGCCCCATCAACACCAAGGTGCCATAACTTTCGGTCACATCAAGCAGCCGCACATCCAGCCCAGCCGGAATGTGGTCCGCAATCCAATGGAAGTCATGGGTTCTGAATCCGGTGCCGGTCACAATATAAAATTGATCTTCGGCAAGCCTGGCCACCGTGAGATCACATTCAATGCCACCACGCGTGTTGAGCAGTTGCGTGTAAGTTAAAGTGCCGGGAGGCTTGGCAACATTATTGGCGCAGATGTAATTGAGCGCCACGTCAGCATCGCGGCCCCGCATTTCAAATTTTGCAAAAGATGATTGGTCAAAAAGTCCAGCCACTTCGCGAACGGCGCGATGTTCGCTGCCCACATGTTGGAACCAATTTTGCCGCCCCATGGTATATAAATCGCGAGGAACAACACCTGCAGGCGCAAACCAATTGGGCCGCTCCCATCCTAACTTCGAGCCAAAACAGGCGCCATGCTTTTTTAGTTTTTCAAAGAGTGGAGAAACAATGCGCGGCCGCCCACTTTGATATTCCTCATGTGGGAAGCCCACCGTGTAATGCTTGCCATAGGCCTCTAATGTGCGCTCATTCACCCAAGTCCGGTCTTTATGCAGATTCGAAAAGCGACGAATATCAACCGACCATAAGTCCGTTGGCGCTTCGCCCTTCATCACCCAATCAGCCAGCACCCAACCTGCACCACCACCAGCTGCAATGCCAAATGCATTGAAGCCAGCACCCACATAAAAGTTCTTAAGCTCCGGTGCGGCACCCAAAATAAAATTGTTGTCTGGCGTAAAGCTCTCTGGCCCATTGATCATTTTCTTAATACCGACTTTTTCAAGTGCTGGAATGCGCGCCAAAGCTTGGCCCATGTGCTGCTCAAAATGATCCCAATCATCTTCAAACAATTGGAATTCAAATGTGTCTGGCACTGCCTCCTGCGTCCATGAAATTGGATTGGGTTCATAGCCGCCAAACACCAAACCACCCACCTCTTCCTTGAAATACGTACGCCGATCGGGATCCCGGATGGTGGCCGCATCTGGCGAAAGTCCTGCAATTTTCTCGGTGATCACATATTGGTGTTTCACCGCTTGCAGCGGCACATTAACACCAGCGAGCGCTCCAATCTGGCGCGCCCACATGCCACCACAATTCACAACGCGGTCACATGTGATCGTGCCGTGAGTGGTGTTGACCGCAGTGACGCGACCTTTCTCAATTTCAAATCCGGTAACGCGCGTACCTTCAATAAACTTAGCCCCATGCAGACGGGCACCCTTAGCAAGCGACTGCGTGATGTCAGATGGCGAAGCCTGACCGTCCGTTGGTAAAAATGATGCGCCGACCAAATCAGAGGTGTCCAGCAGAGGCCACATTTTTTTGACTTCGGAAGGCGACAACAAATGCATCTCCATGCCAAAGCTTTGCGCCGTTGTGGCCAGGCGCTTATATTCCGTCCATCGATCTTCATTGGTGGCAAGGCGCAAACAGCCAGTCATTTTCCAACCGGTTTGCAATCCGGTTTCTGTTTCAAGA
This sequence comes from Hyphomicrobiales bacterium, assembly GCA_031416755.1. GTDB lineage: Bacteria > Pseudomonadota > Alphaproteobacteria > Rhizobiales > Aestuariivirgaceae > Aestuariivirga. Next base: position 5,175 of record JANOUE010000058.1, read on the forward strand.
TTTTTATAGAGCTCAACGGAATATTTCAAAACTTGGGTAATCGATGCTGATGAGCGCAACTGCCCAACCAACCCCGCCGCGTGCCATGTGGAACCCGAGGTAATTTTGTTTTGCTCTAACACCACCACGCTGGCCTTATGGTCTCGCGCCAAATGATAAGCAGTTGAACAGCCAATAATGCCGCCGCCAATAACCACAACATCTGCATGCGAAGGCACCATAACAGTCATAATGTTCCAAACCTTCTTTCATAATCTTTGAGAATGCGGTCAAAGCGGCCAATATATTCTGCGGCATAAGCCACATAGTCCACACCCGGTGCATTCAAATGGAGTTCGGAAACCATCCCCCACATGGCTTCGCGCAAAGCAGCCGCCACTTTCATTGCAAAGAATGCCCGTGTGGTGGCTTGATCTGGCACTCGGCCAAAATACTGATGAAGCATTTGTGCTTCGAGTTTTACATCAAATGAATTGGCTGCCGCAAGATTGGCCAAATCAAACATAGCAGTGCCGAACGCGCCATATTCCCAATCGATCAACCAAAGCCGCATCCCATCATCCATAAAATTGGTCGGCAGCAAATCATGATGACCAAATATGATTGGCAACGGCACTTGCGCTGCTTCAAGATGATCAACAATTTTCATCCAGCGCGGAATTTCAGCCGCGTGGCCATGATGAGCGGATTTCAAAGTGGTCGCATAGTCACGAAGAATCTGGAACACCCAAAAAATCGCACCTTGTCCGCGTACCCGTGAACCCATGTCGCGGTGACAGCGCGCAACAATATCAACGCATCGATGAGCATTGGCCCTAACATCGGCTTCCACGTAAGTGCGGGCTTCGATATAACGCAGCACCATCAAGCCCGGTTCAATGTGGAGAACTTCAGGTGAGAGCCCAGCTTCAAATGCAGCTTTAGAGGCAATGGCCTCGCGCTCACGAGAGACCTGATGAAAGGGATAATCTTCTCCCACGCGGGCTACGTATTTCCCCAAGGCATCGCAAACCGTAAAGCTAGCATTGCTCACGCCACCTTTCAACGGTTCAATTTCCAAGTGCCCTTGCCAAAGAGAAAGTCCCCGCACTCGTGTCTCGACCGACGCCATTGTTACTCCAAACCTGCCCGAGATCCGAATAGTTGCCACCGCCGTGCAAAACGACGACCATCCAAAAAGCGTACCGGGGGCGATTGCGCCTTCTGGAGAGATCCCCAAGCAGGGCTGGGGGTGGCAACTCTCAGATTGTCTTAACCAGTGCTGGTCTGGACAAGAACAGACTTGCCTGAAAAACGCCTTTTGTCAATTGATTTTATGGTATTGTGTTGATTTGTGATTACATTATGTGAGATAATGTGGTATACAACATTTATAAACGTTGATTTTTGGGAATACCAGCATGAAAAGCCACAAAACGTCGAAACGCATGCTCACAATTGTGGATCATATCCAGCAGCTTGGCACAGCGACGGTGGCAGAGCTTGCGGCAAGCCTTGGTGTTTCCGGAGAAACCATCAGGCGTGATGCCAAAACACTGGAACAGAAAGGCCAAGTTCTAAAACTCCACGGCGCATTGGCACTTCCTCATTTGGCCGGCGAGGCACCTTTCGAGCGCCGTTTGCGCGAGCACTCAGACGCCAAACGCGCCATTGCCAAACGTGCGATACAATTTGTGGAAGATGGTGACTCGATTATGATTGACACTGGCACCACCACTTCAATCTTCGCGCAAGAACTTCGCGCCAAACGCAACCTCACCATTGTCACCAACTCGTCGGATATCGCGCGCACGCTGGCCACCGTAAACGGCAATACAGTTTTTATGGCGGGCGGCGAGTTGAAGGGCGATAATGGTGCAGCCTTCGGCTCCCCTGCGGTTGCATTCTTTGCAAAGTTCCGCGTGAAGCATGCATTTATTTCAATTGGCGCATTATCTGCGACCGATGGCCCGATGGATGCTGAACTTTCAGAATCGGATCTCGCTCGCATGGTATTGAGCCGGGCTGATCACCGCGTGATCCTGTCAGATTCTTCAAAATTCGGAAAAACCGCACTGGTTAAAGTTTGTGAATTCACAGACATCAATCGCTTGATTACTGATGCTTGCCCTGATGCCGCACTTTCTGCTGCTCTGGCTGATGCCGGCGTCACCGTCAACATTGTAACCGAACGGTAATTTAGTCGTGCATGAGCCACAAACCAGCTGACAGTTGACCGCGACCTCTGCTATAGGCCAATCTAGTATTTTAAATAGAATAGGTGAAACGATGCGCTATGAAACACCGTCAACAGCCAAAGAAGCTGTGACATTAATGGCCAAAGAAAAAGGCACTGCCTTTATTCTGGCCGGAGGAACCGATCTCCTCGTTAAAATGAAAGCCGGAATGTTGGAGCCTGATCTGGTAGTCGATATCAAGCGCATCAAAGGCATGGCCGATATTAGGAAGTCTGCCAGTGGGTTTTCAGTTGGGGCAGCAGTGCCTTGCGCAGCTCTCACCGAAAATGCTGCCCTCGTTAAAGCTTGGCCGGGCGTTGTAGAGGCCGCAAACTTAATTGGCTCGAAACAAGTGCAAGGCCGCTGCACCATGTCTGGCAATCTCTGCAATGCTTCGCCTGCCGCTGATGCTGTTCCAGCACTTGTTGCCGCTGGAGCAAAAGTTGTGATCGCCGGACCTAAGGGAACACGCAAACTCGCCGTGGAAGATGTGCCAGCTGGAGTGGGCCGCACCAACTTGAAAAAGGGTGAGATCATCACGTCAATCGAACTTCCAAAGAAGCTGCCAAAATCTGGAGACGCTTATTTGCGCTTCATCCCACGCACTGAAATGGATATCGCAGTTGTAAGCGTGGGCGTGAACCTTACCATTGATAGCAAAGGTGTGATTACCAAAGCCCGCGTCGCTCTGGGTGCTGTAGCCACCACAGTGTTGCTGGTCAAAGAAGCCGCCAAAGCCATCATTGGCACCAAGCTGGATGCTGATGCTAAAGCTAAGCTTGCTGCTGCATGTTCTGCCGCTTGCAAACCAATTGACGACAAGCGCGGCACAATTGAATTTAGAACTGAAGTGGCAGGCGTTCTCGCCCGCCGTGCGGCTGAAACCGCTTACACCCGCGCCGGAGGCAAACAATGAGTTCTCACGTTAAAACCACGATCAATGGCGATGCCGTTGAATTTGTCTGCGCCAATGATGAAACATTGCTTGATGTTCTGCGCAACCGCATCGGCTTGACCGGTGCCAAAGAAGGTTGCGGCACCGGTGACTGTGGCGCATGCTCAGTAATCCTCGATGGTCGCCTTGTGTGCTCCTGCCTTGTGCTCGGTGCAGAAATGAATGGCAAGAAACTTGAAACCATTGAAGGCATGGCCGATGGCAATAAGCTGCACCCGCTGCAGCAACACTTCATTGATGGTGCAGCACTGCAATGCGGCATCTGCACCCCAGGTTTCTTGATGGCAGCCCAAGCATTGTTGCGCAAAAACCCTGATCCAACCGAAGTAGAAATTCGCTTTGGCCTTGCTGGCAACCTATGCCGCTGCACAGGCTATGATAAAATCGTGCGTGCTGTGCAAGCAGCCGCCAAAGACATGAGGGCTTAATCATGAGCATGGATACAGATCTCGTTCAGAAAAAATTCAAAGTTATAGGCACCAGACCAGCCCGCCCAGATGGCATTGATAAAGTAACAGGACGTGCGCGTTTTGGCGCTGATGCAACAGCACCTGGCATGTTAATAGCCCTCGTTCTGCGTTCACCCCACCCGCATGCCATCATCAAAAAAATCGACACATCAAAAGCGGAAAAGCTGCCCGGTGTAAAAGCTATCATCACATCGGCTGATCTCACTGATCACACCAATGGTGATCGTGGCATGATGGACCTGTTAGAAAACTGCATGGCGCGCAAAAAAGTTTACTATGATGGCCATGCCGTTGCCGCAGTTGCCGCCGTGGACGCAAAAACTGCGCGTGATGCTTTGAAGTTGATCAAAGTGGATTATCAAATTTTGCCGCACGTGACCGAAGTTGATGACGCTTTGAAAGCTGGCTCACCTTTGCTTCATGAGCATATTTTCACCGAAGGTCCGCCAAAATCCGAACAGGCCTCAAACTATAATAAATGGACCGAATATGGTCATGGTGATGTTGAAGCTGGCTTCAAAGAAGCCGATGTTGTGATTGAGCGTTCTTACAAAACCGAACAAACGCACCAAGGCTATATTGAACCGCATTCTTGCTTGGCATCTGTGGCACCAGATGGGTCTGCGGAAATGTGGGTCTGCACGCAAGGGCATTTTATTTACCGCAACCAGTGCGCAGCCCTGCTTGGCCTCGATGCCAATAAACTGCGGGTAACCGCCTCTGAAATCGGTGGCGGCTTTGGCGGCAAGACCCATCTTTGGGCTGAACCTTTGGCATTGGCATTATCACGCAAAGCCAACCGCCCGGTCAAATTGACCATGAGCCGTGAAGAAGTGTTCCGCGCCACTGGTCCAACTTCAGCTGCTTCAATTGATGTGAAAATCGGCGCTAAAAAAGATGGTACCATAACAGCGGCTTTCGCAGAACTGCGTTACACCTCAGGCTGCTTCCCAGCGAACTGGGCGGAGTTTGGCGCTATGACGGCTTGGGCCTGCTATGATTTCAAAAATGTAAAGTCAGTGAGCAAAGACGCAGTTTCAAATCGTCCTAAAACTGCGGCTTACCGCGCACCTTCCGCACCCATCGCAGCCTTTGCGATCGAAAATGGCATGGATGAAATCGCCAAAGCCATCGGCATGGATCCATTGGATCTCCGCATTAAAAACGCTGCAAAACAAGGCACTAAGTCCTCTTATGGACCGGTATACGGCCCCATCGGCATTGGACCAACTTTGCAGGCTGCAAAAATCCACCCGCACATGAAAGCTCCTCTTGCACCAAACACTGGCCGTGGCGTGGCGTGCGGATTCTGGTTTAACTTCGGCGGCCAAACTTGCGTTGATCTCAACGTAACTCCAGACGGCACAACCACAGTTGCCGTGGGCACCATGGACGTAGGCGGCTCCAGAGCCTCACTCGCTTTGGCCGTAGCCGAAGAATTGGGCGTGCCATACGAAGCTGTGCGCGTGATTGTAGCTGACACCTCTTCGCTTGGTCATAATGATATGACCGACGGCAGCCGGGGCACCTTCTCATCTTCGATGGCCGCAATTTTTGCGGCACGAAACGCCATCACTGTGATGCGCCAGAAAGCCGCCAAAACCTGGGACATAGCTGTAGATGATGTGATCTGGGAAGACGGTCATGCAGTTGCCAAAGGTGCAAGCCATGGCAATCTTGCGCCCTTGAGCATTAAGGATTTGGCAGGTGCTGCAGGGTCCACTGGCGGGCCGATTGCCGGCCATGCTGAGATTGTTGCTGATAATGCTGGCGTATCCTTCGGCACCCATATTGCTGATATTCATGTGGACCCAGAAACCGGCCAAACCAAGGTGGTGCGCTACACTGTAATTCAAGATGCTGGCAAAGCCCTGCACCCATCTTATGTTGAAGGCCAATATCAAGGTGGTGCCGCACAAGGCATTGGTTGGGCACTCAATGAAGAATATGTCTACGGCAAAAATGGCCGCTTACAAAATGCAGGCTTCTTGGATTACCGCATTCCAGTGTGTTCGGATTTGCCTTTCATCGACACGCAGATTTTGGAGATTCCAAATCCGAACCATCCCTATGGTGTGCGCGGTGTTGGTGAAACCCCAATTGTGCCGCCACTGGCTGCAATCTCAATTGCAGTGACCAACGCTATCGGAGTGCGTCAAACTCATATTCCGATGTCACCACCACGCATTTTGAAATCTCTGAAGGCAGTTCGCGGTTGAGATGCTTTGCGGCACCGCTGCGCACTGCACCTCAGCATGAGGGGAGTTTTATATCCCTCATCCTGAGGAACCGCAAAGTGGCCTCGAAGGACCCTTTCTAAATGACCATTGAAATTCACCTCTGGGGAGCGCTGCGGCCAATGGCTGGCGGCGCTCTTTCAATTTCAGTGCAGGCCGAAACCATCCGCGAATTATTCCGTGTACTGACGGAAAAATACCCGGCCATGGCACCCCACATCAAGCGCGGCGTTGCCGTTTCCATCAACGGTCAAATTTACCGTGACCAATGGGACACGGTTTTACCAAAGGACGCTGAAATCTATTTGATGCCGCGTGTGCCGGGCGGCTAACTCACTGCGCCGTAAATCCACCATCAATCAATATGTCCTGACCATTGATCAAATCTGACGCAGAAGATGCAAGAAACAATATCAAGTCAGCAACTTCAACCGTCTTGCCAAACCTGCCTGCCGGAATTTTCGCCTTCATTGGATCACCTTTTGCCGGGTCTCCCCACACCATTTCACCCATCGGTGTTAAAATCACGGTGGGGCAAACCGTGTTGGCTTGAATGTTATGTTTGGCCCACTCAATGGTCATAACTTTGGTGAGCATATTAAGCCCGCCCTTGGATGCCCCGTAAGCCCCGTGATCTTGCAAAGCCACCACACCTGATTGCGATGAGATGTTGATAATCTTGCCCATACCCTGCTTAATCATAGCGGGGGCCAAAGCCTGCGCCAGCAAGAACGGTGCCCGCAAATTTACGGCATTCACCCACTCCCAATCTTCAATTGCCGTGTCGATGATAGATTTAACCACAGCAACGCCGGCATTATTCACCAGAATATCGATAGTGCCAAATTCTGCCAGAGCCTGTGCGGCAACCGCTTTCGTGGCAGCAACCGAAGCCAAATCTGCTTCAAGTGCAAGGCAGCGCCGCCCCAAGGCCTTTACAGCTGCAGAAACATCCGCGAGACCTTTGGCATCTCGGCCGACAGCCACAATATCTGCTCCAGCATCCGCCAAAACTTTGCAAGTCTCAAAACCAATGCCTTTAGTGGCACCTGTCACCAAAGCTTTCTTGCCCGCCAGATTAAACCGCTTATCCCAGTCTGCCATTATGCCCTCCAATGTTTCGCGCATGAGATGTCGCTTAAAAAGCATTCGAGTCAAGATGCCTGTAATTAATATTTTCTCCATAACTCCACGGCACAATGGAACGAACTTGGAGAGAATCTATGTCAGATGGTCTAGGAAATGTGAGTGCGCTCGGCGAGCGCGCACCGCTGTTCGAACTTAAAGGCCGCTGGGCCCGCATTGAACTCTCAGCTTATGTCGCTGGCTTCACCTACCTGATCGGCTTATTGTTGGTGGGCGAGCAAAGACTCATGGTCGCTCCGGCACCATCTGTTGCGATAGTTGTGGCTTGTTTTGTGGCTTTTCTGGTTTCGGTTGTCGTCATCCAAGGCCGCATGGGGTTTGCACCTTCGGCCAACACATTCGGCAAGCCCAAACACTTGGTGACCGAAGGCATTTTCCAATATTCGCGCAACCCTATTTTTGCAGCTTTCCTTCTGCCACTGATGTCCTTGGCATTGCTGTCGCTGCTTGCGGCCATCATCGCAACAACTGTTTATATGGTTGTGATGACTTTAACGGTTCTGCGCAGCGAAGAGCGAGATCTCTTCAAGCTCTTTGGTCAGACTTATTTGGACTATGCGGCCAAGGTTCCGCGCTGGCTGTTCTGAAGGTCAGATCTCGCTTGGTCTCGGCAACATGATCATGAGTTAGAGGCAGGGCAATGAGCCGGTATAACTCGTCCCGCAACAATCCAATATCATGCAATTGATGGTCGCTCAAATGCTGCAGGCGCTTTAAAGTCCTGCGCAGACGCCAATTTTGCACCAAGCGCACAAGCCAAGTCACTTGGCCATAAGCCTGACGGGAATGGGCTACAGTGATGTCATAATCGCGCATAATAGTCTCCTTAGCTCTTCAATTGTATCTATTGTATTCATGTAGATTGCAGATTTAACTTGCATAATCGCCAAATATGTAGATACAATAAAGTTTGGATAACAAACAATCGAAACATTGTACCCATGACAATTTGGACCCCCACCCTCGACCGCTCAAAGCCATTATACTTGGCCATTGCAGATGCCATTACCCAAGATGTGGAAGGCGGCACTTTAGCCAAGGGCGATCGTCTGCCCCCCCAACGTGATCTTGCTTGGAAGTTGGGTGTCACCCTCGGCACCGTAACCAGAGCCTATAAGGAAGCTGAACAGCGCGGGCTTTTGTTCGGCCAAGTGGGGCGCGGCAGTTTCATCAAGCAAGGCAATGTGGTCTCGGCCATTCCATCTCAGGGCCAAGAGGCCGAGGACCTGATTGACCTCACCCACGCCATTCCGCCACCCGTGGTAACAGCGCAGGAGTTTGACGCGGCCCTGCATTCCGTGATGCGCGATGCGCGTAAATTAGACTTGCTTGATTATGCCCCACCCGATGGTTTTGCCTTGCATAAAACCATGGCCAAGCACTGGTTGAAGTTGAGCGGCATAGATGCAAACGAACGCGAAATTTTTATCACAGCCGGTGCGCATTTAGGTTTGATCACCGTGCTCGAAGCCCTGACTGACCCAGGCGATGTAATCATGGCTGAGAATGTGAACTATGCTTTGCTACGCGCCACATTCAAAAATGCGCATGTGGTGCCCTTGGCCTTGGCCATGGATGAAGAAGGTCTGCTGCCGGAAGCATTTGAACACGCAAGCAAAGCTGGCACGTCCCGCATTCTTTACCTCGTGCCAACGCTGCAAAATCCAACCACCAGCACCATGAGCCATATGCGCCGCGAGGCCATTGTTGCAATCGCGCGCAAATATAATGTCACTATAATTGAGGATGATATTTTCCGGCTGTTGGATGCGCGCGTGCTGCCGCCAACATTATACACACTTGCGTCAGAGCGCACTTATCACATCACCAGTCTCTCGAAAACTTTGGCCCCCGGACTTCGTATCGGTTTTGTAGTGGCCCCCCATGGTCAAGACCGAACTATGCGCGCCCACATAAGAACCATGGCCGCCCGCACCGTGGGCATTACTGGTGAAATTGCGCGCTATTGGATTGAAACGGATCTAGCTACGACTATTCTTAACCGAACCCGCGATGAATTGGCTGCCCGGCGCGCCACATTCACTGAAGTTTTCAAAACCACAAAGTTCCGCTGTGAACCAGGCGCACCTTATGCGTGGCTGGAGCTGCCTGAACATTGGAGCCCAGCGCGCTTTGCATCAACGCTTCTGGCAAAACGCATTAAAGTATCGCCGGGATCAATATTTATGTTGGACCAAAACGCCACCTGCCAACATATTCGCGTATGCTTTGGCAACCCAAAATCAGGCTGGCGCTCGCGCCAAGCATTTGAGACCATCCGTACACTGATGAATGAACACGACGAAGATGAATTCACACCCGTGGCGTGAGGGAATTTCACGGATTGCGAAAGCCTGCTATGAGAGAAATAGCGAACAATAGAGGTGCGTTAGTGTCAACATTTTATGAATCTTTGGGTGAAGAACTCGAGGCTATTCGCAGCGCTTCGCTGTGGAAAGTTGAACGGATAATTGAATCAGCACAAGGCCCTAGCATCGGCGTTTCCGGCCCGCGCCGAGTTTTGAACTTCTGCGCCAATAATTATCTGGGCCTTGCCAATCATCAAGCCTTGATCGCTGCTGCAAAACGAGCACTCGATACCCATGGTCTCGGCATGGCTTCAGTGCGCTTTATTTGCGGCACTACAGATTTGCACCGCCAGCTTGAAATGCGCATTGCTGATTATGTGCAAATGGAAGACTCAATTTTATTTGCTGCCTGCTTTGATGCCAATGCTGCGGTGTTTGAGCCGCTATTTGGCGAGCAGGACGCTATCATCTCTGATAGTCTTAATCACGCTTCAATCATCGATGGCATTCGACTGTCCAAAGCCAAACGCTATCGTTTCGCCAATAGCGATTTGAATGATTTAGAAACCCAACTTAAAGCAGCCAAAGCTGAAAACGCGCGGCGCATTGTGATCGTTACTGATGGTGTGTTTTCCATGGATGGCACTTACGCCAATCTCGCCGACATTAGAAAGCTGGCAGATAAATATGATGCATTGATCATGGTCGATGATTGCCATGCCACAGGCTTCACCGGCCCCAAAGGGCGCGGCACTCCAGCGCGCGCCAATGTGAAAGTGGATATTCTCACCGGAACATTGGGCAAGGCACTGGGCGGTTCAGCAGGTGGTTATGTGGCTGCGGCCAAGCCAATTGTCGATTTGCTGCGCCAACGTGGGAGGCCCTATCTCTTCTCCAACGCCCTGCCTCCCGCCATCGTGGCCGCTTCGACCAAAGCCATTGACCTTGCAGAAGCTGGCGATGATTTGCGAACCACACTCGCTGCCAACGCGAAAGCTTTTCGCGTGGGGCTGAGTGCTGCTGGTTTCAAACTGCTGGCAGGCGAACACCCCATTATTCCGGTGATGTTGGGCGATGCCGAGCTCGCACAAAAGCTAGCAGCTAAACTTTATGAGAAGGGCATTTATGTAACTGGCTTTTTCTTCCCAGTCGTCCCAAAGGGCGGGGCCCGCATCCGCACACAAATGTCGGCCGCCCATACACCCGAACATATAAAAACCGCCATCTCCGCTTTCAAGGAAGCTGGCCAAGAATTGGGAGTGATTTGATGCGCGCTTTAGTCAAAGCCTACGCCGCCGAAGGTCTTACCTTGCGCGATGAACCAACCCCGCAAATCGGCATTGACGATATTCTGATCAAAGTGGCCAAGACCGGAATTTGCGGCACTGACCTGCACATTTGGAAATGGGATGAATGGGCGCAAAAAACCATCCCGGTGCCCATGGTGGTGGGCCATGAATTTGCCGGCACCGTGGTGGAGGTGGGCAGCCATGTGCGCACTGTAAAAGTGGGAGACAGAGTTTCCGGTGAAGGCCACTTGATCGGTATGAAAAGCCGCATGGCCAGAGCCGGCCATTTTCATCTTGACCCAGAAACCAAAGGTGTGGGTGTAAATGTGCCAGGAGCCTTTGCTGAATATCTCAAAATCCCTGCCTTCAACGCCATACACTTACCGCCCGAAGTGGATGATGAAATTGGGGCCATTCTCGATCCACTTGGCAATGCCGTGCACACCGCGCTCAGCTATGATCTGGTGGGCGAAGATGTTTTAATCACGGGTGCAGGCCCCATTGGCATTATGGCTGCCGCCGTCTGCCGTCATGTGGGCGCGCGCCACGTGGTGGTGACGGACGTGAATGCTTATCGCTTGGAACTGTGCAATCAAGTCGCTGATGCCGTCACCGTAAATGTTGCCAATGAAGATCTAAAATCTGTAATGCAGCGCATTGGCATGCGTGAAGGCTTTGACATTGGATTGGAAATGTCGGGCGCACCGGCTGCTTTTGATCAGATGACCAAGCACCTCATTATGGGTGGCAAGATTGCAATGCTCGGCATTCCATCGAATAAAATGTCGGTGGATTGGAACACCATCATTTTCAAAGCACTCACTATCAAAGGCATCTATGGCCGCGAGATGTTTGAAACCTGGTATAAAATGATTGCCATGCTGCAATCTGGTTTGGATGTGCGCAAAGTGATCACCCACCGCATGAAAGCCGCCGATTATGCAACCGGCTTTAATTTGATGGAGCAAGGCAGTTGCGGCAAAGTGGTTTTGGACTGGCAGTAATGTATTAAATACCGTCTCGTGGTTGACTTGGAATTGTTGCCTATAGAAATATGGATTAAATGAAAATCGATGAACACACCATTGTCTCAGTTGGAAAGCTTACGTCCATCAGGAAAGCCAACGGTATACCAATTGCTTCAGCAGGATGGAATAGACGTGAATGAATGGTCAGTCGGCAGAAAGCCGGGGTTTAGCCCAGCTAGTAACCCAAAATACTGCTACGCTTGGGCATTTGAGAAAACCGACGAATTTGCAGTATTGAATCTTTGGTTTGACGAAATTCGTATCAACGGCAATGCACTATCAAGTATTCTTAACATGCGATTTGCTACTGATTTAGAAAAGAACCCAAGAAAGGCACGTGCTCGGTTTTTCGATGAAGTGGTTAAAAATGCTTACTTCAGAGGGTTACCAATTCATGCCATCATTATTGCTGGAAATAAAAGCTCCATTGCAAGTGGGAGCAAAGCTGCGTTTGTATCTGATCGAATGCTAGATCAAACACCTTGGCACATCGAGAGCTACAATGTGGATTCTGGTGAATTTGTTGTAACAAGAGGTCCTCGCCAGCTTCTCGACCAATACACTCTTCCGCACAACCATTTGAGCCGAAAGCCCAAAATCAGTGTCACAGTTGAATTGTTTATTAGAGACCGTAGAATTAGAGATGCCGCATTAAAACGCTCCAACGGTCGATGCGAGTTTGCAGACTGTATTGCCTTTAAGAATTCCATTGGTCAAGCATACCTTGAAACCCACCACGTTGTTCCTTTGAGCAGGGGTGGAGAAGACTCTATCAATAATGTTGCTGCTCTGTGCCCAAATCATCATCGCGAAGCTCATTTTGGAGCTGAGGCTGAAAATATTAGGCAATTCCTTCAGAAGAAAATCTCTCTGCC
>JANOUE010000059.1:0-33088 GCA_031416755.1 Hyphomicrobiales bacterium
CGTCGAACATCATACGCGGCTCGAGGCTCATGTATTTATTTGATTTTTTGCGCTTGGGTTGCTGCACTGATCGGCCAACATCAGGTGCTTGCAGAGCTGGGAGTGACCCAATGTTAGTTGTGCACAGGAGTTGATGTGTCAGCCGTCCAATCGTCATGCTTAAACTCGCCTTAAAGATGTATTTATTTTACGATTCAATCTACAAGGGAATCGTTAACAAAACACTAACATAAGTTGTGTTTATTTATAAACTAATCTTTAAGTTGTATTTTAATTCAAGCCAAACCCCGCCCAGTTTCAAACTTGCTAAAATTAGAAAGTGACTGAATTTGCTACTGAAAACAGGCTTTGATCGTGCCCATGAGGGGCCATTAACATCAACCCCGTAGGTGCATGTCCGGCCCTGTGCATGGGCACAGAAATCGCACAAGCGTTAACGAAGTTTCCAACATATGTGTTTCTGAGGCTAATCCCATTCAACCTGAAATAGTCTTCATCACGCGCCAAATCGGTAATAAGTGGCGCGATATTGGCCACCGTCGGCAGCAAAATGGCATCAAAACCGCTGGCAATCGAATCAAAGCGCTGTATAAATTCCGCCCGCCGCGCCAAGATTTCACGATATTCACTCTCATCTGATTCGGCAGCAGCCAAAATCCGGCCAGACACCCGCGGATCATAATCTTTCGCCCGCGTCATCAAACGCTCGCGGTGCACCATCTTGGCTTCGGCCCCCACTATACCGCCACGCTTCAACAAGTTTGGCAATTCCGACAACACGTCAAAATGAACATCTTCCAAAACCGCACCTGAAACCCGAAGCTTGGAAAGTGCCCGCGCATAATCATCAGCGACCTGCGGGTGAAGCCCATCCAAAACATAAGTCTTAAGAACTCCGAGCCGCATTGCCCGATTTGGACCCGCAGAAATTGCCCCGTCCCAATCCCCTGCCATAATCGCATCAGCTGTTGCACAACACGCAACCGAATTGGCCAAAGGTCCAATCGAGTCAAAACTTTTAGAGAGCGGAAAAGCGCCAGTCAAACTGATCCGTCCGGCACTGGGTTTGAATCCCACAATGCCATTATAGGCCGCTGGAATCCGGCATGATCCGCCAGTATCGCTCCCGATTGTCAGGGCGCACATTCCATCAGCCACGCTAACTGCGCCGCCAGACGTTGACCCGCCAGGAATGCGGCCATTGGCGCGGTCAAATGCAATGCGCGGCGTACCGTAATGTGGATTGAGGCCAACGCCAGAGTAAGCAAACTCGGTCATGTTGGTCCGGCCCAAAACCACAAAACCTGCAGCCTTCAAAGCCGCAATCGCCGGCGCATCAGCCGTTGCAGGCGGTGCATCAGCCAAAACTTTAGACCCGGCCGTGGTCACCTGCCCAGCAAGGTCAAATAAGTCTTTCACTGAAAATGGAATGCCCGCATAGCGTGATGCCGCCCTGCCAGCTTTGCGCAATCCATCTTGAATATCCGCTTCCGCGCGAGCCCCCGCAACATCTATCTTTATGAATGCCCGCGAACCTTCACCTGCCGGATCGGCAATGCGTGCCAAACTCTCTTCAACCAATTGTCTAGAACTCATCCGACCGTCAGCAAGTGCTGCCGCCAATTTTGACAAAGTTGGATGCGAACTCACCCCATTACCTCTTTAACTTTTTCGGCAAGCTGTTTGAGAGAAAACGGCTTTTGCAGGAATGCAAAATCTGCTGGCCCCTCCAAGTTGCGTTCAAAGGCTTCCTCTGCATATCCAGACATGAAAATTACTTTTGTATGTATGCCGCGTTTGCGCAGTTCTTTCAACATTGTTGGGCCATCCATTTCCGGCATCACAACGTCAGAAAGGATGAGTTCAAAACCATCACTATCAGCTTCAATAACTTCAAGCGCCACTTCGCCACTGTCGGCTTCCATCACTGTGAACCCGCGCGATGTGAGGGCACGCACCGCAAAGGCCCGCACTGAATCTTCGTCTTCAACAATAAGAATGCGGCCACGCCCTGAAAAATCTTCGCGCTTCGGCGGTTCGGCAACCGGAGCAATAGTTTCGACTCGGTCTGACACAACCAGCACATGGCGCGGCAGATAAATTTTAAAAGTCGTGCCCTTGCCCATCACGCTATCGCAATAAATGAAGCCACCTGTTTGCTTCACGATTCCGTAAACCATGGAGAGGCCAAGGCCAGTGCCCTTGCCCACTTCCTTGGTCGTAAAAAATGGGGCCCAAATCTTATCCAGAATTTCTTTTGGAATACCTGTGCCAGTGTCTTCGACTTCGCACACCACATAATCAGCGGCAGGCAATACATAGCCGGTTTCTTGGGACTTATCGCGCGGCAAATTATACGTTCGCACCGAAAGCTTGCCTCCTTTGGGCATCGCATCGCGCGCATTCACCGCAAGATTAATCACCACCTGTTCAAACTGATGAATATCAACCAGCACCAAACCAAGGTCACGCCCATGTGTAATAGTAAGCTCAGTCTTGTCGCCTAAAACCCGGCTGAGCAAATTATCAAGATCCGACATCGCCTCAGAAAGATCATGCACTTTCGGCTGCAAAGTCTGCTTGCGCGAGAAGGCCAGCAGCTGACGAACAAGATTGGCCGCACGATTTGCATTTTGCTTAATGTTCATCACATCGGCAAAGGCAGCATCGGTTGGCCGCATTTTTGTGAGCAACAAATCAGCAAAGCCAATGATCGGTGTCAGAACATTGTTAAAGTCATGCGCAATGCCTGAAGCAAGTTCGCCCACAGCCTGCATTTTCTGGCTCTGCGCCAATTGCACTTCCAAGGCCTTGCTTTCCGTGCGGTCCAGAGCAAACACAGAAATGCGCAGACCAAGACTGGTCAGCTTGGTGAACGTGAGATGAACCGAGCGTGGATTTTCTCCGGCAAACACGCATTCAACTTCAGCAACCGAGCCTTCTTTGTCCACCACCTGTTTCAATGCGGCAACAACACTTTCCACATCTTCCTTACCCAAAGCAGCAAACAGTTTTCCGCCCAACTTGAATTTGTGCGAGAGCTCCAAGAACCCAGCATTGGCAGCAATCAATGCGCCAGCCTCATCAACTTCAGCAATGCCAATTGGCACAGCTGATAAAAACTGCGTTACACTTTCTGAACCCCGCGCACCCGAAAGGTCTTGTGCAGGATCTCGGCGCATGACCATAGAGCGTGACGGTAACACATTGCCATTGGCGTCAAAGTCAGATCGACACACCACTTCGAATAACTGCACCGCCCCATTGTAGATTTTAAGCGGAAAACCAAACTGATCAATGCGGTGGCCGCCAACCACCGGAGCAACCGCGGTTAACTGCTTGGCAGCCCCCTCGCCCAACAATTCTTGCACTGTCAAAGAACCAGCCTGAGCTTGCGCTAAATCCAACCCCAGCCAACCAGCCAGCGTTGCATTGAGATAGTCCACTTTTCCACTGGGAAGTACCGAGAAAAACCCAACCGGCGCTTGATCGAGATAAGTGATAATAAATTGAAGACGGGTGAATGCGCTTTCTTGGTGTGCACGATCATCAGAAATATCTGAAAGCCGCCACAATACCTGCCCACCTTTATTATTGGAAGCAAGCTGCGAAACTGAAATACGCAGCCAGCCCGCCCGCTCAGGCGAAGACCCAGGAGCAGCAGCCCCTGCCGCCAATCGCACGTCGCGGTGCAAAGACTTACCGTCCTGGGCCGCTTGCGCCAGTTGGTAAATCGGTTCAGCAAATTCACTGAACCCAGAATACAAAACATCAAAGCCCACAAGGCGCGAAACTCCAGCGCGCGAGGCTAATTTTAGATAGGGTGCATTAGCATAAACGGCGCGCCCCTTTGAATCTGTCACCACGCAAGCGTCATTTAAGGCATCAAGCAATGAATCAAAGAAATGCCGTTCTGTGGCCCCGCCTACAAACTTGATTGCACCTGCCGCCCAACCCAAAAGGGCGACTAAACCCAAGAAAGAAAGTGCAGCACCAGCTGCCAGCATCCATGGCTTCACAGCTCCTTGCACATACCAAGTTGCCACACCAATTGCGATCCCGAGCGCCAAGACCAACACCGGCAATAAATAATAAGCCCTCGGAGTTTTCTTCCTCCCTTGTCTCAATTGGTCTGTATCGCCCGCAGCCGTCATTCTTAAGTCCCCGAATCAACTGGCAGTATATGCGAAACTGCAATGAATCGGCGATTGCAAAAGCGCTCTTAACTCTTTCCTAATCATAAAGTGATTCTGTTATCTTTATTGTGTAAGTTTGAGTTGAACCAGTTGGAGAACACGCGATGCCAGACCTGACACCTTATCTCAGCATACTCGTAATGGCGCTTGTCATTTTAGCAGCGCTCATACTTGGCGTTCTCATTTACAAGTTGTTCAATCAGCGCGTGCGCGGTCGGCGTGGTCAACGCCTCGGCATCAGCGAGTATCACGAGCTCGACAAAACCCGGCGTTTAGTCATCGTGCGCCGCGACGATGTTGAACATCTCATTTTGATTGGTGGCAATCAGGAATTCACAATTGAAAGCAACATTCAAACTGGCCTGATGGCGCGGCAACAACCGCCAATGATGATGCAACCCCCAGAAGAAGTGCAAATGCCAATCCCGATGCGCCCAGCCCCACGGCCAGCCGTATTTGGCGAGCGTGGATCACGATTGCGCCCACTCGGGCAATCAACTTATCAAAATGACGAACAGAACTAGCCCGTCGGGCGCTCAAATGGAGCAAACTTGCCTTAAATCCGTCATTCCCGCGAAAGCGGGAATCTAACTTAGTTTCAAACGTTTAGTTGGATCCCCGCCTGCGCGGGGATGAGAAAGCGGAAATGAGTTTAGTTGACCATCCGATGCGCTAGCCCTATTTTTTGAGCTTCAATGGAATAAACCGCGTTTCCCCAACTTTGCCAGCTTTGGAAATCAGCAGAAGCACCGAAGTTTTGCCATCTTTGGTCGCCGATTCAATTGCAGCAGAAACTTCTGATGAGGTCGTAACAGGCTTTCCACCTGCTTCCATAATCACGTCCCCAGCTACAATACCCTTATCCGTTGCAGCACCCTCTTTGGCAACTTCCGTAACCAAAGCACCTTGAACTTTCTCATCAATCTTGAACGTGGTCCGAAGCTCTGGCGTCATTTCACTCACGGTCATGCCGAGAACAGTAACCGTTGACGGTGCTTGCGCAGGCTTGGGCTTACCTTCTTCTTTGGCGACAAGTTTCTCACCATCTTCAAGCCGCCCGAGTGTCACTTTAATCTCTTTTTCTTTGCCATCCCGAATAACTTTGATTGTCACTTCTTTGCCAACTTCAGTTTCACCAACCACACGCGGCAATTCTTTTGAATCTACAATGGCCCGGCCATTAAATTCAACGATCACGTCGCCCGCATCAACGCCGGCTTTTTCACTGGGGCTGCCAGCGGTCACATCAGCAACCAAAGCGCCTCGCGCCTTATCCATGCCCATGCTCTCAGCAATGTCCGGCGTTACAGTTTGAATTTTCACACCCAACCAACCACGGCGCGTCTCACCATATTTTTGAAGTTGGGCAATAACGCTTTTAGCGGTGTTTGACGGCACTGAAAAACCTATCCCGACCGAACCACCAGTTGGCGAGAATATCGCTGTGTTAATACCAATCACTTCGCCATTCATATTAAACAAAGGACCACCGGAGTTACCTTTATTTATTGCAGCATCAGTTTGAATGTAATCATCATAAGGACCAGCATTGATATCGCGGTTACGCGCCGAAACGATGCCCAGTGAAACCGAACCGCCCAAACCAAATGGATTGCCAATTGCAGTCACCCATTCACCAATGCGCAGCTTATCACTATCACCAAATGCCACTGTTGGCAGTGGCTTTTCCGGCTTCACGCGAATAACAGCAAGGT
Source organism: Hyphomicrobiales bacterium (assembly GCA_031416755.1). Lineage (GTDB taxonomy): Bacteria > Pseudomonadota > Alphaproteobacteria > Rhizobiales > Aestuariivirgaceae > Aestuariivirga. Next base: position 5,912 of record JANOUE010000059.1, read on the forward strand.
CAGTTTTCGGGTCACGCCCCACCAGTTCGGCTTTCAAAATTGTGCCATCTTGCAAATGAACTTGAATGGAATCTGCACCCTCAACCACATGGTTGTTTGTAACAATTAAACCAGTTGCATCGACAATAAAACCTGAACCCATTGAGTTCACAGATCGATCTTCAGGAACTGGCGTGTCACCTGGATTGCTTGGAGTCTGTTGTTGTTTCTTTTTCAGGAACTCATCGAAGAAATCTTTAAATGGTGAATCATCTGGAATTTGCGGAATCAAATTGCCACCAGGACTGGTGACTTTCGAAACAACTGAAATTTCAACAACGGCTGGCAAAAGCTTTTCCGCAAGGTCGGCAATATTGGGCAGAACTTGCGCTTGCCCGTAGGCTTGGCGAACAAAGTTTTGGCCGATGCCAGGCAGACCAAGCAACACTGCTGAAAGCGCCACCGCGCCCAAAACCCGAGAAGCATTAAGTCGCCTGATCATATTTTCGGTCTCCAAACATCTATTCAATAAAACTGCGAGCCGCCCAAACCAACACTACACCAAATCCAAGAACAACAGTCCCTGCCACGCGCAACTGCTCGTTAGACATCTCCAGCATACCAACCATCATTTTTTTCAATTGGCCGGGAACCAAGGCATAAGTGAGGCCCTCGATCACACATACGAGACCGATGGCCGTAAGGATTGTGCTACCCATTATTTTTCTGCAGGCACCTGCGAACCATCTTTCCGCGTTCCGAAATATTTGAAGAATTCGGAATTGGGATTCAGCACCATAGTAGTGCCGTCTTTACCCAAGCTTTTCGTGTAAGCTTGCATTGAACGATAGAACGCAAAAAACTCTGGGTCTTTTTGGTAAGCGTCAGCATAAATTTTGTTTCGCTCACCATCGCCTTCGCCCTTCAGCACTTCGGATTGCCGCTGCGCTTCTGCAATTTTAACGGAATAGGTGCGATCGGTTTCAGCGTTCATGCGGGTTTTTGTAGCTTGGCCTTCAGAACGGAAATCCGTGGCCAAAGCATTTCGCTCAGACTGCATCCGCTCAAATGTCGCCTTTAGCACATCAGGACTTTGATCCGTACGCCGAATGCGAACGTCAACAATTTCAATACCGAGAGACTTAACATCAGCCCGCAGCTGATCTCTGATTTCCTTGGTCATCACAGCTCGGTCAGTCGACAATGCTTCGTCAAATGAGCGGCGACCATAAGTCTGGCGCAATGCCGCATCAAGCCTTGCCCCAACGCGAGTTTCCGCTTGCTGTAAATCTGCACTCAACGTTTCACGAAACAGCCGTGGATCAGCAATCCGCGCCAGTGTAATCGCGTCAACAATATAAACTTGGCTCGTTTTATCTTGTACCGGACGATCATTATTTTCCCAAAGAATAACCCGGTCTTCAATTAAAGTTATGGCATCAGCAATTGGAATTTTGAAATAAAGTCCGGGGTCAGTAACAGTTCGGCTGATTTCACCAAATCGTGTGACCAAAACTTTTTCGCGTTCATCAACTGTAAAAAATGACATCGAGGCGACCATCAAAGCAACCAGCGCTACGCCACCTAAAATTGGCTTGGAAAGGTTGTTCATTGCGCTGCTCCCGAATTGCTAGTGTCCTTTGGTAGAATGGCTGGCAATGGCAAGTAAGGAACCACGCCACTTCCGTCTTTTCCACTCTCAATCAATATTTTGTTGGATTGACCCAAAACCTGTTCCATGGTTTCAAGGAACATGCGCTCACGTGTTACCTCCTTTGCCAGCTTATATTGATCATAAATCGAGTTAAAGCGCGCGGCATCGCCTTGTGCTTCGGCCACAACTTTTGCTTTATAGGCGTTGGCTTCTTCAACAAATTTTGCTGCATTGCCTTCTGCGAGCCGAACCTGTTGGTTGCGATAAAGTTCCGCTTCATTGATAAGCTGAATTTTATTTTGTCCCGCACGAACAACTTCTGCAAAAGCATCTGCAACTTCAACTGGAGCATGAACTTCACCCAGATTGAGAGCTGTAACAACAATGCCAGCTTTGTAATCATCAAGCAGCTGTTGAGTGATTTGCAAAACCTGCGCAGCAATAGCTTCTTTGTTTGACGTCAAGATTTCTTGCGCGCGACGCTGGCCAACAACCTCGCGCAAAGCACTTTGCGAAATCGCCCGAATTGTTCGTTCCTGATCAGCGAGATTGAAGAGAAACTGTTTTGCATCACTAATGCGCCAAAACACCGAGTAAGGAACACCAATGATGTTGCGATCGCTGGTCAACATTTGGTCTTCATTATTAGCTGAGCCAATACTGAATTGGTTCACTGCACCAACTTTTGGAGTTTCAACAGTCTCAATGGGCCAATATGCAATATGCAAGCCGGGATCAGTAATTTTTAAATAGGCACCAAGCCGCAGAACCACGCCTTTTTCATCCGGTTGCACTTGATAAACTGATGCATAGACCCAAGCCGCAGCCAATGCGGCAATTGGCAAGAGCCAAGTTCCAATGCCTCCACCTTGAGGCATAACGGATTTCAAACCATCTTTGCCCTTTTGAAACAAGTCTTCAAACTCAGGAGGTAAATTGCCAGGTCCGCCGCGATCACCGCTTCCCCAAGGATTCTTAGGGCCTTCACCGCCAGGTCTTTGCCCTGGGGTCTTGCCCCATGGCCCGCGATCACCAGGTGGCTTATTCTTTCCGTCGTCTTCATTCCAAGGCATAGCATTTCCCCATTAATAGTCTCCTTGCGCATATAGGTAGCGTATTGCCAAATGTCTATGTTGCGCTGGAATAAACTTTTTTTCGGTCAAAGACCCGTAAGGTAAAGCCAGCGCTGTCATGTGGCCCTTGCGAGTAGACCTCAGACTTGGTTTCAGTCCATTCTTCGAGAGATAATGGTGCAAACAGCGTGTCTCCAGTTACATCCAAATCAACATCTGTGCGGTAAATACGGTCTGCTATGGGCAAGAACATTTTATAAACTTCGCCACCCCCAATCACAGCAATCTCTTCAACATCTCCAGCTGCGGCCAACGCTGCATCCGCCGAATGAACAACCACTGCCCCCTCGCCCGCAAACGCTGGTTTGCGCGTGATCACAATATTAATCCGCCCCGGCAGAGGTCTGCGCGGCAAACTCTCCCAAGTCTTGCGCCCCATGATGATGGGCTTTCCCAATGTTATCGCCTTGAACAATTTAAGGTCCGATGAAAGATGCCATGGCAACCCCCCATCACGCCCAATAACCCCGTTGCGTGAAACCGCAACCACCAGAGAGATCATGCTCATTCAGCCATCCTCAACAACGCGTCACCCTTTAAAGAATAGACACTGCTGTCAGGTTCAACATCTGCTCCAATTTTTGCATAAAAATCCCGGGCACCCTCATTCCAATTCATCATGACCCAGAAAATACTTGGATATCCGTTAGTTACAGCAAACTTCGCAAGCACTTTCATAAGAGCTTCGGCAACCCCTTTGCGCCTGAAATCTGCCATCACAATAATATCTTCAAGGTAAATCACCTCGCAGCCACGGTTGGTTGAAAAACTTCTGTGCCAGACAACAGACCCGGCAAAAGTGCCAGCAGCAAAAGCCAAAAATGCGCCAATCAACGCATCTGGCTTGAATAATGCATTCTCCAAATCTTGCGCCGTAGCTATCACTGACTGTTCCCAACCATGGTGCCGAGCCAATTCTAAGGTGGCGCGCATGAGAAACTCGCCATCACCAAACTGGGCCGCACGAACCTCAATCAAAAACTTGCTCCCAAAACAAACAGCATCAGTGAAGTTAAGCCATTCCAAACCAAATGACAGGCAATCGTCACCCACAAACTTCCAAATCTTAGCAGCAGGATTCCTAAAACCAGTCCCATAATGAAGATGAGCCCAACATTAATCCACGGTGCAGGCCCCGCATGGGCCAGCGACCACAGCGCTGAAGTGATGACAACTGCACCAGCGCGGCCAACATAGCTATTGCTCAGCCCGGAAAATAAAACTCCGCGAAACAAAAATTCTTCCGCAAATGGTGCCGCCAAAATGATGCTCGGCAGCGCCAGAATGTATAGAATTGGTTCCTTTGCCATGTTGCTCATCATATTTTCAACAAGGCCGGAGTCGATGGCACTGTCAAAGCCACTCACCCAATAAACCAGATTCATTAAAACCAACATCAAAACCACAAAACCTAAAATGATTGCGATCCAACCACCGGCTCCAAGATTTGGCCAGCTCAAAGGTAAAGTGCCCGCTCGATGTGGCAGACCAAATTTTGAAAGATATAAGCCCAAAATCAAAGTAGGAATTGCTGCCGGAAACATACTAACAAGAAACGCCTTCATAATATTTGGGGAGAGAGTTGTTGGTGTTTCCATCAAAGCCATCAGCGAGTGACCAAATCCAAATTTGTAAACTAACAAACTGATGATAACCTGAAGCACCTGAAAAATTGCAAACAACAAAACAAAAATGCCAACGGCGCGCCAAAATCCCTGTTGTTTTTGTTTTGGATACAGCCACTCGCGCTTGGCCCTGTGAAAATCAACTCCAAAATAGGCCATGACTTTAAATCGCAATCGGAGCAGCAATGCTCGCGCCTGAAACATAATTTAGCACTTCAAAATCCTCATATAAAAATTCATCAAGTATTTTCACATCACGCTTGAATTTCAGTTGCGGCAAAGGCTGCGGCGTGCGCGCCAACTGCACTTCAACTTGATCGAGATGATTGAGATAGAGATGCGCATCCCCCAGTGTGTGCACAAATTCACCAACGCCAAGTCCCGTCACCTTCGCGATCATATGCGTTAGCATCGCATAGGACGCGATGTTGAAAGGCACGCCCAAAAATATATCCGCCGAGCGCTGATAGAGCTGGCACGAGAGTTTTCCATCGGCCACATAAAACTGAAACAGGCAGTGGCACGGCGGCAGCGCCATCTTGTCAACATCAGCAGGGTTCCACGCCGTCACAATCAAGCGCCGCGAATCTGGCGTCTTCACAATGCGCTTCACAACATCCCCAAGTTGATCAATCACCCCACCATCACGCGTGGGCCAAGAACGCCACTGCGCACCGTAAACTGGACCAAGATCACCATTGGCATCCGCCCACTCATCCCAAATGGTAACTTTGTTGTCGTGGAGATATTTGATATTGGTCTCGCCTTTCATGAACCACAAAAGCTCATGAATGATTGATCGCAAGTGCAACTTCTTGGTGGTGACAAGCGGCAGCCCTGCCCCAAGGTCAAATCGCATCTGATAGCCAAAAACTGATTTAGTGCCCGTACCAGTGCGATCCGTTTTGCTAACACCATGGTCGCGCACGTGGCGCATGAGATCGAGATATTGTTTCATGAGACCAATCTATATGACCGCAGCGATTCCACAAAACAAAAGCGGCGAAGCTTCGATATAGCCTCGCCGCAAAATCAACCAATGTGGAAAACTTAAGCCAGCTTGTCCAACGAGCCGGTGTCTTCAGCCACAAGATAATAAACTGTAACCCGGTGCTTGGACTTGTCAGCCTTCATCTTTTCGCCTGCGGCTATAACGGCAGCTTCAGCTGGGCCAGCAGCTAGGCCAAGCTTCTTAGCGCAGAACCCGTCCACAACACGCTTAATTTCAGCAGAATCGGTCATCGCTACAAATTGTGAGTCTTTACCGCGCAACGCAATGCCACAATATTTGACAATTGAGTCAACCGCAGCAGCATTCACGTTCGACGTATATCTCTTAATATCGGCAGTATAATCCAAAGTCTGTCCCCCTGTTTTGGTGCATATTCACACAACCTTAGCGGTTGCACATGGAAAACTAGCACCTATTTGAACTTTTGCCTAGCCGTTTGAAACATTCTCGTCACCCGTTGCTAACAATTCTTCGCTCTTTATTTAGCCATCAATACCTCCTATATTGCTGGTGTCTGCGGCAGCAATGCCAAAGACTATGGTGATAAACGGCTAACGCAATAAGCTTATCGGACCCGGGGGCAGTACCCGGCGCCTCCACCAAAGACGATTGCGGAGCAATCGGCTAAAGCCCGAAAGCGGATTTCCTTAAATCCGCGACAGGGCCCAGCCCCAAGCTCCGTCCAATCGCCTTTATTGGGGGCGAAATAGGATCGACGAGAGTGTAAAGGTTGGTTTTTTGCCCGTGATGGTTCCGACGTGTCGGGCTAATTTCTAGTTGCAAACGATAACTTTGCTCCGGTTGCTCTCGCTGCTTAATGTAGCGCGAAAGACCAAAACTTGAAGCCCTTCGGTTTAGCGACCTAAGGCGGGGTTCGCTGGCACCTGGCAACAGAAGCCAGCACTTTCATTTTTTCCGCTAGGCGTTGACTGAATGCATCAGATGTTGTAATGATTGATGCATGCGCACCACATTAGACATTTCACAAGATGTATTGTTGGCCGCCAAAGAAATGGCCGCGCGCACCAACATGACTATGGGTGAAGTCATTTCCGATTTGGCACGAAAATCACTGCGCAGTGGCACCCCTGCCCAAAACGGCATGCGCAACGGTTTTCCCGTGCTCGCTCCTACGGGGCAAGCAATTACCAATGAACTCATCAAGGCTTTGATGGAAGCTGAAGAGTAACCATGCGGGCGCTGTTTGATGTCAATGTGCTCATCGCCCTGTTTCAGCCTGATCATATTCATCATCACCATGCCCATCAGTGGTGGGAAACCCACCAACATCTTGGTTGGGCCAGTTGCCCCATAACTGAAAATGGTTTTGTGCGCATTCTTTCACAACCCAAATACCCCATGCCACAAACCATTCCCGCCGCGATCAAGTTGTTAAATATGGCAAAGCAAGCAACTAATCACGAATTCTGGTCGGACAGTGTTTCTCTGCTCAACCCTGCCCTGTTCAATGCCGACGCTTTCTCCCACAATGGACAAATCACTGACTCTTATCTTCTAGCACTCGCGGTTAAAAACAATGGCCGCTTGGTATCACTAGATCGGGACATCAATACATCGACTATTATGGGCTTTGAAGTACAACGACTAAAGGTAATTTGAGGTTATGAACATGACCCTGCAAGAAACAGCTCAAATCCTCGGCTCATGTAGATCAAATACTTTTACGGCAAGCAGAAACCGTTGCCAATTATAAGCCACCGCAACCAGCGACAGTGAAATCGCCGCCGCGCAAAACCAAAACGACCAAAGCGTGACAAGCCCCACGCGAAACGGCTATGTTGCGGCATTGAGTCGAACCCTTGCGAGAATTCCATGCCTGAAGACCTGATGCGATATGACCAGCTTGCCCAAAACGCCTTAAAGGGGGTGGTGCGCGAAGCTTTGCGCAAAGTTGAAAAATCGGGCTTGCCGGGCGAGCATCATTTCTACATTGCCTTTAACACCCGCTATCCCGGCGTGAACATTGGTGAGCGCATGCTCGAACGCTATCCGCGTGAAATGACGGTTGTGTTGCAGCATCAATTTTATAATCTCGTCGTAACCGAAGATCGCTTCCAAGTTGAACTGACCTTCGACAACATTCCTGAAAAATTGGTCGTGCCATTTGCTGCCGTAAAAGGCTTCCTCGATCCGGCTGTGCAATTTGGTTTGCAGTTTGAAGTGGCAATCGAAGCCGAAGAAAAGAAGCCCGCAATTTCACCAAAATTGGCGACCAAAGAACCAGCCGATGAAACAGCTGAAGGTGCAGATGCACAAGCAGCTGAAGCAGCACCTAAGGTGGTTTCTCTTGATGCATTTCGCAAAAAATAAATTGGTTGTAAAAACTGTGGCTTCTTTGGCCTGTGCGGCAACGCTGTTGCTGACGCAAGCTCATGCCCAAACTGCGACCGATCAAAAAACCTTGGCAGCCCTGGCTGCCACGCCGCAACCCATTAACACCATCGATAAAATTCCCGCCAAAAAACTTTTTGGCAACGAGAAAACTCCGGCCAATCTAAAATCCCGCGCCATCGGGGATTATGCGCGTGGCTGCATGGCTGGCGGCAAGGCGCTTGCCGTCAATGGCCCCGCTTGGCAAGTGATGCGCCTCTCGCGCAACCGCAACTGGGCCTTGCCAGAAATGGTAAACGTGCTGGAACGACTGGCAACCGAAGCGAAAGATGCAGGTGATTGGAATGGTCTGCTAGTTGGCGATATGGCCCAGCCCCGCGGCGGTCCCATGCTCACGGGTCATGCCAGCCATCAAATTGGATTGGATGCAGATGTGTGGTTTACCCCCATGCCAAACCGCACATTGACTGCCAAAGAGCGCGAAAATATCTCGGCCACTATCATGGTGCTGGACCGTAAACGCATCAACCCAAAAGTGTGGACAGAGTCTCGCGCACGCTTGGTAAAGCGTGCTGCATCTTATCCTGAAGTGGCGCGCATCTTCGTGCACCCTCCTATTAAGGCCGAGCTCTGTAAATGGGCCACAGGCGATCGTTCATGGCTTGCCAAAGTGCGCCCGCTTTATGGTCACAATTATCACTTCCACATCAGGCTCAATTGCCCCGAAGGCATGAAGGGCTGCAACAACCAATGGAAGCCCGCCCCAAAGGACGGCACTGGCTGCGGCGATGAATTGGCCTATTGGATGAGTGATGTGCCTTGGACTCCGCAAAAGCCCAAGCCGGGTGCCAAGCCTTATGTGCCGCCGCCCCCCTTGACTCTCTCTGGTCTACCTGTTGAATGCCGCGCGGTTGTCGCCGCTCCATAAAGGCGCATAAGCCAGGGGGCTTTCTATGACTGCAATATCCGCGAATACTGGCACCTTTGATAAAGCCAAATTGAAATTGGCTTTGGCCTCTATTGGCGTTGTCTTCGGCGACATCGGCACCAGCCCGCTTTATGCCATGCGTGAAGCTTTGCACCCGGTTGTGGCAGCGGGCGGAGATTTGCGCCTCGCAGTGATTGGCGTTGTGTCGCTTTTAATCTGGGCTTTAATTATTGTGGTCACCATCAAATATGTGATCATGCTTATGCGTGCAGACAATCAGGGCGAAGGTGGCATTCTTTCGCTGGTTGTGTTGGTGGAAAATCTTCTCAAGAAAAAAGGCGGCGTCGTTTTAGGGCTTGGCATCATCGGTGCCGCGTTCTTCTTTGGCGATGCTATGATTACGCCTGCAATGTCAGTTTTATCCGCTGTTGAAGGTTTAACCGTTATCAACAAGGGCTTTGGACCCTATGTGGTTCCTATCACCCTAGCCGTTTTGCTCACCTTGTTTACGTTTCAATATAAAGGCACCAGCGGCGTTGCAGCACTCTTTGCGCCAATAATTATTGTGTGGTTTTTCGTTTTGGCTCTCATTGGTGTGTTTCACATCGCCGATGATTATGAAATATTATACTCAATGAATCCGGCATATGGCCTGATGATGTTGATCGACAATCCAAGTTTGGCGCTGTTAGTTTTCGGCGGTGTTTTCTTGGCCGTCACTGGCGGTGAAGCGCTCTATGCCGATATGGGGCACTTCGGCAAAAATCCAATTCGCATGGGTTGGACTGCACTGGTGTTTCCAGCACTCGTTTTAAATTATTTAGGCCAAGGCGCATTTATTATTGCCCATCCTGAAGCGGTGGAAAATCCATTCTTTCTCATGCTGCCATCTTGGGGCCTTGTGCCTCTTGTGCTATTGGCCACCATGGTAACTGTTATCGCCAGCCAAGCCGTGATCACTGGCGCATTCTCTATTGCCCAACAGGCGATGGCACTAGGTCTCCTCCCACGCATGAACATTGTCCATACTTCCGAAACTGAAGAAGGCCAAATTTATGTGGGTCAAATAAATTGGATGATTCTAATTGGCGTAATCATTTTAGTGTTGGTGTTCAAATCATCTTCCAACCTCGCTTCAGCCTATGGCATTGCAGTTAACACCTCGATGCTGGTTGATACGATCTTGGCTGTGGTGTTCTTCTGGCAATCGCGCAATTTACCAAGGTGGATTGCGGTGCCCGCTCTCATATTCATCTTCGTGGTTGAGTTCGCTTTCTACATGGCCAATGGTTTGAAACTGTTGCATGGCGGCTATATGCCCGTTTTGATGGGTGCAACCATCATATTGCTGATGCTGACATGGATGAAGGGCCGCAGACTTCTGGCTGAGAAACTAAACAAGGAATCAATTGAACTGATTGGCTTGCTAGAAAGTTTGGAGCGCCGCCAGCCCGCGCGCGTTGCTGGCGCTGCCGTGTTCATGCAAACCCAACACAAATATGCGCCGTCGGCATTGATGCATAACTTGAAGCACAACCGCGTTCTGCATGATAAGCTGGTGTTCATTTCAATTGAAACCGTCAAGCAACCGCGTTGGGAAGGTGAACGCGTCGAAGTCTCGCAAGGCCCACTCGGGGCTTGGATTGTTGAAGCCAAGTTTGGTTACATGGAGCAGCCAGATGTTCCTGCCGCCTTGCGCGCTTGCGCCGACAAGGGCTTAGAAATTGACCCACGCCAAGCGTCTTATTTCTTAGGCCGCCGTGTGATCCGAATGTCTGCAAGATCATCAATGCCTTTCTGGCAGCAACGCATTTTCATTATGTTGGCCAATCAATCAGCCAGAGCCATTGAATTTTTCCGCATTCCACCAGATCGTGTCGTTGAACTTGGCATGCAAATGAGTGTGTGATGTGGTTCGAGGCTTTGCAAAAGCAAAGCACCTCACCATGAGGAGTTAAGAATTCCCTCACCCTGAGGTGCGAGCTATTCCGTAAAACCCTTTCGGGTTTTCGGCTATGCGAGCCTCGAAGGGCGGTGGCTACGAGGTAAAAATGAAAACTCTTTCTCCTTTCTCTCTCGCCGGCCGTTTCTGGCGCGGCAATATCCACACCCACTCCAACCAATCCGATGGCGCATTGCCAACTGAAGATGTGGTCAATGCTTATAAAAACGCGGGCTATGATTTCCTCATGCTCTCAGAGCATTTCATCCACCATTTTAATTGGCCAATCAACGACACGCGCAAATTCCGCTCCAATGATTTCACCACCTTGATTGGTGTTGAACTGCACGCACCAGAAACCTCCGCAGGTGAACTTTGGCATATTGTGGCAGCAGGCCTGCCGTTGGATTTTCCACCCTGTGGGCCAAATGAAACCGGCGATGAACTGGCAAGACGAGCCCGTGCCGCTGGAGCCTTCATCGGCATCGCCCACCCCGCTTGGAGCCAACTCACTCTGCAAGATGGCCTTGCCATTGATGCAGCTCATGCCGTCGAAATTTACAATCATGGCTGCGACATCGAAAATGACCGCGGCGAAGGCTGGTATCTGCATGATCAATTGCTGAACGAAGGCAAACGCCTCACAGCCTTCGCAACCGATGATGCCCATTTCAAAGGCCCAGATTATTTTGGTGGTTGGGTGAATGTGAAGGCCCAAAGCCTTGATCCAGATGTGCTTCTGCAAGCCCTCAAAGACGGCCACTATTATGCAAGCCAAGGCCCAGAGCTGCACACTATCACGCATGACAAAAAAGAGCTGAGCATAAGCTGCTCACCTGTTGATACCATCACTGTTGTTTGCGGCCATTCGCGCAGTTGCGTAAAGACCGGAAAAGCCATCACCTCGGCAACCTTTGATCTGGCCAACTTGGAAAAAGGCTGGTTGTTGAAACGGCTCAGCCCATGGTTTCGCGTAACCGTCATAGATCACGCCGGAAAACGCGCCTGGAGCAATCCCTATTGGTGGGATGAACTCGGCTGAACCCGCGCGGTGACGAATAACGCCACCACTGCGAATGCTGCACCAACATAAAACACTTGCGCCTGCCCCATCTTGTCCCACACCACACCCGCCCAGACACTTGAAACTAAGGTCGCCACACCACTCACCAGCGCAAACATTCCATAAGCGCTGCCACGCAAGTTGGCAGGTGCTGAATCCGCCACCAGCGTTGAAAGTATTCCTTGCGTCAATCCCATATGCAGGCCCCAAAAGGCCACCCCCACCATCACGTAAAACGGCGTTGGTGCCAGGGCCAAAATTAGATCAGCAACAATCAGCGCAAGCAAACCTGTAGCAAGCAAGCCCTTGCGCCCCCAGCGATCAGCCAACACCCCCGCGGGATAAGACGAGAGCGAATAAACCACGCTCATCACCACCAGAACCAGCGGCACCAAAGCCATGGTCATTTTTGCGTCTGAGGCACGCAGCACTAAAAACGCTTCTGAAAAGCGAGCCATCATCACCGCTGCACCAAGCAGCGCCACCAGCCAGAAGCCGCGCCCCAAATTTGCAGCCGTTGCCAAATTAAATCCGGCTTTGCGATAATTATCATTGGCCAGATGGGTTGGTTCCTGAATGCCAAAGGCGAGAATCAGCACGGCAATAAGTGCAGGCACACAAGCCACCCAAAGCACTGTTCGCAACTCAAATGCCCACAAACCAATCAGCGCCACAGCAATCAGCGGCCCCAGAAATGCACCAACCGTATCAAGTGATTGCCGCAATCCAAAAGCCGCACCCCGCTGCGCAATCGGCGTAAAATCAGCAACCATCGCATCGCGCGGTGCTCCGCGAATGCCCTTGCCAATACGGTCAGCAAAGCGCGCAAAGAACACAGCACCAAGTGATGTAGCCAAAGGAAACAGCGGCTTGACCACCGCAGCAAGGCCATAGCCAAACAACGCCAAGTTTTTGCGGTTGCGCCAGCGATCGCTGAGCACTCCAGAGAAAAGTTTCGAAATCTGCGCAGTGCCTTCAGCCACACCTTCGATCAAACCGAGAAGTGTGGCCGATGCGCCAAGCGTTCCCACCACAAACAACGGCAACACCGCATGAATCATCTCCGACGAAATATCCATGAACATGGAAACAAACCCTAGAACCCAAACCCCACGCGGAATTTTCATATGCCCAACTTTGCGAATTAATTGTCCCCATGCTATGCACCGCGAACCCCGCAATCAGCAAGTTAAAGAATGGACAAGTGCGCCCCATTGCTCCGCGTACAAATTTGTTGTACAATACAGATTATGGACACTCTCACCTATTCAAAGCTCCGCGCCAATTTGAAATCGGCATTAGACCGCGCCGTGGATGACCATGAAGTTATCGTGGTGGAACGCGCCAAGGGCGGCGATGCGGTGCTGATCTCGCGCGAGGATTATGACTCCATGGCAGAAACCGCCTATCTTCTGCGCTCCCCCGCCAATGCCAAGCAACTGCGCCAAGCCATGAAACGGCCAAAGAAAGACACGGTGAAATTCAAATCCGTTGCGGCGCTCAAGAATGCGCTTGGTCTTTGATCCCGCAGCGCTAGAACATCTGCGCTATTGGACAGACACCGACAGGCGCAAAGCACTGAAGATTTTGGACCTGATCGAAGCCACGCTAAAGTCTCCCTTTGAAGGCATCGGCAAGCCGGAACCATTAAAGTTTGAACTGGCAGGTTGCTGGTCCCGCCGCATCGACCAAGAACACCGGCTGGTTTACAAAGTTGAAAAAGGTGAGGTGATTGTATTGGCGTGTCGGTATTGTTATTGAGGGCTGACATCAGTTAAAAAAAATTGGTATTCTCCCCCAACCCGTCACCCCCGCGAAGGCGGGGGTCCAGCTCAGACCAGTACGGCTATGATTTTAATGCTGGCTAAGATTACGGCTATAAAGTTTATTTATCTTTTTCATCTGTCAACTTTGACTTAGAGATTGCAAGATTCTCACCGTAACGGCTAAGAAATATATCGAGTAACATCGGTATTTCTTCGGCCATCATGAATGCCTCCTTTGAGTTACTAGAAAATTCCCTCAACATTGGATGATGCATCATGTGCCTAAAAGTATACTTGAGGCGATTTACGGCTTGTATGCCGCCATCTTTGCCGCCATCACGAAATTCTCGATATGACTCATTCAGCAGGCATCAGCCCTAGGAACGTCCCTGACGGGCAAGCCTTAGGAATTGAGTGGACGGATCAAGCGAACTCTGCTTGAATAGAGAAGGTGGAGACGGAGGGAATTGCACCCTCGGGCGACACGGCTCGGAACCTTACGCCCGCACTAGCCGTCCCCATTGCCCCATTTGATAGCGTCAACTATCAAATGGAGCGGGTAAAAGAATACTATCTCATATACCACCTCCCGGCACGCTTTAACGGCGTCACTGTGTTTGTTTTCTAGTTACAATCAAGATTGCTGTCAGGTTGCTGGCCTTTGACGAGCATCAGGATTTTCTTTATTATTCAATAATTTATACTTCGTTCCGTCTTTTGCAATGCGGCCTTCCTTCACCAACCTAGACAGTGTTGGCCTGAGATTGGGCTTATGGACAGATGGATCGTAATCCCGCAAAATTGTATCAATGATGATTGCCGCTGTAGCGCCGCCCATGAAAATCGGCAGCGCTAATACAGCCATGATCATTTCCGGTCCCGTCATTTTCATGTCGTTTTCCGAAATAGGTGCCGCCTGAACCTTCGTGGTTTCAGGATGAGGGTTTTCAGCCTTTATCCCCATTGATTCAAGCGTTTTAAGCGTTATTTCGATGTTATTTCCTTGATCTCGATGGCTGAGCACCAAGTCAGCGTAATCGACCTCCGCCTTGCGATGCTTGGCAAGTTCGGTTTGAAGCTCAGCCATGACGGCTAGTATTGTATTGGAATTTTGATCTTGCATTACACTAACGTCCTTATTTGAAAGCACACTAGCATCATTACATTACGCACGCAACAATTTTTGATAATTTCTTCGTCACTATTAAATGTTGATCACAACTGCGCTATATTGGCGCATCAGTCCTTACATCACATTGATTTTACTAAATAATATAGGCTACTTGAGACTGCTACATAAGTCCGGACTTTTAAATTATGAGGGAATAGCCTTTAGCCTCCCTTCATGCTATTGCGGTGCAGCATTTCAGGAATCGTGACCCATGCCTAAAACCACCCGCACCGAAACCGACAGCTTTGGCAAAATTGAAGTGGACATATCCCGTTATTGGGGCGCACAGGCGCAGCGCTCTTTGCAGAATTTCAAGATTGGCTGGGAAAAGCAACCTGCCTCCATTGTCCGTGCGCTTGGCATTATCAAACGCGCTGCCGCCGAAACCAATATGAAGCTGAGCAACCTCGATGCAAAAATCGGCGCTGCTATCATCAATGCCGCGCAAGAAGTGCTTGAAGGCAAATTGAATGATCACTTTCCGCTGGCCGTTTGGCAAACTGGTTCTGGCACGCAATCCAATATGAACGCCAATGAAGTCATCTCCAACCGCGCCATTGAAATGCTGGGCGGCGAGATGGGATCGAAAAAACCGGTTCACCCCAACGATCATGTGAACATGAGCCAAAGCTCTAACGACACGTACCCCACTGCCATGCACATTGCCTGCGTGGAAGAAATCCATCACCGCCTGTTGCCAGCGCTGCAACACTTACGCAATGCGCTGAATGACAAAGCGATGGCCTTCGCCAAGATTATCAAAATCGGCCGCACCCACACGCAAGATGCAACACCAATAACTCTGGGCCAAGAATTTTCGGGTTACACCCAACAAGTGCAAAACGGCATTGCCCGTATTGAACAAACTTTGCCCCTGTTGATGCAACTCGCGCAAGGTGGCACGGCGGTTGGCACTGGTCTAAATGCACCACGCGGCTTTGCCGAAATGGTGGCCGAAAATATCGCCAATATCACCCGCCTGCCCTTCACCACAGCGCCCAATAAATTTGAAGCCCTTGCCGCCCATGATGCCATGGTGATGACCCATGGAGCGATTAACACCGTGGCTTCTTCCCTGTTCAAAATTGCCAATGACATTCGCTTTTTGGGCTCCGGCCCGCGCTCAGGTTTGGGTGAATTGAACTTGCCGGAAAATGAACCAGGTTCCTCCATCATGCCCGGCAAGGTGAACCCCACACAATGTGAAGCCCTCACCCAAGTGTGCGTGCAGATTTTTGGCAACAACTCAGCCATAACTTTCGCGGGCGCATCTGGTCATTTTGAACTCAATGTTTTTAATCCGGTGATGGCCTATAATTTTTTGCAGTCTGTGCAACTGATGGCCGACGCAGCAACCAGCTTCACAGAAAATTGTATTGAAGGCATTGTGGCCCGCGAGGACAATATCAAAGCGGCACTCAATCGTTCCCTGATGCTGGTGACCGCGCTTGCACCCAAATACGGCTATGACCGCGCTGCAAAAATCGCCAAGACGGCCCATAAAAATGGCACCACTTTGCGCGAAGAAGCGGTGGCCGACGGCATTGATGCAAATGATTTTGACGCAATCGTGCGCCCTGAAAATATGTTGGGTCCATCGTGAATGCAGAAATCATAAATCTGCGCCGCGTTAAAAAGAACGTGGCACGCGCAGAATCTGAAAAGCAGGCAAAAGCCAATCGCGTGAAATTCGGTCGCAGCAAAATCGAAAAATCAATTGCAAAGATCGAGAGCAATCGCGCTACCAAAACTCTCGACGGCAAGAAACGCGAAACCTGATGGCCAAGGATCTCAAGCGCTCTCTCACGATCGCCGGGCACCGCACATCACTTTCGCTCGAACCAGAATTCTGGCTAGAGCTGAAAAAAATCGCTGCCAAAGAGCGCAAAACCATTGCAACGCTGGTAAGTGAAATCGACGCTGCGCGAGGAGAACGAAATCTCTCCAGTGCCATTCGCGTGTGGATATTGCAAAGTCTTCTGGTCTAATTTCCGGCCGGCAGCAGCTGTAAATATTTCCTCATGTCAGTTGTTGTCAAAGCGGCTGCTCCCGCCAATATTTTGGCCCAGCGTGCCTTTTCGCGCTCCGCATCAATCACCCGTTGGCTTGCAAAAACGCGCTGTTCACGTTGGCGCAAACGCAATTCATTGCGCTGCGCTTGAAACGCCGCGAACTTCACTTCGTCAGCTTTCTGTTGTGCCAATTCATCTGCAGCTATTTTAGCTTGCAACCTTTGCACGCGTTCAAGTTCAGCCAAATCACGCGCCATAAAGTCATAACCGAACTTGGTCGATATAGCAGCCGTATCGCTGCGCGCGCGCAACTCACCAGGAATTCCCGAATAGGTAACTTGCATCGCAGGAACCGATTTGGAATCTTTAGCTGCCAGATCGACGCGCGTCTCGAACTCGTTTGTCGCAAAATCATAGCTTGGCGTAATCTTTAAATCCGCGTCCGGCGTTGCCACAGATAAAGGCGCAAAAACCAGCGCGCCGTTTTGCACTTTGATGGAAAGCTGCTCCGAACTCAAACTCAGACCGGGGCCATTTTGCAAAGTCACAAATGCCGCCTGCAAATCTTCTGCAGTTTTCACATTTTTAACCAGTGGGAAAAAGTTCTGTGGCGAAATTCGCGTAAGCTTCGTGTCGCGCAATACATAGGTTGCTTCTCCGCCAAAACTTGCGAGTGCTGCCATTGGGCTTCGACCAGTGCCACTTAACTTAGCGTCAATAATAGCGGCACCTTCTGCAAAAACGGTCCCACTTTTCTCCTTCATCACGCGCGCAATCTGCAGCGACAAATGTGCTGAACCTGATACCGCATATGTGCCATCCTTGGGGGAAACGCTGATATCTAACCTAAATGGCTCAGCCGTTGCATCGCGAGCAGCCACAGTTGCTTGACGGATATTTTGACCAAATGAAACACCAAGAACTGCTTCGTTAAGGTCTGGTCCAAAACCAGTTTGCAGCAGCTTGGGGTGCAACCATATTTCTCCAGATAACCCACTTGGAGCATTTGAAAAAGCAACGCCAAATCCACTTACCCGGCCCTGCCAAGGCATAAAGGCTGCTGAAAGTAAGGAACCCAAATGAATTTGATCAAAACTGAAATTGGCATTGATTTTCGCATCTGACGAAAGCTGCAAGTTGCCCGCTATACTTTGCGAAACAGCAACCCCTTCCACCTCGGTGAAATTCAGCCCGCCACCTAACGGCGCAATATTTGCAGTGAACCGAAGTGGCGCCACAGGTAATTCACTTAATGGAACACCAATTGCTTTAAGCAAAACCGAGCCATCACTGGCTGCAACACTTACCTTACCAGTCATTTCAGGCATTGCTTTAGTGAGAGCTATTTGGCCATCAAAACCAAAATCTGCCTCCAACGCATTTACCAATACATTCGCCTTAAAGCCTTGAGAACCAGAACCTGCAGCGGTCACATTTATTTTTCCAGGTGACGCAACCTTTTGCGCCACATGCCATCCGAGTTGCCTCACAAATTCACCACTGTCTGGGGTGATAATTTCGGCATTAATCGTCAGCGCTGCATCAGCGCCTTTCGTCAAATCTTTAATATCGCCCGCAATGGCCACCTGCAATGATCCGGTGTTTCCAGAAATATCATAGTTGAATTTTGGTTCCGCAACTCCGGGGCTAAATGAAAAAACAGCATCCATATCAGTCTCGCCCAAAACCTCCGTCCACCGAGGATCAACGCCTTTGTCCGTGACCCCGATCAGACGCAAAAAACCTCTGGGATCCTTTGCAATGAGTTTTGCCTTCAAATCTCCCGACAGACCATCGGGGCTTTGCAACACCAACCCTTGCCCTCGCAGCGAAGCACCTTCAACTGATTCAATTTCAAAAGTTTTTATGTTGAAACCACTCAAACTTGAATCAAACTCCAACGCAACTTTCTGGGCCTCAACGCCGTTCACGCGCAAAACATCTGTGCGCAGTGAAAGTCGCTTTTCCAAATTACCATCACTTTGCAGAACTGAAGCAATTGCTGCACCTTGCATAAAATTGGCAAGGCCCCCGCGCATGTAATTATCCAAATCCAAAAGCTTTGCATTCACCACTAAATCTACGGAAGCCAATGCCCCCATCTGAACCGCCAGAGCGCCACCACCTGCTGCGCCGTCCAATTCATATTTCCAATCTTTCAGAAAAAAATGTTGCCCAGACCAATCGACAGTTGATTGCGATTTCAACCGCCCGCGACTTCCGGTCCAATATTTAGTGAGGTTTGCTCTACCTTCGGGCCACAGCCAGCTTACGAATTGTCGTGTGTCGTTGCTTTCAAGGGCCAGCGTGCCACCGAGTTGGGCAGCAATGTCACCGGGAAACACCAAGCCATTAAACTTCATGCGGCTGCGCCCTGGCAAATTAGCCGAGACCTCATTCACACGAATGGCGTTGTCGACCGCCGCAATATTCATTTTAAGATTTTCAAGAGTCTCCCCCGCCATAGAAAGCGAATTGACCTCCAGCGTTGCCACCAAATCTAGGGTCTTGGGAAAGTCTTTCATCAAATTGTTCAGCACAGCCATAATACCTCCAGCCCGCCAAACGCGAAGTGATTGCGAACCTGCCAAAGCATCAAGGTCAAGCCGAGGCGATTCCAAAGCCAAATTAGCCTTCACGCTCGTGCCAAATGTAGCTGTTGCAGAGCCTTGAATTAATGTGCCATTATCCTTGCTATCAGCCGGCACAATTTGAATTTCAGTTAGATTTATATGTTCAAAATTTACCTCAATATTAGTTTTCAGTTGCAGCGGTTTAAATGTGCCTTCCAAACTTTCGCGGCCATCTGCTGTTACCACGGGTTCTAAACTCAACTTGCCCTTCAATGTGTCCACAAGTAAATCGCCTTCAAAAATAAATGCCGGCAATGCTCCATCTTGCGGCTCCAACCTTAGCCCGAAACTAAAAGGTTCACCCGGATTGTAAGCTCTGCTCGTGAAAGAAACAGCCAGCGGCAGGTCTTCATACCTCGTATATCCGACGACCCGCCATGGCCCCTCCACAACATTGGCAGATAGAGTGGCATTGAATTGCGTAAAGCCCGATTCAAATTCATGTTCCTCATCTTGCAAATAAAGCTCACCATCTTGCACAATGATTTGATCGAATTTCACCTGATCAAGCAATTTTGAATCTTGCAATGCCTGATCAGATTTGAATATCCAATTGAATGTCCCATTGGCTTTGCGCCGTAAGTTTACGACCGGATGATCAACAATAATTGTCTCAACGCGAATTTCACCCGCCATCAATCCAGCAAGATTAAGCTGCATCGTCAAAGCCTCGGCATTTACCATGGGCATGCCAACAAAGTCTGGTGGATTGCCAAGATTCACATCTTTTAAAACCAAGCGGGGCCATGGAAAGAGCCGCACAGAAATATCGCCATTGATCGCGACATCACGCCCAGTAATTTTTCTGCCATAAGACTCGAGTGTGTCGCGATAAGAATTCCAATTCACTACAAATGGCGCAACCAAAGCTGCCGATAACACCAACACCAAAACCACACCAAAATAAAATATAGGGGATTTCCAAATGCTCATTATGCGCCTGCATTTTTACCGGGGTTCATAATATTGAGCGGATCAAGTGACAGCTTTATGGCGCGCATGACCTCAAGGCCATTGCCATGTTCCAATGCCAGATATTCGCGCTTGCCAGACCCAATCCCATGCTCGCCAGTGCAGGTGCCACCCATTGCAAGTGCGCGTTTGATCATGCGGCTGTAAACATTTTTCACGCGTTCCACTTCTTCTTCATCCGAGCGATCACAAAACAGCACGACATGAAAATTGCCATCCCCCACATGGCCAATGATCGGGCCATAGATGTTGTTCTCGGCCAAATCCTCTTGGGTTTTTACAACGCATTCAGCAAGTCGAGAAATCGGCACGCAAACGTCTGTGGCGATGGATTCCTCTTTGCCGGGCATCAGACTTTTAGTTGCCCAAAACGCATCATGGCGCGCTTGCCAAAGCTTCGTGCGGTCTTCCTCTTGCGTCGCCCAGTCAAATTCGCCTGCCCCAAACTCGCCGGCAATAGCAGCAAACATTTCTGCTTGTTCGATCACCCCCGCCTCCGTGCCATGAAATTCGACAAACAATGTGGGGGCTTCGGCCAAGGCAAGGTTAGAGTAGACATTAATCGCTTTGATGTGCTCCACATCCACAAGCTCAATGCGCGCAATTGGAATGCCCATTTGAATGGTTTGAATGGCCGTGTTGCAGCACGCTTCAATTGTTGGAAAAGCAACCACCCCCGCCTTCACAGCTTCGGGAATGCCATGAACTTTCAGCCCAACTTCAGTGATCACGCCCAACGTGCCCTCACTGCCAACCATCAGCCTTGTGAGATCATAGCCAGCTGCTGACTTTCGCGCCCTCGTGCCGGTGCGCACAATTTCGCCATTGGCCATCACCACAGTCAGGCCCATCACATTGTCTTTCATCGTGCCATAGCGCACGGCATTGGTGCCCGAGGCCCGCGTCGCCGTCATACCGCCGATGGTGGCATCAGCACCCGGATCAATTGGGAAAAATAAGCCCTTGTCACGTAAATCCACATTCAGCTGCTTGCGCGTCACCCCGGCCTGAACCCGCACATCCATATCCTCAGAATTTACTTCCAGAATTTTATTCATCTGATTGAGATCAATACATATTCCGCCAAATGGTGCAGTAAAATGTCCCTCCAATGATGAACCTGCGCCAAACGGAATGATTGGCACAGCGTGACGGCTACAAATTTTCACAACGGCCTGAACCTCAAGCGTCGATTGCACAAAGGCTACCGCATCCGGCGGCGCCGAGGGGTTCCAAGTCTGGTCCTTGCCATGGTGCTCGCGAACAATCAAAGCCGTTGAAAGCCTGTCACCCAGCAGCACTTGAAGCTCGGAAATTGCCTGTGTTGTGCTGTTTTTCAAAACTGGTGTATCCATGATTCCAAAACTAACACAACAAACAGGATTTACCATGCCCTCACCTTGGATTGGACAATTTCTCACTGTCAAAGACCAATGGACCGATTATAACGGCCACCTGAACATGGCCTATTATGCCGTGCTCTTCGATAAATCCGCTGAGGAAATGTTCGAGACTTTTGGCTTGGGGCCAAATTATGTGAAGCATACCAATTGCAGTTTCTTCACTTTGGAAACGCACACAACTTACCTTCATGAACTTCATGCTGGCCACAAAGTGCGCATCGAAAACCAAATCATCGATGCGGATGCAAAGCGCGTGCATTATGTGCAACAAATGTTCCATGCCGAGGATAATTTTTTAAGCTGCGTGCTGGAGGTAATGGTGGCTCATGTGGATTTAACAGCGAAAAAGACGGCACCCTTTCCGGCGGAGATTCAAATGCGGATTGATGCGATGTTGACGGAACACCGGGCGATGACAGTGCCAAAGCAAGTGGGACATAAGATTGGGATTATGCGGAAAGTTTAAACCAAAAAGACCAAAATTGAATGTGGTGTTAGGCTGCTGTTTCGACTTTAAAACTCCAGTTTTTTACTATGCCTGAATATTTTTCGTTAAAACTCCTGAACGACTCTAATCCACTCTCTATTGAACCTTCCGGAGCTCTTTCAACTATAATTGCAAGCTCTCCCGTGTCAGAAAATCGAGGCAGCGCAAAATATATTCGAATTTTTAGCTTGGAGGCAAAGATAAATATCGTCGGAGAAATACATAAGTTTGGCTTTGCGCTAAGTGTATAGTCCAGATAATCGACGCTGTTGACCACAAACTCACCGAGAGAAACTCGCCTTCGCGTTTCGAGCAATGCATTACTATTTTTTCTAATAAATCTAGGCTCACTTTTCAAACCAAGACGTTTTGCCCAAGTCTTAGCACCACCTTCATATTTTATAATTGTGCTAGACTCAATTCCCAAATCTTCAAACAATCGTGAAAATACCGATTTCAAATTCGTGTGTGTGGTAAGAATCAAGCCGCCACTGCCATTGCACATTTCAGATTTAACCGAAGGTTCCGCGATAAGGGTGATTGGTATAACAAAATTTGGATAATAGAACTTAACCCGCCGCAGAACTTCGTTAAATGCAAAGTCTTGCCAACGACACTTAAAGTTATTTGAAAATCTACTGCGCCCTTTATATAAAAAAGAAAACCTTTGAACCAATCTCGCGCTATTTTGCATCAGCGTAATGGTATTTTTGCGCCTAAATCGAAAATATATCTCCAGAATAACCAAACCCAATGCCCAACGAAGGCGGCCA
Organism: Hyphomicrobiales bacterium; assembly: GCA_031416755.1. Taxonomy (GTDB): domain Bacteria; phylum Pseudomonadota; class Alphaproteobacteria; order Rhizobiales; family Aestuariivirgaceae; genus Aestuariivirga. The sequence continues at coordinate 28,817 of JANOUE010000059.1, forward strand.
AACTGGCGTTCGAGAAATCCAAATTTATGAGAGACTCTATTGCGCCACACTTTTCTCGACCAAACTAGCGAACTCACCAACTGTTTCACAATTTTGAACTTCGCCTTCATTCAACAAAATTGAAAATTTTTCTTCGACAACCATCACCATTTCCATTTTGGCCATGCTGTCCAATTCCAGCTCTGAAAATGGCGTCGCTAGAAAGCTCGTTTCGTCCAAATCAGAAAAATCACCAACCCGCCCCATATTGGTCCGAACCACTTCACAAACTTGGCTCACAATTGAAACACTCATGTCAATTTGACCCCAACGTGAGCTGGTAGATTAAACAGAAAATCTACACTGCGATATTTGACATCAACAATATTGCAGCGGCGATTTATCTTTTTAAATTGTTCGACAAAGATTGACCACATATTTTGTGAGACGGCTTTACCAAGACAAACATGCCGCCCTGCTCCGAAATAAATGTCATTCTCTCTGTCATCTGTTGATTTGAACGCGTCCAAATAAACCCGAATACGTTGGCCATTTAATATCATCTTACCCCCAAGGCTGATATTGCCTTTGGCGATGCGTTCAACATAGGGAACGGATGTAATTGGAATTTTTGAACTCCAGTGCATGAGATCTAGCGGCTCCTCTCCATTGCGACGCACGTCATAAACAAAAGATTCAGCAAGTGCTCCTAGCATTGAATCAGAACCCACCAGCATCATTGCAACACGCATTTTTGCAATTTCAGGTGAATACGTTTCAAGGGCAACTGCGTAAATCTCTTTAATTTTCTGTTCGATAATTTTTCTTCGACTGGCACCCAATTGTCGATCAAAAATTTGTGTGGGTGAAGCATCCTGCAATTGATCGACGAGACAAATCCCCGCAAGTTCTTGCATCATAATGCTGACAGCTGGTTGGAACAGGCATTCAACAATGTTAAAAACTTCACGTTGTGCAAAAAATTTAGGAACCGCACTTGCTGCAAATTCATTTACTTTCTGTAGAGCCGCTGCAGCATGGCCTGTAATTTCCACAGCCATTTGTCTGCGTAATTCCGCATGTTGATCTCCCTCCAGGGCAAGAGGCACTTTGTCGAAAATCATTTGAGTGGACGACAAATCAATCTTGAGACCGCGACTAACCACACGACTTTCTTCCACGCTATCTTCGGCCAAAAATGCACGGCTTTTCAAAACCTCTAGCACTAAATCAAGGTCATAAACCAACCAGCATTGCAATGTTGTCGACCATTCCAAATGGCCATGTTCAGCATAATACGCAAAGCGCGTTTCCTGCCGGTGCAGCAGAGCATGTTCAGAAGAATTAGACATTTATTGGTGTTGCCCATATTGGTGTTGCCCAAAACTGCCCCCAATTTCACACCGCTGCTTAACAGATTCGATAGTCTGTACTAGGGAAAACAAATTACTCATCCGCCCCATAATCGTCACACTCCTGTAAAAATTCAGGCGCAGTTGGTCTGCATGAAAGTTCTCATAAGAAACTTTCAGGGAGAATCGAGAATGGAAAACACTGGATATACGCATTTCGCCGAAGCTTTGGTTTTCGCACATGGTCCTCGTGCTGCTTGCGAAGCGGCCCGTCATGCCCAATTGTGCGAACGCTCTGGCGATACGGAAACCGCTGACACCTGGCGCAAAGTGCAAGCCCAAGTAGCGAATATAGAATTTTCACAATTGCGTCGTTGCGCCTGAAGCGTTTTGACTTTTCATAGAAAAGTCAAAATCGCAGATGTGCAAGCAGATCAAACACAGGCGGAATCTTTGCTATAGAGGGGCTCAGAGAATCATGACCCCCCCAAATGACCACAGAAAAAACCACAAACACTAATTCAATCAGCGCCCGCGCCCTGCAAGGCAGCGAACCAGCCTATCTCAAGGGCCTGAACCCTGAGCAGCGCGATGCTGTGCTATCAACTGATGGACCCTTGCTGGTGCTCGCAGGCGCTGGCACCGGTAAAACCCGTGTGCTCACGACCAGACTCGCCCACATTCTCAAGACGCAAAAAGCCTGGCCCAACCAAATGCTGGCCGTCACCTTCACCAACAAGGCGGCGCGCGAGATGAAAGAACGCATCGGCCACCTTATCGGCGATGTTGTAGAAGGCATGACCTGGCTTGGTACCTTCCATTCAATCGGCGTAAAAATTCTGCGCAATCACTATGAACTCGCTGGCTTGCGATCTGGCTTTTCAATTTTAGATGATGATGATCAAGTGCGTCTGCTCAAGCAGCTCTTGAAGGCCGAAGGCATTGACGAAAAGCGTTGGCCCGCCCGCCAACTTGCAGGCGCAATCGATGGCTGGAAAAACAAAGGCCTCACGCCCGAAAAAGTTTCAGACGCTGAAGCCTATAGCTTCGCCAATGGCCTCGGCAAAAAAATTTATTCTGACTATCAAGCGCGGTTAAAAACTGTGAACGCCTGTGATTTTGGCGATCTATTGTTGGAAACGGTACGCATATTTCAAGAAAACCAAGATGTGCTGAAATCCTATCAGCAGAAATTCAAATATATGTTGGTGGACGAATATCAAGACACCAACGTGGTGCAATATCTTTGGCTACGCCTGCTCGCCCAAGGGCACAAAAACATATGCTGCGTGGGCGATGATGACCAATCTATCTATGGCTGGCGCGGCGCCGAAGTCGATAATATTTTACGTTTCGAAAAAGATTTTCCCGGCGCTAAAATTATCAAGCTGGAACGCAATTATCGCTCGACACCAGACATATTGGGGGCCGCCTCCGGCCTCATCTCCAAAAATGAATCGCGCCTCGGCAAAACCTTGCGTACCGATAAAACCGAATCTACCCCAGTTTCAGTGCGCGGCCATTGGGATGGCGAAGAAGAAGCCCGCGCTATTGGCGATGATATCGAAAGCTTGCAACGCCAAAAAGAGCGCCTGAATGATATGGCCATTCTGGTGCGCGCCTCTGCGCAAATGCGCGCCTTCGAAGACCGCTTCATCACCTTGGGCCTGCCCTACCGGGTGATCGGTGGACCACGTTTTTATGAACGTGCCGAAATTCGCGATGCCATGAGCTATTTCAAAATCGTGGCCTCGCCCGATCATGATTTAGCATTCGAACGCATCATTAACACTCCCAAGCGCGGCATTGGCGATGCTTCAATTCAAAAAATGTATAGAGTGGCGCGCAGCAGCGGCACGTCGCTCTATGTTGCTGCCGAAAAAATGTTGGCCACTGATGAGCTGCCTGCCAAAGCCCGCACCGCATTGCGTTTGCTCCTCGAAAACTTTGCCCGCTGGCGCAAACAAGGTGAAGCCCTGCCCCATACCGAACTTGCAGAAATTGTTCTGGATGAATCCGGTTATACTGAAATGTGGCAGCACGACAAAAGCCCCGAAGCCGAAGGCCGCTTGGAAAACTTGAAAGAACTCGTGCGTTCCATGGGCGAGTTTGAAAATCTTGCAGGCTTTCTCGAACATGTAGCCTTGGTGATGGACCGTGACACGGGTGCAGAAACCGATGACCGCGTGAATATCATGACGCTCCATTCTGCCAAGGGCTTGGAATTTGGCACCGTGTTTTTGCCCGGCTGGGAAGAAGGCTTGTTCCCCCATCAACGCTCACTTGATGAAAAAGGCCGCAACGGTTTGGAAGAAGAACGGCGCTTGGCCTATGTGGGCATCACCAGAGCTAAGCTCCGCGCCACCATATCATTCGCGCAAAACCGCCGCATCCACGCGCTGTGGCAATCCGCCATGCCGTCGCGCTTCATCGATGAACTGCCCGAAAAGCATATTGAAGTGGCGGCCATGACCCCTAGCTATGGCGGGCAAAGTTTTGCCAGCAGCCGCTTTGACAGTAATACATCTTTCGGCAAAGGCAGCTACGACACCCCCGGCTGGCAACGCGCCCAACAGCGAAAATCATCTGGCGACACAATGCGCAATGCGCCAAAGTTCATAGAAGGCGAAATGGCCGCAAGCTCAGCCAACACGCCAACCTACGTGGCGGGCGAACGAGTCTTCCACCAGAAGTTTGGTCACGGCACTGTGACGAGTGTTGATGGCAATAAACTGACGGTGAATTTTGATAAGGCCGGAGAGAAACGGGTGATCGATAGCTTTGTGGAGCGGGGCTAGGATCTTGTATCGGTAATACGTATATGGTATGAATCACCATGCACAAGAAAATGACCATAAGCCTTGACGAGCAGGTTTACGATGGACTTTACCGCACCATCGGCAAACGCCGCATGAGCCAATTCATTGAAGACCTGCTGCGG
>JANOUE010000060.1:0-12034 GCA_031416755.1 Hyphomicrobiales bacterium
GTTTCAGAAGTTGAAGAAGAAATTCACGAGCATGAAGAAGCTCCAACCGCGCAAGCAGAAGGTGCTGAGCTTCTAGAAGTTGAAGAGGATTCTGAAAGCAACAAGGTGGAAACCTTAGGTGAAGAAACTGACGCACTTGAAGAGGTTCCCCAACGTGCTCGTCGAGCGCCTCGCAAGCGTCATTATAAAATTCAAGAAGTGATCAAGCGCCGCCAGATTTTGTTGGTGCAGGTTGTTAAGGAAGAGCGCGGCAATAAGGGTGCAGCGCTTACAACTTATATGTCGTTGGCTGGTCGCTATTGCGTTCTCATGCCGAACACGGCGCGTGGTGGTGGCATTTCCCGCAAGATTACCGATGCCTCTGATCGCCGCCGTTTGAAGGAAGTGGCCAAGGATGTGGAAGTGCCAAAGGGCATGGGCGTCATTGTACGCACCGCTGGAGCCCAACGCACACGGCCCGAAATTAAACGCGATTTTGATTATCTGATGCGACTGTGGGAATCAGTGCGTGAGCTTACTTTGCAAAGCCAAGCACCTTGCTTGGTTTATGAAGAAGGCAATTTGATCAAGCGCTCCATTCGCGATCTTTACACCAAAGACGTGGAGGAGATTGTGGTGGAAGGCGATGCCGCTTACCGCGATGCCCGCGAATTTATGAAAATGCTGATGCCTTCGCATGCGAAGAATGTGAAACATTATAAAGAACCGCGCCCGCTGTTCCAGCGCTATCAAGTGGAAAGCCATTTAGATGCGCTCTATTCGCCAACCGTAACTTTGCCTTCGGGCGGTTACATTGTGATCAACCAAACCGAAGCTTTGGTGTCGATCGACATCAACTCCGGCAAAGCCACACGCGAACATAACATTGAAGATACAGCTGCCAAAACTAACTTGGAAGCCTGTGATGAAATTGCGCGGCAACTTCGCTTGCGCGATTTGGCTGGTCTCGTGGTGATCGACTTCATTGATATGGAAGAAAATCGAAACAACCGCGCTGTTGAACGCCGCATGAAGGACGCCTTGAAAAATGATCGCGCGCGCATTCAAGTGGGCCGCATTTCGCATTTCGGTTTGCTCGAAATGTCGCGGCAACGTTTGCGCCCGGGTTTGCTTGAAGGGTCGTTCCGCCCCTGCCCGCATTGTGAGGGGCGCGGCATTGTGCGTTCGGTTTCATCGTGTGGCCTTGGCGTTCTTCGGACCATCGAAGAATATTTGCAGAAGGGCCGCGCCGAAAACCTCACAGTGAAGTGTGCGCGTGATGTTGCGTTCTATCTCTTGAACGAAAAGCGCGACGGTCTTTTAGCTTTGGAAACTCAATATGAGATTTCAATCTTCTTGGTGCCTGGCGATGATGTGAGGGGCACGCAAGCCATCATTGAGCGCGCTCCTGATCGTGAAGCAATTAAACGCCGCATTCCATCTGCCTCTCCAGTGCAAATGGATTCTGCATTCTCAGACGAACCCGAGATTGACGAAGAAATTATAGAAGAGGAAACTCTGGTTGAAGACGAAAGCGGTTCCGGCAATGCAACCGAAGTTGCTTCCGCTGAAGATTCTGAAAGTGCTGAAAAACGCGAAAATGGCCGTGGCAAGCGCCGCCGCCGTGGACGCCGTGGTGGCAAGCGCTCGGAAGAAAATGATCAATCTGCAGGGTCTGAAAATGCTGCAGAATTTCAATCAGATTCCGATGTTGTTGACGACCGTCCAGAGGCACCAGAGGAAGCTGGTGCCAACGCTTCTGAAGCAGGTGAACCTGTTGCAGACGGTGAAGAGCGTGGTGGACGCAGCCATGAACGCGGCGGCCGCAAGCGTGGTCGCTTTGGCCGCGATCGTGGTGGCAGAGGTGAGCGTGGCGAACGCCAAGAACGTACCGCCGCAACCAACGGCGACGCTTCGCACGAAGCCCCTGTTGAACGCTTGGCACATTTTGAACCAGCGCCAGTGCCGCAACCCATAGTGATCCACATTCCCGAATCTATGCCTGAGCCAGAACAACGCAAGTGGCAGCCACCAGCGCCAACAGTTTCCGCTGAACCAGCCGAGCGCAAGGGCGGTTGGTGGAGCAAACGCAAGTGAGCCATAAACGCGCCGCAATTGCGCGGGACATACGTGGCTTGTAAACCTCATTGTGTTGTCATCCCGATGAAGGTCGGGATGACGGTTCCTTTGGATTTGAAATGCGCTTGATCAAGACCATAGTTTCATTTGTTTTGTGTTTCGGAATTTTGGGCAGCTCGGTTGCTTTGGCAAAGGAAGCCCGTCGCGGACCCAATCTTATTCGTGACGCTGAGATTGAAGGTTTGCTGCGGCTTTATTCACGGCCGATTTTTAAAGCGGCAGGTATCAACCCAGGATCGGTTAAAGTATTCGTTATTGCTGATCCAAGCATCAATGCGTTTGTTGCCGGTGGGCAGCGCGTGTTCATTCACACCGGCCTCATCACGCGCGCTTCTTCTCCCAGTGAAGTGATTGGCGTTATTGCTCATGAGACGGGGCATATCGCAGGTGGCCATTTGGCGCGCATGAACAGTGAAATGGCAGCGGCAAGTACGCAAAGCATCATCGGTATTTTGGTCGGTGCTGCGGCAATGGTTGGCGGTGTTATGGCTGGCAGCAGCGAAGCTGCGCAAGCTGGACAAGGTGTTATTTTAGGCTCGCAAGGCTTAGCGCAACGCGGATTCTTGAAATATCAGCGCGGCATGGAATCGACGGCCGATCAATCAGCTCTCAAATATTTGAATGCAACAGGCCAAAGCGCCAAGGGCATGCTTTCGCTTTTCAACACTTTGGCAAACGAATCGCTGGCCTCGCTGAACAGGGCTGATCCTTATGTGTTTTCGCATCCCATGCCATTTGACCGCATTCGGGCTTTGGAAGTGGCTGCAAAAGCCTCGCCAAATTTTGACAAACCAGAAGATCCCGGACTGGTTCTGAGGTTTAAGCTGGCGCAAGCAAAATTGGCTGGTTTTTTAGAATCGCCCCAAGTGGTGTTTCAACGGTTTCCATCTACGAACAAATCTTTGCCTGCGCGCTATGCTCAGGCGATTGCGATGTTTAGGCGTGGTGACATCAAAAATGCACTGCCGGTGATTGACAGCTTAACGGCTGAATTACCGCAGGACCCCTATTTTTGGGAGTTAAAGGCGCAAGCTTATCTTGAAAATGGTGATCCAGCTGCGGGAATTCCTGCCATCAAGAAAGCCCGCAGTTTGCTTAAGGACAATGGATTATTGGAAGTGCTTCATGCGCAGATTCTGGTCAGCACTGAGAACGCAAAATATGCTGATGAGGCTTTGGCACTTTTGCGCAAGGCCAAACGCACTGAGCCTGATATGCCAGATATTTATAAATTTATGGCGCGGGCTTATGCCCTTAAGAATGATGTGCCGCGCGCAGAATTAGCGATTGCTGAATTTGCAGCGGCGACCGGCGATCAAGCATTGGCCGCAACCAAAGCCACTGCCGCCCAGAAATATTTCAAGAAAGGTACGCCGGAATGGTTGCGGGCCAGCGACTTGTTAAACTTTAGTAAAAAGAAAAAGTGAAATAAAAGTGACTGTGCCGATGTGTAATTTTGGTGCATTAAGCTTGAAACAATGAGGACCACCATGCGCCGTTTTACTGCTCTCGCTTCTGCTGCCCTGTTTTGCATCACACTGGCCGCGCCAAGTTTAGCCGAAAGTTTTTCTGTTGAACAGAAAACCGAAGTGGAAAAGATTGTTCAGGAATATCTGATGAAACATCCAGAAATTTTGCGCGACATGGCCAATAAGCTGGACATCGATGACAAGAAGCGCGAAGCAGACGCGCGCATTGGTACGTTGCAAAGCAAATCCAGTGAAATTTTTCGTGATGCGACCGACGCCGTGGTGGGCAACCCCAAGGGTGATGTGACCATGGTTGAATTTTTCGATTATAATTGCAGCTGGTGCAAGAAGAGCTTGGTTGAATTGCAGGCTCTTGTCGCAAAAGATAAAAATTTGCGAGTTGTGATGAAAGAGTTTCCGATATTTGGAGAAGGTTCAGAATATGCTGCCAAAGCGGCATTGGCATCTGTGAAGCAAGGCAAATATTGGGAATTTCATCAGGCCCTGTTTTTGACTGAAAGCAAAGTGACCGCCGAAGCAACAGATCAAATTGCCGCTGAAGTTGGCCTTGATGTGGCGCAGATGAAAAAAGATATGCTAGACCCCGCCATTGCTGAAAACATCCGGAAAACTCAAATTCTAGCTCAAACCATGCTTATTAATGGAACACCCGCATTCATCATCGATGAGCAGGTGTTCCCGGGCTATACTCCACTTGATGGGCTAGAGGCTGCGATTGCCGCTGTGCGGAGCAATGGTGGGTGTAAGGTTTGCTGAAGACCATCCACAGGCCCACTTAAACATTTCACAAATCTCGCTTGAGTGCCTATAAACACCATATGAAAATGATTTACATTCTCAATGGTCCGAACTTGAACTTGTTGGGAACCCGCGAACCTGAAATTTATGGCGCAGACAGTTTGGCCATGGTCGAAGAAAAATGCGCGACCAAAGCTAAGGCTTTGGGCCTTGGTATTGATTTTCGCCAAACCAATATTGAAGGCGAGTTGGTGAATTGGATTCACGAGGCCCGCCTCAAAGCTCAAGCTATTATTATCAATGCAGGTGCTTACTCGCACACGTCAGTTGCTTTGCATGATGCTTTGAAGGGCGTCGGTTTGCCAGCCATTGAAGTTCATCTCAGCAATGTTTACAAACGCGAAAGCTTCCGGCATCACTCTTTTATATCGCCCGCCGCACATGGTGTTATTTGCGGGTTTGGACCACAATCATATGAATTGGCACTGGACGGCATATCCAGAGTCTTGAACACAACTCGAAAGGGATAAAAATGCCCCCGAAAAAGAAAATACCTGCTGCTGCGGTTAAGGCAAAACCAGCACCTGCGGAATCAGGCGAACTCAGCTTGATCCGTAAACTTGCAGAAATCTTAAATGAAACTGGCCTCACAGAAATTGAACTTGATCACAAGGGTGCCAAAGTGCGCGTGAGCAAGGCAGTTCACGCCACGGCAATGGTTGGCGCACCGCAGGCCCATCATGCCGCTGCTCCAGTTGCCCATGTTGCGGCGCTAGCTGCTGCGGTGCCAGTGGCGGCGGCGGCTGAAGTTTCTGGAACTGTGTTAAAGTCTCCGATGGTGGGCACGGCTTATTTATCGCCAACGCCTGGTGCTCCACCTTTTGCTGCGCTCGATGCAATGGTGAAGGAAGGCCAGACTTTGTTGGTCATCGAAGCCATGAAAACCATGAACCAAATTGGCGCTCCAAAATCTGGCAAGTTGGTAAAAGTAAACATTGAAAACGGTGTGCCGGTTGAGTTTGGCGAAGCGCTGATGGTGATTGAATAGCAATGTTTGATAAGATCCTCATTGCCAATCGCGGCGAGATTGCCCTTCGCGTTCTGCGTGCTTGCCGCGAACTTGGCATTCAAACGGTTGCCGTTCATTCCACTGCCGATGCTGATGCCATGCATGTGAAGCTGGCCGATGAAAGCGTTTGCATTGGGCCACCCGCAGCAAAGGATTCTTACCTTAATATCGCAGCGATTGTTGCAGCTTGCGAAATTACGGGCGCTGAGGCAGTTCATCCTGGGTATGGTTTCTTATCTGAGAATGCGAAGTTTGCAGAAATTCTGAGTGAGCACTCCATTAAGTTCATCGGCCCTTCCGCCGAAAATATTCGCACAATGGGCGATAAGATTGAAGCCAAGCGCACCGCAAAGGCTTTGGGCATTCCGGTGGTGCCTGGGTCAGAGGGTGGTGTTTCTACACTTGAAGATGCAAAGCGGATTGGCAAAGATATTGGTTACCCAGTGATCATTAAGGCCACTGCCGGTGGTGGTGGCCGCGGCATGAAGGTGGCCAACACTGAGTCTGAATTAGAGTTAGCCATTTCTACTGCGCAGTCCGAAGCTAAAGCAGCTTTTGGCAATGCCGAAGTTTACATTGAAAAATATTTGCAAAAGCCGCGCCACATTGAAGTGCAAGTTTTGGGAGATGGTCAAGGCAATGCTGTGCATTTGGGCGAGCGTGATTGCTCATTGCAGCGCCGCCACCAAAAGGTTTGGGAGGAAGCCCATTCGCCCGCCCTCAACCCTGAACAACGCGATGCCATTGGCGAGCGCGTAGCCAAGGCCATGGCCAATATGAATTATGAAGGTGTGGGCACCATTGAGTTTCTCTACGAAGACGGCGAATTTTATTTCATTGAAATGAATACGCGCCTTCAGGTGGAGCACCCGGTTACCGAAATGATCACCGGCCTTGATTTGGTGCAGGAGCAAATCCGCGTCGCGGCTGGCAATAAGCTGCAGTATAAGCAGAACGATATTCAATTTTCTGGCCATGCCATTGAGTGCCGCATCAATGCTGAAAACTGGCAGACCTTCGTGCCTTCGCCCGGCAAAGTAGACGCAGTGCATTTTCCGGGTGGGCTTGGAGTGCGCATCGATTCTGCTTTGTATTCCGGTTATCGCATTCCACCTTATTACGATAGCTTGATTGGTAAGCTGATTGTATTTGGAAAAACCCGCACTGAGTGTTTGATGCGTTTGCGTCGCAGCCTTTCGGAATTTGTAATTGAAGGTGTGGATACGACTATTCCATTGTTTCAACGTTTGCTTGCTGAGGATGATATTATCAACGGCCATTATGATATTCATTGGCTGGAAAAATTCCTCGCCCGCACTACCAGATAGGGTGGTAGCGTGACTGCGATCACTCCGCAGGTTTTGCTCAAAGCCTATACGGCTGGCATTTTTCCAATGGCCGAAAGTGCGCAGGACCCAGCGCTCTATTGGATTGAGCCCGACGAGCGCGGTGTGATTCCGTTGAAAGGTTTTCATGTCTCGCGCTCGCTGCGCAAAGCTGTGCGGCAACGGCCATTCGAAATTCGCATTGATACTGCATTTGAAGCGGTGATTTCTGCCTGTGCCGAAAAAACGGCAAACCGCGACGTGACCTGGATCAATGCCCGAATTCTCAAACTTTACACGCAATTGCACAAGATGGGCTGCTGCCATTCAATTGAGTCTTGGCAAGATGGCAAATTGGTTGGCGGGCTTTATGGGGTTCGTATTGGGGCTGCATTTTTTGGAGAAAGCATGTTCTCTCGCGCTTCGAACGCCAGCAAGATTGCCTTGGTGCATTTGGTGGCGCGGTTGAATTTCGGTGGATTCAAACTGTTAGATGCGCAGTTTCTAAATTCGCATATTGCGCAATTTGGCACATACACGGTGAAAAAGGTTGATTATCGGCCAGTGCTTGATGAGGCCCTTGATGGCATGGCAGATTTTGCAGCGTTTTCTGGGGATGGGGATGCCGAGTTCGTGTTGGCTCAGGCGATGGGCAAATTTCCGCAAACTTAATCTGGTGGCGCGTCTTCGCTATTTTCAATTTGATCTTGAAGTGTGGAAAGGTCGGGGGCTGCTTCCACTGGCGGCGGTGGGGCGTTCGGGTCGCGGCAGCCTGCTAACCAAACATCATAAATCGGGTGCTCCAATCCATTCAGGCCGGGACTTTCGGCAAACATCCAGCCTGAGAACAAGCGCTTCTTGGCGCCGTCTTTCCCAATCTCATCGATTTCAACGAAGGCAGCGGTTTTCGGATCTTGGGTAATAGGCTTGGTGTTGCACACTTCAGCCTTCACGATCAAATTTCCAAACTTCACCGTTTCGCCAATCTTGGCTTCAAAATTTGTGGTGATAGCCATGACCTTTTCGAGGCCAGAAAATATTGCAATGGGATTGTGGATTTCTTCTGCGTGACCAGATGATGTATAGAGCGCCACCGCGATGAAACCTAACGCTAAGCGCTTCATTGCTTTGGCGCATCCGCCGGCTTTGTGCCAGATTTTGTAAACATGGCTTGGCTGATGATCGACCATATATCGATCGCACCTTGGGTGTAACTGAGCACGCCGCCTTCGGCAACTTTAGTTTCTGAACCTCCAGGTTCCAGGCTGACAAACTTCGCCCCAAGCAATCCTTCAGCAGTAATTTTTGCTGAAGTATCGTCGGAGAGTTCGATGTTATTTTGAATCTCCATATCGATGCGGGCTTGGTAGGATTTTGGATTGAGGCCCTGCCCGATGACAGTTCCCACTTTTATGCCGGCAACTCGCACATCGCTGCCAACGGCAATGCCATCTACGTTGTCGAATTCGGCACTTATGTGATAGCCGCCGGAGGTTCCGCCCTTTCCAGATGCATTATATGCAAATGTGAAAAAGGCCACTGCCACTGCAATGACGCCAGCACCGACGACAGTTTCGAGTGTTGCGGATTTCATCACGCGGACTTACTCAGGCTTCCAAGCTTGATAATCAGCCGCAACACTACGCGGCTTTCCACCCACCGCGATGGACCCTGGCGGATGATAAGCGCCTGCCGAACCTGTCAGGTTTTCTTGGTGCGGCATTTGCCATTCGCGCGGTTCATAGTTTTCTTGGCTAGGTGGAGTGTCAACACGGTGGTGCATCCAGCCATGCCAGCCGGGTGGCACTTGCGATGCTTCAGAGTAGCCTGCGTAAATAACCCAGCGGCGCTCTGGAATTGAATCTGGTAGGGCTGATTTGGCGCGGTAGTAAATATTGCCCATTTCATCTTGGCCCACACGCTCGCCTTTGCGCCACGTATAAAACCTCGTGCCCAAAGTCTGCCCGCTCCACCAGGTGAATAATTGCTTTAGTAATTTCATGATAATCCAAAGACTCTCTTATTTGGACCGGAATATGGCGGAACCCGCTTGGTAAATCCAGCGCGAAAAAATGCTGCGCTGCTTCATTGCTTGGCTCGCAATATCGTCACGGTCTGACCTTCATAAATTTCTGTTGCCACTTTTTCGATTTGCGGCGCGGCCAGCATTTTGTTTAGAAATTCTTGGGACTCGCCTGAGTTTGTGAGCTCGCCCTGCGGAACTGAGAACAGATTGAATTTAGGGCTCAATGTTTCTTGAGTGAGACTGAGTAAATAAACTGGGGCTGCGGTCTTGTCCGTCACTTGGAAGTGAGACCCGAAGACGCGCACTGTCAGCCTGGCCGTTTTGGTTTCTGGGTTGTTTTCAACCGCTGTGAGTTTGGCTTTAAGGCCTTCGTGCAGCGCTGGTTTAGGTGCCAAGCGTTCCAAGGGCGCATGGGGATCAAGATAAATGAAACTATCTTTCCATGTCCATTTCGGCAGTGTTTTATAACCAGCGTTTTCGAGTGCCGCTTGCAGAGGAGGCAAAGGGCCCAACCATTGCGCCAAGAACATTTCTTCAGGTTTTCCTGCTATATCAAGGCGACGCAGTTGGGCAGTCTTCCAATCCGTCGCAAGCCAGTTTGCAATTGGATAGGAGATGGTACGATCGCGCGCGGCATAACGCTGTTCATTGCTTTCATAAGAAGTTGCAGTGTGCAGCACCCCCGCAATCAGGAATGCTACCAACCCACTTGCGATGAGGCCCAGCGGCCTGATGCGGAGCGAAGGCAAAGTTTCGATTACCACGGCATAAATTGTAATGATGGTGGCTGCCAACATCAGGCCTGCCAAAATATCGCTGAGCCAATTCACGCCTAGATATAATCTGGAAAATGAAATTGAAATTACGATGATGCCGCAAGCTGCTGCCACGATGGCTTGTGTCCAGCGCGCCATGCTGCGGCTGGTGAGCATGACGAATAAACCAAATACGACGCCAGCCATTACTGCATGAGCGCTAGGAAATTTGAAGTTCGCGGCTGCGGTTGAGCCAATGGTAAACACTGGTTCGTGTGTGCCCATGATGCCGGCGAAGCCCACGACCAAGGCCTTGGTTGCGATCACGGCACATAGCGTTACCACGGCAGCGCGCCAATTGCGTTGCACGAGCAGCCACCCAATTGCACCGAGGGCTGCAGCATAGAGCACGATGTCATCTCCAAACATTGTCACCCGAATGAGCAGCTCATCGGCATTGGCGTTGCGCAATTCGGCGAAGAGGTTGAAGATCGAATAGTCCAAATTGCCAACTGCACTTTTAATCATGCGGCCTGACACGATATCGGCAAAGACAAATAGAGCGATGACGCCCAAAAATAACAAAAGTACAATCAACATGGAACGCGGGTTTTCTGGTGCAATGGCTCTGGCGAAGCGGCGCATCGGGCGGTTGCCTCGCGCTTTGGCCCAAGCTGCAATACGACCTTGCACCGCTTTGCGATAAGGCGATAGGCTTGCTGAAAAAATGCGGATCAACCAGCCAGCGACGCCGAGTAATATAAGCAGTAGAAGCAGGATCACGAACATCCTACCACTCAATTCTCCGGCAAAAGCCAAAGCTTGGCCGAGAATAATTCCAGGCAAGAGATGGGCGAAAGCCCAAACAATGCCTGACGTGATGTTGATTGTTAAAAAAGCAACTTGCCCCATGCCGAACATGCCGACAATGCCGGGAACAACAGCTTTGATGCCGGGCACGAAGCGCCCCAGTGCAATGCTCTTGCCGCCGTGGGCGCGAACGAAGTCTTCGCCTTTGGCAACAAGATGCGGATAAGCGCTGAGAGGCCATAAGGTTTTGAGGCGTTCGCCATAGAATCGACCGGCCCAATATGAGACTTGATCGCCTAGGATGCATCCAACCGTCGTGGCCATCATGACTGGCCAGAAATCCAGCTTTCCAGTGCCCACCAACGCACCGGCGCCCACAAGCACAGCGGTGGATGGCACAACCAAGCCAATCACCAGCAAGGCTTCACCGAAGGCGATGAGGAAAATGATGGCCAGCGCATATTGAGGATGTGCACCGAAATAATCGAAATAGGGCTGGATCTGGTCCATGTTTTCTCATGTTGATTTGTTTCACCCTATTTAGACATGATAATTGTGAATAAAATAGGCACTAAAACTAATTTTCAGTAATGTCGCTGATTATGACAATACAGATTATCTTCTTGTTGATTGGCGCTGGATTTTTGGGGGGCATTGCCAATTCGATGGCAGGCGGAGCCTCTCTTTTCACGTTTCCGGCTTTGCTTTTCGCGGGGCTGCCGCCAATTGTGGCTAATGCTTCGAATGCACTGGCGGTAACTTCCAGCAATGGTGTGGGCTTTTTAAGTGATTTCAAAAAATTGCCCCCGCGCGATTTTGCATTTTGCGTAAGCGTAGGCGTTGCCATGGTTGGTGGAGCGCTCGGCGGCGTGCTGCTGCTGTTAACACCAGAAAAAACATTTACCAATTCTGTGCCAGCGCTGATTGGTTTGGCTACACTGTTGTTTGCATGCTCAAGACAAATCCAAGGATTTCTTTCTCGCCTGCTCGGTGGCGGCGGGGATCACAAAAGATTACGCCAAGTACTCTTATTTCCGGTGGCGCTTTATGGCGGATATTTTGGCGCTGGAGCTGGGGTTATAATTCTTTCAGCGCTCAGTGCAACGAGTAACATGGAGTTGCGCAACTTAAATGCCTTAAAAAATCTTTTTTCATTTTTGATGAATGCCAGTGCGATTGTGTTTTTCATCTGGTTTGGTTTGATTGATTGGCAGCACACTTTGGTGATGATGATTGGAACTCTGGGTGGTGGATTTGCTGGAATTAAACTCACAAAAGTTTTATCGGCTTCCACGGTTCGAACCGTCATTATTTCGTGCGGGGTTTTAATGACTGGCGTCTATGTCTATCGCTACTGGCTTTAGCTTCAAAGAATTCGATGTAACTCGCCACTGAATTTGCGGCAACCTGTTCACCAATTAACTTCAAATCGATATCTTGAATTTTTTTGAAGCGGATGCATGATTTTCCCATGTCAAGTTTCAAACCAGTTTTTTTCCACGCGCTAGAGAATTTTTCTTGGGCTTCTGGTATGCAAGCTAGCGCGTCGGATGGTCAAATGTATTTGCGTTACTCCTAACACCGTCTTTCCCGCCCCCGCCTTCGCGAGGACAGGCTTCGGCGGGAATCCAGCTTTCTTACAACAAGTTAGCTGGACCCCCGCCTACGCGGGGGTGACGGGGATGGGGGGGCGTGACGATTCC
>JANOUE010000061.1:0-7569 GCA_031416755.1 Hyphomicrobiales bacterium
CTTGGATCGCTTGAAATCGGTCATCTTGGAAATAGCTGATCAAAATTGTCGGGTATAAAATACACATCGCCGATTGCCATGGCTTCGTCTAGATTGCAGTGTAATTAACGGCACGCAACGAAATTTGGCGGGGAAAATGGCACAAGAGGCGATTATTGTTGAAAAACCGCATGTGAAAATTGTTCATATGCTGGTGTTTTCCTTAGTGGTGGCGGTTATTACTGCTGTGCTGTTTCCCACAATTAAACTGGCCTTTATGGCCAATCCACTTTTGAACGGGTTGATAGTGGTGGTGGTGTTGCTGAGCACGCTGCTGGCATTTCAATTGGTGTGGCGGCTGATTCCTGAAGTGAATTGGCTCAACGATTTTAAAGTGGGGCAGGGCAATGAGCAGGAGCCACCACAACTTCTGGCTCCAATGTCTACCATTTTGGGCGATGCATCTGGGCGCACTGTATTATCGCCGCAGACCATGCGTACGCTGCTTGATTCGCTTGCATCGCGGCTGGATGAATCACGTGACATTTTGAAATATCTTATTGGACTTTTGATTTTTCTGGGCTTGCTTGGTACATTTTGGGGGTTGCTTCAAACCGTGCAATCGGTGGGTGAGGCCATCAAGAATTTGGATGTGGGTTCAACCCAATCCGCGCAGGTGTTTGATGAGTTGAAGCGGGGCTTGCAGAAGCCGCTTGAAGGCATGGGGCTTTCATTTTCATCTTCGCTGTTTGGTTTGGCGGGATCATTGATTGTTGGTTTTTTGGATTTGAATGCTGGCCAAGCGCAAAATCGCTTTTATCATAATTTGGAAGATTGGCTTTCGACAATTACAGACGTGCAGGCAGGTGACGGTGGTGGTTCGATGATGCCTGCCTTCTTGCGGATTGATCTGCAAAACTTGCAAAAATCTTTTGAGAAGTTTGGTTCGCAGTTGGAGCGGGGCGGCGGTAACAGTGCCATGGGTGTGGCCACTGGTGAAAACGCTACTGAACAACTGGCGGATGCCGTGGCCAATCTGGTGCAGCAAATGCGTGAAGAACAAAAAATGGTACGGCAATGGATTCAATCGCAGCAGGTTCAGCAAGCTGAAATTCAGCGGCTACTCATTCGTGGCACTGGCAAAGGGCGTGAATAGACATGGCTCTTTCGCGCCGCCGCCGGAATGAAGAAGCACCTTATTGGCCGGGCTTTGTGGATGCCATGGCGCAGCTTTTGCTGGTCATCATCTTCCTGCTGTCGGTTTTTATGATCGCGCAGTTTTTGTTGGCGCGGCAAATTTCGGGTCAGGATTCAGCGCTGGGCCAATTAAAATCGCAGATTTCAGAACTCACGCAATTGTTAGCTTTGGAAAAAGCGGGCAAGGCGGATTCTGAAGCAATGCTCTTGGCGTTGACTGATGATCTCAATGCCCAAAAATTAAAGACAACTGATTTGCTGGCAAGCTTGCAGGCGGAAAACAGCAATGCCACATCGGCCGGTTCAACTATCACTGGTTTGCAAACAACTTTGGATGATGAGAAAAAATTGTCATCTGATGCTTTGGCGAAAGTGGAATTGTTGAACCAGCAGATTGCGGCCATGCGCCGACAGCTTTCGCAAATTTCGGCTTTGCTCGATGATAGTGAGGCGCGCAACCGCGGGTCGGAAACGCAGATTGCTGATTTGGGTCGGCGCTTGAATACAGCGCTTGCGCAAAAAGTGCAGGAGCTTGCAAAGTTCCGTTCAGAATTCTTTGGGCGCTTGCGGCAAATTTTATCGCAGCGATCTGATATTCTTGTGGTGGGTGATCGGTTTGTATTCCAAGCCGAAGTGCTATTTTCAAAGGGCAATGCAGATTTGAATGAGGCAGGGCAAGCTGAAATGCTAAAATTGGCTGATGCGCTCAGGCAATTAGAAACAGAAATTCCGCCTGATATTGCGTGGGTTCTGCGCGTGGATGGCCACACTGATACGGATCAATTGCGCAACAGTGTTTTTAAAACCAATTGGGAATTATCGGCAGCGCGCGCCATTTCAGTTGTGAAATATTTGGCGACGCAAGGTATTTCACCAAAACATTTGGTGGCGGCGGGCTTTGGAGAGTTTCAGCCTTTGGCTCCTGGCGATAGTGAAGAGGCGAAATCTGAAAATCGGCGCATTGAGTTGAAACTCACGGAGCGCTGAACGGTGCTGCGAGGCGCGCACCCGCGCACCTCAGCAAATCCTCACCCTGAGGAGCGAACTAGGCCGCAAAACCCGTGGGGTTTTCGGCTAAGTGAGCCTCGAAGGGCGTTAATGCTCACACACTAAATTGCAACTTCGCCAACCTTGCATAGAGCGAGCTTTTTTTGAGTAGCTGGGCGTGGGTGCCAATGCCCACTATTTTGCCTTGGTCCAATACGATAATGCGATCGGCACCACGCACGGTGGCTAAGCGGTGGGCGATTACTAAAGTTGTGCGGCCCTTGGTAAGGCTTTCTAGAGCTTCTTGGATCAGCGATTCACTTTCAGCATCTAAGGCGCTGGTGGCTTCATCGAGCAGCAGCACAGGCGCGTTGCGCAGGATGGCGCGTGCTATGGCTAGGCGCTGGCGTTGACCGCCAGAAAGTGTGACGCCGCGCTCGCCCAATAGGGTTTCATATTTTAGCGGAAGCTTTTCAGCAAACTCGGAAACGCGGGCGGCTTTGGCTGCAGCGATCACATCTGCAGTGCTGGCATCTGGGCGGCCTAAGCGAATGTTTTCGGAAATTGTGCCAGAAAAAATGGTGGGGTCTTGCGGCACGGTTGCGATGTTTCCGCGCAAGTCTTCTAACTTGAGATTGGCAATATTCTCGCGGTCAAAAGTAATTTCCCCAGTTTGCGGTTCTTGAAACCTTTGCAACAGGCCAAATAGTGTGGATTTTCCTGCCCCTGAAGGACCAACAATTGCGATCACTTCGCCGGGTTCGGCGGTAAATGAAATAGCTTGCAAGACTTTTGCATCGGCTCGCGACGGGTAATTAAAATCGACGCCACGAAATGAGAGACGCCCCACAGGTGGCATTTGCATTGCCACAGGTGAGTTTGGGGAAGTGATTGCGGGTTTCTCATCCAGTAATTCGGAAATGCGTTCAGCGGCTCCGGCGGCCAGTTGAATTTCTCCCCACACTTCTGACAGCTGTCCAAGCGAGCTTGCGGCCATCACCGCATAAAGCAAGAATTGCAGCAGTGTTCCGCCGGACAGATTTTTAGTAGCCACTTCATTTGCACCAAACCACAGCAACCCCACTATGGCGCTGAGGGAAACGGAAATGATTGCGAAGGTGAGAATGGCGCGCGCCAAGGTTCGAGATTGTGCGGCCTCGAAAGCCTCAACAGTTGCCTTTGAAAAAGTTTTGTTGGTGGCCTGCTCTTGGGTGTTGGATTGTATGGCTAGGATGCCAGCCAATCGTTCCTGAGCGAAGGCTGCGGAACTTGCTAAGGTATCCTGCGCTTTGCGTGAGAGGCTGCGCACGCGCCTGCCATAAAACACCAGCGGCAATACCACTGCAGGTATGGCCAACGCCGCGAGGCCCGATAATCGTGGGCTGGTATAAATCATCAAGGTGAGCGTGCCTATCAGCATGACAAGGTTGCGCAATGCGATGGACGCTGTGGAAGAAAAAGCAGATTTGATTTGCGTCGTGTCAGCGGTGAGACGCGAGACTACTTCGCCAGTTTTTTGCGACTCGTAAAATGACGGGGTGAGGGCAATCAGATGGCTGAACAATGCGTCTCGCACATCAGCCACCACACGCTCACCAATCCACATCACATAGTAAAAGCGGATTGCAGATCCGGCTGCCAAGGCGGCCACCACAGCAAACATGCCGACAAAGTATCGGTTTATCGTTTCCGCACTCTCGGAACTGAAGCCATGATCTAAAACCTGGCGGACTGCAATTGGCACGATAAGGGTCGCGGCTGAAGCCAATAACAACGCCAAGATTGCGATAATAACGCGACCGCGATATCTCAGCAAAAAGGGCAGCAATCTTAGGAGGGGGCGCAAATCCTTGGATTTCTGGCGGGATTTGGCTTCTCTTTCGAAATCGGTGCTCATTTTACCTTGTTTGCGCCAGCTCTTGTGCGGGCCTCTTAATTATCCTATAGACCGCCACGAAATCCAATTGCACTTGAAATAAGAGTTACTTACATGAAAGCTGATATCCATCCCGACTACCACCCCATCACTGTTGTGATGACCAATGGCACGAAATTTATGACGCGCTCCACTTATGGCAGCGCTGGCGCCACAATGAATTTGGATATTGATCCAGCTTCGCACCCAGCATGGACGGGTGGCCAAACAACAATTCTCGATCGTGGCGGCCGCGTTTCGCGCTTCAACGACAAATATAGCTTCCTCAAGAAATAAGCAGCTGCCAAAGTTTCAAAAGCCCGGCCTTTGCGCCGGGCTTTTTTGTTATGTAAAGTCCAGCTCATGAAATTCATTCATATAACCGATTTGCACTTGGTGCCCGCTGGTGAAAGGCTTTGGGGGTTTGACCCTCTTGAGCGGTTGCGGCTGTGTTTTTCGGATGTGATTAAGCATCATGGCGATGCCGCGTTTTGCGTGATCTCCGGCGATTTAAGCGAACGCGGAGACGTGGCTTCCTATCACGCACTGCAAGATGCTTTGCGCGAATTTAAAATTCCCACTCACCTGATGATGGGCAATCATGATGATCGGCAAAATTTCCAGAGCGTGTTTGGTGGCATTGGCTTTGTGCAAATGCACTGGGCATTGCAGGGGCAGCATTTTATTTGCCTTGATACGTTAAAAGGTGGGGCGACTTCAGCTGGTTTGTTGGATGAGACGCGGCGGGCTTGGCTGAAAGTTGCGTTAGAAAAAACGGCAGGCGCTCCCACCACGATATTTATGCATCATCCGCCATTTTCTATTCACCATCCCTTGATGGATTTGATTGCGCTTGAGGATGGCGATGGCTTTGGCGAATTGATTGCTGGCCATAATGTGCGCCACATCTTTTTTGGCCATGCGCACAGAACCATCAGTGGGCAATGGCGCGGGCTTTCATTTTCGGCTTTGCCAAGCCTCAATCATCAATTGCCATTGGTGGGTGGATCAGTGCCTACGGTCTATAGCGATGAGCCGCCGATGTATTCAGTGGTTCATCTTAATGGCACTCAAATTACCGTGCATAGCGATGCCTTCATGCACCGCGCCAAAGTGGATATGTTGGAAGATGCTGAGCGCGGAAACTGGAGTTAGGATTATCCAACCTTAAAGGCGCGCTCCAACATATTGAGCTGTGCAGTGATGGGGCTCACGGTTTCGTCATTGCTGGCGCTGCGGTTGAGCATGCTATCCAAAGTCTTGATGCGTTCAAGCAGGCGGAGTGAACGATCGACCAAGGCTTTCAGGCCATCTGGCATTTGATCAGCACCCTTTAAATCATGGCCACGGCCAATTTCTGCCAAGTTGATGCGGTGCTTTTCGCGGAGCGCTGCGTCGTGGTTCATTTCGCCTGAAGCGATAGCGCGTTGCAGTAGCAGCCACGAAGCCATTTGCATAAGTCTGGTGGTAAGGCGCATGGATTCGGTGGCGTAAGCTATGGCCCCGGTGCGATCTAAGTCTCGGGCATCAACGCGGCCGTCGCCATCTAAATAATTTGCGGTTTCTTCAACAAGGCCCATGCCTTCTTTGAAAGTTTTTTCGAATTGCTCTGAATCAGTGAATTTTGCCAGAAAATCTATGGCACCTGACTGCATGGCCAACTGGTCCCGCATGTTTAACATCCCCTTACGCACAAACTTAAAGTTTTCCGTAAATCTGATCATGGTCTGAGATGCCTCAATCGTCAATATGGTCAATCAATGTTTAAGGGAGCAATTTTGGTGCCAGAAAAAAAGCCACGTAAAAACGTGGCTTTGAGTTTAAACAGGGAGGCGTCAAACGGAGTGGACAGAACCCACTCGGAGAAACCCAGACACTCTGGGATGAAAATCAGGGTAAACGTTAAGACTTAAAAATTAGTTAAGATTTGAACTACTCTCTGGGAATTATCGGAAAAATGCCGCCGCTGCAGCTTTACTTGATTGTTTTTTTGCAATTTCAGCGCGTATCCGGATAATTTCGGAGTCTAAAGCTCTAACTCGCTGTTCCAATTCGGTCACTGAAATATCATCTAAGTTCTCGCCGATAACCATGTTTTGCTTGGGGCGGGGTTCATTTTCTATGTCCATTGGGTTTGCTCCTCATATTTGTTAGAATAATGCACCAGTCCCAATTCGGGCTCAAGTGTTTGATCGGGAATCCAAAAATGAAACATATGAAAGCTATCGCCATTATTGACCAACAGTTGATTTTGGAATCTCTCGCGCGACCCGAAGCTGGGGCGGAGCAGATTTTAATTAAAGTGGCGGCAGCTGGTGTTAACCGGCCAGATATTTTGCAGCGCATGGGTGCTTATCCGCCGCCTGCTGGTGCGCCGCTCACGCCGGGGCTTGAAGTGGCGGGCGTTGTGGTGGCGTTGGGGGCAGATGTTCGGCGCTATAAGTTGGGTGACGAAGTTTGTGCTTTGGTGCCGGGCGGTGGTTATGCCGAATATTGCGTGGCGGCGGAAGATAATGCTTTGCCGGTGCCTCACGGCTTTTCAATGGTTGAAGCGGCAGCACTGCCGGAAACCTATTTCACGGTGTGGACCAATGTCTTTCAGCGCGGGGCTTTGAAAGCGGGCGAGACCATTCTCATTCATGGTGGCTCCAGTGGCATTGGCACCACGGCGATCATGCTGGCTAAGCATTTTGGGGCGCGGGTGATCGTGACTGCTGGCAGCGACGAGAAATGTGCTGCGTGCTTGGCTTTAGGAGCTGATGTGGCGATCAATTATAAATCTCACGATTTTGGAACAGAGATGGAGCGGCACAATCTTAAAGCTGATGTTATTCTCGATATGGTGGGTGGCGATTATGTGTCGCGCAATCTGAAAGTGGCGGCTTTGCATGGCCGCATTGTGCAAATTGCCTTTCAGAAAGGCTCAAAGATTGAGGCTGATTTTCTGCCGATTATGCTGAAGCGATTGACTTTCACGGGTTCGACCTTGCGGCCACGATCCGTTGCAGAGAAGGCAATCATCGCGCGGGAGCTGGAAGAAAAAGTTTGGCCACTGCTCGCTGTCGGAAAATGCAAACCGCAGATTTATGAAACTTTTCCGCTGGCCGAAGCGATGGCCGCTCATAGATTGATGGAGAGCAGCGTGCATGTGGGGAAGATTGTGCTGGTGGTTTGAATCGAGGCGGATCGCTTACTGCGGTTATTATCCCCGACACTTAATACTGTCTCCCCTCACCCTGAGGTGCGAGGTCTTACGAGCCTCGAAGGGTCGGTGGCACGGAGAAAAAGGGAGCGTCCCCTTTCTTCAACGCAATTAAATGCACTGTCACCGTAATTCCGTCACCGTAATTCCCTGATCCAGTCATGCAGCGCCTTGCGCGTGACGCCAATATCGCGCGCGACAGGCAACACACCTTCGCCGCGCTCAACTCTTTTGATGGCCTTGATCTTGAAGGATACAGGATAAATCCCACCCTTCGATTTGCTCGCTC
>JANOUE010000062.1:0-3900 GCA_031416755.1 Hyphomicrobiales bacterium
ACGGATGAATCTCTCCACCGCGAAGTTTGGAAACCAGATTGAAACGATGCGACGCATGATGCCATTCCACAGTCCATGAGCCCGGCCTTCCGCCACGCGCACGGGTGAGTTCTAAAGTCCAAGAGGGGTTGCCCGGGGCCAGCGCATCATAGGGGGGCGCTTGTGATCTTGCGGCTTCGGCCAGCCAGCGCGTATGGCTGGCGGTGGTGCCCAGCTGCCTTGTGGCAAAAACTAAAAGACCTGCAGATTTTCCGGCTTGGGCTGCCAAGCTTAAGCGCCTGGTTGCCGTGAGGCTGGTGTGCTTTACATCAGCATCGAGCATGACGATAGCAAGGGCGCCAGATTTCAAAGCCTCTTCTGCCACCCATAAGGCCGCAACCGGATTTTTCAGCGTGACAGTGACAAAACGGCTGCGGGCCAGCCCCAAATTTTCCAGCCCATGGCCATAGAGATTGCCATATTCACGCACTTCGCGCGCCAGCCTGCACCAGAGTAGCGGGCGGCGCTCAGTTGGGTCGCTCAGGCGGCGTAAAGCAAGGGCGAGGGCTGCCCCCATGGCGGCGGGCATATCGCCATAGTGGCGTGGCGCCACATCATGCAAGCCAGTGCGGGCAAGGCCGGTGGATGCGAGGTGGGCGTCAATATCGGGGATACCAATGGTCCAAGGCTTTCTGCTGCGGCCTGCCTTATCGAGCTGCGGTGTGATGTTCTCCAGCTTGGCAATACGCTCACGCAACAAGGCCATGAGGCGGGAAGGATCATCTTCCGCTTCAGGTAGGGCGACAGCAAAGCCGCCTGTCGCAAGGGTGTGCACAGGGTGGGGAGGCATAACAAAATTTCCAATGTTCTATTTTTGTTCTCTCACATGGGAATGAAAGAGTCAAGATAGGAAAGATTGTTTATTTTGATGTTTGAAGATGATGCGTTAAATTGAATCCACGTCCCAGCCTTCGCTGGGGTGACGATACTGAAATTAAGCCGCAAATTCTGATCTACCAAAACCCAACATCAACCTGGCTCAGCCTTCCACCAATTCTAATCGGCGAGATTTTTGTGGCAAGTCCAGTCTTATCATCAGTCTCTACGGCAACGCCGCACACCGTTGCAGGGCCTTCTGCCGGGCGCATGCGTTCCACTGGCAGCTTGCGCAGGAAGCGTTGCAAGGGTTCGGCCTTATCCATGCCAATGACTGAATCATAATCGCCGCACATTCCAGCATCTGTCATATAAGCCGTGCCGTGGGGCAGAATTTGATGGTCAGCAGTTGGCGTGTGCGTGTGCGTGCCCACCACCAAACTTGCTCTGCCATCACAGAAATGGCCCATGGCCATTTTTTCAGAAGAAACTTCGGCGTGCATGTCGATAAGAATAGCATCACAGTCCAAGCCCAAGCGGCATTGCTCAAGCTCGCGGTTGATGGCAGGGAAGGGATCATCGAGCACTGGCTCAATCATCACGCGGCCCATGCCATTGATCACCAACACACGCCCACCTTTGGCAGTTTCCACCATAGCGGTGCCCCGGCCTGGGCAGCCTTGCGGCCAATTGAGCGGGCGGATCATCTGGCTTTCGCGCTCGATGAAAACCAGCGCTTCACGCTGATCGAAGGAGTGATTGCCGAGGGTGACGACATCAGCACCAGCTTCGCGCAGCTTCAGATAAATATCTTCGGTGATGCCAAAGCCATGGGCAGCATTCTCGCCGTTCACGACGACAAGATCTGGCTTATAACGCTCGCGCATGATGGGCAGTTGTTCGTAAACTGCATCACGGCCAGATTTGCCTACAACATCACCTAGAAAAATTAAGCGCATGTCATCACTTCACGTTCAGTCATGATGTAATTTAACGACTGGTCGTGGCTGCCATGGGGAACTTCGTCAAGCTCTTGGGCTGCATAAGCGACACCTATGGCAATCACATTTTTGATCGTGCGCAGTTTTTCCAAAGTGCGATCATAGAAGCCTCCGCCATAGCCTAAGCGAAAGCCTTTGCGGTCAAAAGCCAACATCGGGATAATCAACACATCTGGCTCTAATTCGGGCGCAGTATCAGGCGGGCGCGGAATGCCCCACACACCTTTTATTGTTGGTTCCCCCGACAACCAACGGCGAAACTGCAAAGGCTGGCCATTGGCAATCACAATGGGCAAACAGGTGGTCCAGCCCTCACCCGCTAATTTGCCAAGCAAGGACCGCGTGTCAATTTCAGATTGATAGGGGAAAAAGCCAGAAACAATTTGCTGGCCGATTTGGGGTTGAACCGGAAAAGGATGAGAAGCCAATGCCAAGGGCGCTCGGCCAGACCATTCTTCATGGGCCGCTTTGCGAATAGCAGTGGCTTGCGCGCGGCAGTCTTTTTTGATTTGATCGAGAGAAATGCTCATGCCTAGCCATAGACAGGCTTTGGGCAAAAGAAAAGTGGCGGGCCGCCGAAGCCGTGGGAACTGACGATCCCTGGTCCCTACTTACGTAGGTGGGGGCCGTGTGTGCCAGACCACGGTCTGGCTCAGGGACAGCTCCCTAAGAAATCAATTATAGGCCCTGGGAAAAATGGTTCCTCACCTGCCCAGCAGCACCGCCGCCATTGTATGTAGGGAGGAATGGCAGCGAAGGCAAGGAGATCAAATATCGGGATTGGCTTTCTCTAAATCTTTAATGGCCTGCACCACTGAGTTCATGTGCGGATTAATGTTCAGGGTTTCACGCAGCACTTTGAGGGCCTCGATGGTTTTGCCTTGGGCGCGCAGGATCATGGCTTTGCCAGCGAGTGCGCCGAAGTGGCGGGGCTCTAGTTCCAGCACGTGCTCAATATCAATGAGCGAAGCATCATAACGGCCATCCATAAAATAAAGCGTGGCGCGCTTGTTCCAGCCTTCGGCGAAAGTTGGGTAAGTTTCGATGAGCTGGATTAAAGTTTTTTCAGCCGCTGCATATTCATGGGCATTCATGGCGGCTACACCTTGGCGCAGCAGCAACTCGGCTGTCGGGCTGTCATTATGGGCCCAGAGCGCCCAGATATCGGCTTGGATTTTGCTTGTGTCTTGGGCGGTGGAGGTTTGATGCAGTCTGCCGAACAGCTTGTCCAGTTCAACCTCGCGCATTTTTGCCGGGTCTTCGGCAAATGCCGGTGTGAGCAGAGCTAGCGTTAGTGCAAGGGAAGCAATTATGCGCATGGGCGTATCATAGCACAGATTGCGCCATAAAAAAGGAGAACCGCGCGAAAGCAAGCTTCAGCGCGGTGCAATCTAAATCGAAAATTCGAATAGAGGGCGAGTTTGACTTTTCAAGGAAAAGTCAAACCGCTTCAGCCCTGACGAGCCTTGAAACGAGGATTCGTTTTGTTGATAATATAAACACGACCTTTGCGACGGATCAGCTTGTTGTCGCGGTGGCGTTTCATCAACGCTTTCAATGAGTTACGAACTTTCATACTAGTCACCTTAAGAGGGATATTAAGTTATCCCTTGATTTCGGGGCGGACCATAGTCATGACATTTACGCATGTCAACCATTTGAAACAGTTAAATTAAACCATGTTAAATACGGAATTTTGGATCACAATCGGGGTTTTGCTGGCGGGCGCTGGTTTGGCAGGCTGGATGGCTTGGCTGGAAAAACACCCGCGCAAAAGCTTGAACCCACGGCTGCTGCCAACTACACTCATTATGTTAATTGGCGGTTTGGTTTTTCTGCTGGCGCTGTTTCATTTGAGCGATGAGATCAAGGTGATGTTGGGGAATTAGAGCTACTTGGATTTGCGATTGTTTTAAGGCGTTCGGTTAGTCGAATGGGAAGCGCAGTGTAATGTAGCGCGCGTGGCAGCCAACCCTTCGAGGCCCGCTTTGCGGGCACCTCAGGGTGAGGTAACTCATTGTATGTCCTCACCCTGAGGTGAGAG
>JANOUE010000063.1:0-18812 GCA_031416755.1 Hyphomicrobiales bacterium
TCCATCGCTGCACTCCGGCTACGTGGTTCTCGCCATGGGAAAGCACGGGGCCGGGGAGCTGAATTACTCCAGTGATATTGATCTTATTGTGCTCTACGATCAGGAAGTGGCACCCCTGCACGAAGGTGTTGAACCCGCAACATTCTTTGTGCGCCTGACCCGTGATTTGGTAAGCCTGCTGCAAGACGTGGACGAACATGGCTATGTCTTCCGTGTAGACCTCCGGCTGAGACCCGATCCACGTGCCACCCAAGTGGCTATCTCGATGGAAGCTGCTGCCATTTATTATGAAAACCAAGGCCAGAATTGGGAGCGTGCGGCCATGATAAAAGCCCGCCCCGCCGCTGGCGATATCGCCTTGGGAACCGAATTTCTAAATCGTTTGAAGCCCTATATCTGGCGCAAATACTTGGACTATGCGGCAATTGCCGATGTGCAATCGCTGAAGCGCCAAATCCACGCGGTCAAAGGCCATGGCGAAATTGCGGTGCGCGGTCATAACTTAAAACTTGGTCGCGGCGGTATTCGGGAAATTGAATTTTTTGTTCAAACCCAACAGTTAATCGCCGGCGGCCGCAATCCAAACTTGCGCGGGCTTCGCACCCTCGAAATGTTAGACGCGCTCGCCGAGGCCAATTGGATTACGCCAAGAACTGCCTCCGAACTTAAATCGGCTTATTGCTTTCTGCGCACCCTCGAACACCGCGCCCAAATGGTGGACGATCAGCAAACCCATCTCGTTCCAGAGAAGCCAGACGCTTTTGAAGCTTACGCAAAATTCTGCGGTTTTAAAAATGGTGATGCCCTATCCATAAAACTCGAAGCGACCTTGCAAACAGTGCAACGCCACTATTCCAAACTCTTCGAAGATGCAGGTGAATTATCGGGTGATCTCGGGAACCTCGTTTTCACCGGCGGCGAAGATGATCCCGCAACGTTGGAAACCTTACAAAACATGGGCTATGGCCAAGCGTCCGAAATTTCAGCCACCATTCGCGGCTGGCACTTTGGTCGCTATGCCGCAACCCGCACCGCAAGAGCACGCGAACTCCTCACTGAACTCATGCCAAAACTGCTCAAAACACTTGCGCAAAGTGGCGATGCTGACATGGCTTTTCTAGCATTCGATAGTTTTTTGAAGGGCCTGCCCGCTGGCATTCAGCTTTTTTCTATGATCAAAGCCAACCCAAGTCTCTTGGAATTGATCGCGCAAATATTAGGAGCAGCACCGCGCCTCGCTCAACAGCTCAGCAGGCAGCCACGAACACTAGAAGCAGTTGTAGCGCTAGATTTCTTCTCAAGCCAAGTCACATCTGAAAGCCTGCAACGTGAACTTGATCAAACTATTCCACCAAACACACCACGCGAGGTAGCCATGGACCGGGCGCGTGTGTTGGCGCGCGAGCAAATGTTCAAAGTGGGTGTTCGCATTCTTTCTGAAACTCTCACCGCCGAAGAGGCAGGCCGAAGTTATTCGATGATTGCCGATGCAATTCTGGGAAAACTGCTTGCCATAATCGAAGCTGAAATCGCCGCACTTCATGGCAAATTCAAAAATGGCCAATGCGCCATCATCGCCATGGGAAAACTTGGCAGCAACGAAATGACTGCCGGTTCAGATTTAGATTTAATTCTTGTCTATAACCAATTGGAAAATAACGATTTATCGGATGGCGAAAAACCTATCAGTGCCGCGCAATACTTTGCCAAACTCACCCAGCGCCTCGTCACCGCATTAAATGCGCCAACCGCTGAAGGAACACTTTATGAAGTTGATCTGCGCTTGCGCCCGTCGGGCAGCAAGGGGCCAGTTGCAGTCAGCTTTGCAAGCTTCGCAGATTATCACCAACGCGAATCCTGGACCTGGGAAAAACTCGCCCTCACCAGAGCCCGCGTCGTGGCGGGAGCAAGTCAACTCACCGCCATGCTCAATGCTGAAATTCGTGAAACTCTTCGTGCTCCGCGAAGTGTTGAGCAAACCCAAAAAGATGTAGCAGACATGCGCGCCATGATGCAGCGCGAGCACAAAGTGGAAAGCTTATGGGATATTAAACGTGCCGATGGCGGCTTGATTGAAGTGGAATTTATTGCGCAATATTTACAACTCATCCACGCTCAATCCTATCCAGAAATTCTAAGCACCAACACCCACGAGAGTTTGCAGAAGGCCACACAGCTTGGCATTTTAAGTCCGCAAGACGGCCAGAAACTTCTGCATGCCATCAGCCTTTACCAGCGCCTCACCCAACTCTTGCGCCTCTGTTTGGTCGGAAATTTTGCTCCAAAAAGCGCCACCCGCAGCATGTCAGAAACCGTCTGCCGTGCAGCGCTGATGCCAGATATCCAGTCAGCGGAAGCCCATTTGGCCGATACCCAAGCGCAAATTTCTGCCCTGTTTACCAAAATCATCGGCAGGCCATGATACAGCGACGGAAAATAGCACCCAGCCCGTCAATAGCTTATAATAAGATTTGAAACTGAGTTGGCACCCCTGCGTGAATCTATCACTGCGATCCTTGGATTTCCAAATCTGCACCGATGCGGAACTCACCGAGGCTGTCTGCGCGCAAAATCAGCAGGCTTTCACTGTTTTAATTTCGCGCCACTACCAAGCCGTTTACCGCGTGGCTTGGCGCAGCTGCCGCAATGACGCTGATTCAGAAGACGTAACGCAGGAAGCATTTTTGAAACTTTGGAACAACCCATCGCAATTGCGCGATGGCAATGCCGTGAAAGGCTGGTTGATGCGTGTCGCATCAAACTTGGTCATGGATAAATTTAGGCAAAAACCAATGCAGGATATTGAAGCTGCTCTGCATATTGCCGATCAAGCCTTGCCCGCAGATGCAAAGTTAGATCACACCCAAGTGGCCGCTCGCATTGATACGGAGATAGCGAATTTGCCGGAGCGCCAAAGACTGGCACTCACAATGGTGCATTTCGAGCATCTTACAAATATCGCAGCGGCCGCCGCCATGGAAATTAGCGTTGATGCGCTTGAATCCCTTTTGGCCAGAGCCCGCCGCGCATTGAAAACAAATTTAGCCGCTGATGGCAGATTTTTGCTCGCCACCATCAGCAGGGACGGAGACTAAAATGAATGATCATGATCTAGACAAGGTGTTAAGTGCTGCCAGCAGCCCACAGCCTGCGATGGGATATGAACAACGGTTGCTTGGCAAAGTAACTTCCGCCACTAATATTGGTGCATTTCCAAAGCAGAAAACCGCTGCCCCTTGGCTAATTGGTCTTCCGCTTGCAGCGTCGCTAGCACTTGGCCTCTGGCTCGGCACCAACACCACAAGTTTAAACCCAACCAACTTATTGATG
The DNA here is from genome assembly GCA_031416755.1 of Hyphomicrobiales bacterium. Classification (GTDB taxonomy): domain Bacteria; phylum Pseudomonadota; class Alphaproteobacteria; order Rhizobiales; family Aestuariivirgaceae; genus Aestuariivirga. The sequence goes on from JANOUE010000063.1 coordinate 3,331, forward strand.
GCACAATATTCTGAAGACATAACCAGCAATGGCTTTGACGACGTTGTAGCCTTGATCGAGGACACCCAATCATGACAGAGACCAACAATAAAATTATCAGCGCCATTCCTACTTTGAAATCAAAGTGGTGGACAGCAATTTTGGTTCTCTCGCTCATGGCAAACCTGTTGATTGCCGGCGCCATTGGGGCCCGTTTTACGCGAGGCCATGAGATGGGTGGCGGCAAAGGCTCAAACTTCGTGCAGCTCATTCCGCGCAAGTTCTTGGATGAACTTAGTCCATCGCGCCGCCATGAACTCATGAGTATTTTGCGAGGTAACCGTGGCGAATTTAGAAACATGCGCGCTTCCGCCAATGCTGCCGCTTTGGAATTGGCAATCGCCCTGGAGAAACCAAATTATGATTCAGCCGCTGTGCAAACCGTGATCGATAAATTCTCCACAGGGCGGCAAAGTTTGGCTGCCAAAGCTGGGGCAGTGGTTACCGACATCATTGCAAAGTTAACGGCCGAAGAACGGATGAAACTGGCGGCAGCAATCCGAGACAGAAGTGCGCGTGAAGTGCAGCAATAGAGTGTGATGGCACTTTGCTGATCTAGTGGCTGCTAATTCCTGACATCGGTATCATTACAGTCACCGTTGTGCCCACACCCTCTTTGCTGTCAATGGTCAAAGATCCGCCATGCAAATCCACCAGCGATTTTGAAATCGCCAGCCCAAGTCCAGAACCACCCTTGCTCTTGGTAAACTGATTTTCCACCTGCTCAAAAGGCCGCCCCAATTTTTCAATATCGCGCTGTGGAATGCCAATGCCTGTGTCGATAATCTGTACACTGATGTTTTCTCCATCACTGCGAGATTTAACTGTAACAGTGCCACCTTCAGGCGTAAATTTCACAGCGTTAGAAATCAGGTTGATGAACACCTGCTTTAACGCACGGCGGTCGGCCACAAACTCTGCTGTTGCTCCAACATCTTGCCGAAGGTCTAGGCCACCTTCTGCAGCACGCGGCCCCACCAAACGCAAAACCTCTTCTAGCATAGACCCAAGCTCTACGGTCGAGAGTTCCAAATCAACGCGCCCAGCTTCAATTTTAGACATGTCTAAAATATCATTGATCACATCCAGCAAAAACTGCCCGCTCTTGCGAATGTCCAACGCATATTCCGAATATTTGGGTGAACCCAAAGCCCCAAACATTTCTTGGCTCATGATCTCGCTAAAGCCAATCACCGCGTTAAGTGGCGTGCGCAGCTCATGACTCATATTGGCGAGAAATTCTGATTTAGAACGGTTAGCAGCTTCCGCCCGGGTTTTTTCACTGGCATATTTATCGGCAAGTTCAGCCAAGCGTTGCGATTGCTCTTCAGCCAATTGCCGCTCTTTTTGCAAATCACGAACCGTCATCATCAAATTACGTTCGGAATGAAGCAAATGTTCTTCCTGTTGTTTCAACGCCGTAATGTCTGTGCCCACTGAAACAAAGCCGCCATCCTTGGTGCGCCGTTCGTTAATTTGCAGCCAGCGCCCATCGGCAATTTGAACTTCCATGGAGCGTGAACCTGAAGCATCATCGCCATGCCGCGGTAAAATTTGCCGCACCACAGGCTCTTTGGAGGCTGCCGTCACCATGCTGTAAGATGTGCCCGGCTGACACACCGATGCCGGCAGAGAATGAAACTGCTGATATTTTGAATTGCACAAAACCAATTTGCTTTCTGTGTCCCACAAGACAAAAGCTTCGGAGATATTTTCAACCGCATCTTTCAACCGCACTTCAGCATCGCGGTTCAATTTATCAAGTTGCTTCTGCCGCGTAATATCAAAAACAATACCCACCAAATGTGGTTCACTGACATTATGGCCCGGCGCTAAAGCAGCACGTGCGCGCAACCACACCCAATGACCTTTTTCATGGCGCATGCGAAATTCTTGGTCGAAAATTTTGCGCGTTCCATTGAGCAAATCTTCGATCAAATTATCAAGCTTGGCATCATCTTGGTGAATGCGCGCGGCCACTTCACCATAGCTTAAGAATTCACCGCGTTGTGGCAGACCCAATATTTCAAACATCGAATGTGACCAGAATATGTGACCTTCAGAAAGGTCCCAGTCCCAAAGCCCGCACTCCCCGCCATCCAATGCCTTATCCAACCGTACAGTGGCAACTGAAAGCATAACATCGGCATCAGAGGCTTTGGCAGCCTGCCAATGAAATGCCCCAGAGAGCATCATTAAAACCAGAAACGTAACCACAAACAAAATTGCCAATTGCGTAACGCCATTGCGCCATGCTGCCAAAACATCTGCATGTTTTTGATAAACCACAAGCCCACCAGGCACAGCGCCCAAATCACGGGTAACCACGACAGCTTCATCTCCTGAAGCCAAATTGGAATATGAAATTGTGTCTGCATTCACATCGGCATCCAAAGCAAATTGCGGTCCCATTACCGTAGTAATGGATTGGCCAAGCAACGGCTTTTGCTCGGGATGCATGGCAGCAATATTGCCTTGAGTATCAACTAAAATAAACACGCGGTCTTCACTGGCGGCATCGTGCCCCAAGGCTTCAGTCAGCATGTCTGGCGATACGCCACTTATTGTCTGGCCGTTTGCTAGCGCGTTCAGCGTTGTAATTTTAATATGTTGCGCCGTGCGATCAGCCTGCAAAAGCGTAAGTCTGCTTTCTGCCCCCAAATTCTGTGCGCGGCTGAGAAACAGCTGAGAAACCAATGCGGCCGCAAGCGCCAGCAAAAACAACCCGGTGAGAACAGTAATGAGAGTGCGCATAGCGCGCTCAGTAATATTCAACCCTGCATGTCCCGGCCATGGCATGGGAAGATGCAATGTGCGTTCTCTAAAGAACAATTCTTTAATAAGTGCTTTGGCCACGCTGTGTTCGATTCAAAAAAGCTGATCAGACCGAAGTTTACAAACTGCAACGCTTCACCAAACGAATCAGATCCGACTTCCGAGAATCAGGAATAACGCGGCTGAATCTGATTTGGCAATTGAATAGAGAGATCACGCCTTCAGTGTTCTTGCTATGATCTCAAACACATCGTTTGAAAGCAGTGGCGCTGCTAAAATTCGCTGCATTTCAGCCTGTGCGTGCGTCTGCCTTGGCGTGTTATAAAGTTTCCAACTGCGAAACCCAGTGGCCAAGCGCGAGGCCACTTGTGGATTGATCGCATTGAGGGCGATGATCACATCGGCAACAATGTGGTAGCCCGATCCATCGGCGGCATGAAACCCCGATGGATTGCCGCCACTAAACCCGCCAATTAAAGCATAAACCCGGTTTGGCGTAGAGAGTTTGAACTCGGCGTGCTCCAACAATTTTGCAATGCGTTGCGATGCATCAGAGCCGGGAATAGCAGCTTGCAAGCCAAACCACTTATCAACGATCAACGGATCAGTTTTGTGCCGCTGATAAAAAGCAGCGAGCATTTCAGCGCATTCCGGCATCGTCGATGAAAGCAGTGAAGTCAACGCCCCGATCTCGGCCGTCATATTCGAAACCCCTGCCAGATCTTTGCGGGCGAACGTAACTCCAAGGTCTGCATCGGCCGCCGCAATCAAACCAAGTGCAGTATAGCGCAGCGAACGTCTTGCCGTTCCTGCAATGTCGGGCGCATAAGGGTCAACTTCGGCGTTACGTGAGTAGGCGGCTTTCAAAGCTTTCATCAGTTTTTTCGCAATGCCACAGCGCACCAGATCCCGCGCTTGCTTCACAATATCACTGTCTACATCTTTACCGATTTGTGCGGCAATTTCAGCTTCAGCAGGCAACACCAGCATCAAAGCCTTGAATGTGTCGTCCAATTTCTCATCTGCCAAAATGAGGCCCAAAGCCTTGGCGAATCCTGAAACGCTTGGTGGAGTCTTGCCCACCATCAGCGCAGTCACAGTTTTAACAATCAATGATTTCGCCAAAACCTGGGCTGCTTCCCAGCGGTTAAAACTATCTGAATCATGCCCCATCAAAAACAGCAAGTCAGCAGCTGTTGCATTTGTTTTCATCACCACCGGCGCCGTAAATCCACGATTGATTGAGAGCACTGGCTTCTGCTCAACACCCATGAATCGAAAAACATGCTTGGCTTTCGTCAGTTCAATCAGCGCTGCGTTGAGACTGCCAACGCCCTCAAGGTGCAACGGCATGTCAGCACCATCAGGCCCCACCAAACCCAAAGCTAAGGGCATATGCAGCGGCACTTTTTTCTTCTGCCCATCCAGTCGCGGCGTAGATTGCAGAATCGAAATTTCGAATGTTTTGGTTTCGCCATTATAAGTTCCGCGCACATTCAAATGCGGCGTGCCCGCTTGGTTGTACCAGGTGAAAAACTGCTTGAGATCGCGCCCTGAAGCATCAGCCATGCACTTTACAAAATCTTCAACCGTGGCTGCTTTGCCGTCATGGCGCTCAAAATAGAGATCCATTGCCTTGCGAAACGCCGCGTCTCCAATCAGCGTTTTCATCATCCGGCAAATTTCCGCACCTTTTTCATAAACGGTCGGCGTATAAAAATTATTGATCTCAATGTATGATGTAGGCCTAGCCGGATGTTGCAACGGGCCTTGATCTTCGGGAAATTGCCGCGCCCGCAAGGTCTTCACATCTTGGATGCGCTTGACGGCGCGCGAACGCAGATCTGAAGTGAATTCCTGATCACGGAAAACCGTAAGCCCTTCTTTCAAACAAAGCTGAAACCAATCTCGGCAGGTAATCCGGTTGCCGGTCCAATTGTGGAAATATTCATGCGCAATAATGGCTTCGATCAAAACATAATCCGTGTCCGTCGCTGTTTCCGGCAGAGCCAAAATATATTTATCATTGAAAATGTTCAGACCCTTATTTTCCATGGCCCCCATATTAAAATCTGAAACCGCAACAATGTTAAACACATCCAAATCATACTCACGGCCAAATGCAGTTTCGTCCCAGCGCATCGAAGCCTTCAAAGCCTCCATGGCCCAAGCGCAGCGATCTTGCTTGCCTTTCTCAACATAAATGCCAAGCGCAACTTCACGGCCATTCAGTGTAGTGAAACTATCTTGCACCGAAGCCAAGTCCCCGGCCACCAATGCAAAAAGATAAGTGGGCTTAGGGTGTGGATCATGCCACACCGCAAAATGACGATCGCCATTAACGCCGGTCTCGCCCGCGTTGCCATTTGATAACACTATGGGCATTGCCTGTGGCGCTTCAATGCGAACGGTAAAAACCGTCATTACATCAGGGCGATCATAAAAATAAGTGATGCGCCTAAATCCTTCAGCCTCACACTGCGTGCAATACATGCCGTTGGACATATAAAGGCCAGAAAGCTCAGTGTTTTTAATTGGCGCGCATTCGGAAACAATCGAAAGCACGAAAGGTTTTTGCGGCAATTTTAAAATCGTCAAATTGCTTTCCGTCACAACTGGAAAAACCGCAACGCCATCAAGTGAGGCTGAAATGAATGTAATCTTTTCACCATCAAAAACCAGCGGAGCATTTTTTGTTTTGCTTGCAACATTGGGCCGCATAAAAATGCGCGATGTCACACGCGTAGCCTCAGGCTCAAGAACAAAATCCAATTCAATTTTTTCAATAGAATAAGGAACTGGCTTGTAATCTTTAAGCAAGATGGGCTGGGGCGTATCAGTTCGCATGGCAGTTTCCTAAAGGCAAAAAAATAATTTCGAATCTTAACACAGTCGCTCAACCAAGCGCAGCAACATCTCATCACAAAGTTTCATCTGCTCTGCGGAAACATATTCATCAGGCTTGTGGGCCACAGCAATATTTCCAGGCCCGCACACAACCGCCGCAATGCCAAGCTCTTGCTGGAATAGCCCACCTTCAGTTCCAAATGTAATCTTGCCAGTGGAGTTGCCACCCGTCAGTGCACGGACGAAATTGACAACTTCGCTATCAACCTGCGTGTCCAAGGCCGGGTAACTTTGTAAATCCATAAACGTAAATCGTGCGTCAGGGTAAACCCCTCGAAAACCAGCGGCCACTCTCTCGGCAACCGCTTTAATCCGCTGCGCAATGGCCACACCATCATCCTGCGGCAAATAGCGAATTTCAAAATCAAAACTGGCTTCATTGGGCACAATATTCATGGCCACTCCACCAGCAATTTTCCCCACAGCAAGCGTGGTGTAAGCCACGTCATAGTCGCCATCGCGCACGCCATGCGCCGCAAGGTCAGCTTGTAGCTTGCGAATTTCCGCAATCAAATCACACGCCATATATATTGCGTTCACACCAAGTGGGGCAAGCGACGAATGTGTTTCCAGTCCATGCGCGGTCACCCGGTAACCAAGTTTGCCCTTATGCGCAGTGACGACCTGCAACATCGTGGGTTCGCCAACAATGCAAAAGCGCGGGCGAATGGGCAATGTCTTCAGCATGTCCAACAATCTTCGAACTCCAATGCAGCCAATTTCTTCATCATATGAAAATGCAAAATGTATCGGAGTTTTTAAGTTGCGCGTTACTGCAACTTCAGCCATGGCCAAGCAGCTGGCGATAAAGCCTTTCATATCGGCACAGCCGCGCCCGTAATAATTGCCATTGCGCCAAGCCATGCGAAACGGATCACTGGACCAGTTCTGCCCTTCAACCGGCACCACATCCGTATGGGCAGACAAGGCAACGCCGGCCACATCAGCTGGACCAATCGTGGCCCACAGATTGGCTTTTGTGCCTTCTTCATTGTGAACCAGCGTGGAATTTACTCCAATGTCTTTTAGATAATTCTGCACAAAGGCAATGAGATCCAAATTACTATCTCGGCTCACAGTAGGGAAAGCGATGAGGCTGCCGAGAATGGAAATTGATTTTGACATGAGAGCCTTATTGTCAAAAATCTGCAATCAAGTACAGTGCTGTGATGCAAATAAATTTGATGAAAGCCATGTTCACTGCGGCCATAGAGGCAGCATTGCCAAAACACACAATGCTGCAATTTATTCCAGAGCCACCAGAAGGCCGAACCATTGTGGTGGGTGCAGGCAAAGGGTCTGCTGCCATGGCCCAGGTTTTTGAACAGAATTTTAAAGGTGAATACCTTGGCCTCATCGTCACGCGCTATGGCCACGCGGTTCCTTGCCGACAAATCGAAATTGTTGAAGCGGCCCATCCCGTGCCTGATGATGCCGGAACCAAAGCCGCCGCACGCATGTTGCACATGGTGCAAGGTCTCACTGAAAAAGATTTAGTGGTCGCGTTAATTTCCGGTGGTGGCTCGGCACTGCTGTCATTGCCCGTCGAAGGCGTGAGCGTGGAAGACAAACGCGCTGTCAACCTTGCCCTGCTAAAATCAGGCGCTCCCATAGATGAAATGAATTGCGTGCGCAAACATTTATCAAGAATTAAGGGCGGAAGATTGGCCGCCGCCGCCCATCCTGCAAAACTCATTACATTGGTAATTTCAGATGTGCCGGGCGATGATCTTGCAGCTGTTGCATCAGGTCCCACTGTTGCTGATCCCACAAACTTCGCCCAAGCGCGCGCCATTATCGCAAAATACAATATTGAAGTTCCAGCATCGGTGACCCGTCATCTAACCATAGCCAGAGACGAAACGCCAAAACGCCTCACCAACACAAAAGCCCATTGCATCGCTTCGCCGCAAAAGTCATTAGAGGCCGCAGCCCGCGTTGCGCTTGCAGCAGGCTACACCCCGATCATATTGGGCGATGCCATTGAAGGTGAAGCACGCGAAGTGGGAATCATGATGGCAGGCATTGCCCTGCAAGCCAAACGCTTTGGTCAACCCGCAATGCCGCCTTGCGCCATTATCTCTGGCGGCGAAACCACAGTCACAGTAAAGGGAACAGGTGCTGGCGGGCGCAATGTAGAATATCTTTTATCGTTAGCCCTCAAATTGAATGGCGCAGAAAATATTCACGCATTGGCTGGCGACACTGATGGCATTGACGGAGCGCGCGAAGTGGCGGGTGCCATTATCACACCAACAACGCTTGCCCGCGCGCGAGGCCTTGCAATTGATCCGTGGAGCTCACTTTCAAACAATGATGGCCACGGATTTTTCGAAGCACTGGGCGATTCTGTGATCACCGGCCCCACCTTAACCAACGTAAATGATTTCCGCGTGATCTTGGTAGACGCAAGTTAGCGCTCACTCGAATATTTGATCCGCGCCAGTCGGTAAGCATCCAAAACGGAAATGCCATACAGAAAAACACCACCAACATGGCGCGAGAAAAAACTCATGTGGTCAGGCATAACTTTCACACTGGCCCAACCCAGAATTACTGTAAAAAATAAAAACGTTAACCCACGCTGCGCTTGCCCAAGCACCACATGGCCAGCACCAGGCACGATGAGTGAAGCGAGTAAAACGAGATATGGGTTTATGGGTTTCTTAGACATTTTTTAATTTCAAACTTTCTTGCAGGGCCAGCAAAGTTTCCAAACACTGCGAGGTTAACTCTCGGTCAATCACCGTGTCTCCAAAATTTGCTTCGCGAAAGACACCATAGCGCAAGCGGTCCACTTCTGCCACCTGCACCACGATGCGCAAACCCTGTGGCGAAATCAGAAGTTCTTTTCCAGCGCGGGTCTCGAACAAAGTAAGATGTTCGCGAAATATATCAACTGCTGGGCAGCGCTCTGGGTCATCCGTGCGGATCACGGCATGTGCCGGAAAATCTGCAGGTGTTTCAAGCGTGTGCGGTAGAAAATCAAAATTTGAAAAGCTGGTCAGCGCTGTAGGTCGCATAACTAAATCTAAAGTCGCTTCCAGTTTTTGTGGGCGCGGCAATGTCAGCATCAACCACAAACTCGGAAGTTTCCGTGTGGCCAATGTATCAATGATAGCTTTGAGTTGAAAAAATTGCCCTTTGTAACGCCCCGAGACTATCCATGTGCCAATGGCTTCGCCTTGCACAATCTCTGGCTCGTCCAACAAATCAAGAACCTCGGAGAATAAGTGTTGCGGTTGTGCAAGTAATTTTTGTTCAGCAGCCCGCCATTGCCGCCACAACAAAAGCAAAAGTCCAAGCCCAATGATAATCGCAATAAATTGCTGCATCAAAACAGGTCCAAAAAAACTGGCCCGCCAAATAGAGCGGGCCACTTGAGTTTATTGTCGAAGCTCTTAATAGCCCCTGGGTTTTGGCCACGGCATGGTGAATTGATCACCGCGTTTCACATATTGATAACGATAGAAATGGAACCACAGCGAGACGATAAGATAGAACACCACCATCGCCGTAAGCTGCGCGCCATATCCTAAGAAGATCGCAAAATAGGTAACCACGCAGAGCAGCAACAGCACGATGGCAGGCAGCGGATGGAACGGATGGGTGTATCCGCGACGGATAGTTCCCAGCGGCCACTTGTTGCGGAACATAATGATGTTGACACTCATAAATGTGTAATGCAACACGCCCGAGAGAATCGAGAAAGTAATCGCTTGGCCCAAGTTTGAAATAAACGCAAAGGCCAAAGCAATCGGCACCAGAAACACAATGGAGCGATAAGGTGTGCGATATTTAGGATGCACAGCCGAAAACCAACTTGGTAGATACCGATCACGCCCAAGCGAAAACCACGCCCGTGCCGCATCATTGATACAACCATTGGCCGAAGCTACAGCCGCCAAGATCGTTGCAATGAACATCATCGTTTCCAAGGTCTTGCTGCCAGTTAATTTGCCCGCGTCAAGCAATGGATAATAGGTGAAGCCCAAATACTGCCAAGGCATCAACGAAGCGCAAATATACCACGTGAGTGAAGCGCCGATCAAAAGCGTGATCATGCCCGCCATCGTGCCATAAGGCAGCGAGCGTGAGGGCGAACGCACTTCTTCTGCGGCCTGCGTTGTGCCCTCAATGCCCAAGTAATACCAGATGCCCCAATGGAAAGCGGCAACCACGCCGATCCAACCATAAGGCAACGCATTTTCCGGTGTCACCATATCGCCAAGTTTCAAAACAGCACCTTGGCTCCAAGGTTGAACCGAAAAGAACAACACAATGATTGCAAGATAAGCAATCGCCGTGATCACAAAGTTCACATTGAGAGACATGAGAACGCCGCGATAATTCAAAGCCGCCAACACCACAATCACCGTGGCAATGATGCCTCTGTAATGCCAGTCACCAAAACCTTCGCCCGCATAAGACTTAATGGTATCGGCAATCAGAATTGCATTGGAGACTTCCAGCATCGTGTAAGCAAACACCAAATAAAGCGCCACATTGAACGCCATCAAAGGCCCCACAATATGTTTAGCTTGCGCATATTGACCACCAGCAGCGGCAACTGTTGAAGTCACCTCCGAGTCGATCATAGCAACTGACGTGTAGAGCAAGCCAATCACCCAGCAGATGATTAAAGCTGCCAGTGAGCCGCCTTTGTCAGCGGCAAAATTCCAGCCGGTATATTCACCCACCAGAACAATGCCCACACCCAAAGCCCACACATGGGCGGGGCCGAGAACACGAGCGAGGGATACTTTTTGGGGAGCCGAACCGGCTGTTGTTGCATTTGCCATTTTCGCCTCCTCAAACCTCATGTTTTTCTTGCACGGCTTCAATCTCGCCTTCGCGAGAAGAAGTCAGCATTGCTTCGGAATAGCTGGTATCGGTTTTGTACCAATCATAAAGCATCCAGAGTGCGAAAGCCGCAGAGAGTGCCCAACCAAAATTTGCGAGAGTAGTCCACATCATGTCTCTCCCTTATTTATTGTTAAATTTTTCGGCGATCACTTCACGGTATTCCTTATCGGATGCCATGAAGAGAAAAACGAAATAACCAACGAGCACAGCTGTCATAAGGATGAGCTGCGTCCAATCAATCGAATAATCAAACTTGTTTTGAATAATGTCATGGGCTGCCGCAGCATCGGCAAACCCAAGCGCATTCCATTGCGCAACTTGAGCAGGCGTTTGCCCAAGCAGTTCCCAAGTCGGGTTTTCAATTTTTACAATGGCGCGTGAAACGCCAGCCCAGCCCGCTTGCAAAGGCAGCCATAACGCTAGAAATATTGCCGCAACCACAAATGCAATATCAACGATTTGCATTATTCTCGATTGTTCAGGTGGAATATATTTTGCCATGTGTGCCTCCCTCAACTTTGCTGTTTCTTGGATTCGTCAAGATGTTTTATGTCGAGGCCATAGATAAACTCCTTGTCCTCAGCATAGTTTTTCACCATGGCCGAAATTGATGCAGTATTGAAAATAAGAACCGCCGCCGCGGCCAAAACCACAACTGTGCGAACGCCACTGTCTGGAATGTAAGGCCAAGACATAATCAAAACGAAAAGCACTGTAATCCAAAGTGCTGCGATCATCAGCCAAGCACCGCGCACATCTGAGCGGTACATGGCCTCAATCCGCTGATTGAGGTCAGACATTTTGTTTCCTCCCTGAAGGCTTGGTGTTGTTTCCCCGCAACTTCCCAAGCCCACCCCTTGTTTATTTTATTGCTACGGGGCAACTTTATTATCTGGCAGGAAACATCTGTATGAACCAATTGTCAAGGATGCTACAAAGCAACTGCAATAAACGGAAGCTACCATGTTGAAATCAGATAAGAAAACGGAAGAGTTTCAGAATCCACATGCTTCACCCACAGCCGACTCACGCTACCTTGAGCAGGCTATTGGCCGCGAAGTAAAACGATACCGCGAAAAACTGGGCCTGACCATTTCGGAATTGGCCAAGGCAGCAAGCATGTCTGCTGGCATGTTGTCCAAAATCGAAAATGGCGCAACATCACCTTCACTGGCTTCGTTGCAAGCCCTGAGCACAGCCTTGGCTGTTCCCTTCACAGCATTTTTCAAAAGTTTCGAAGAAATCCGCGACGCCACTTTTGTGAAATCAGGTCAGGGCCTCACCATAGATCGGCGCGGCACCAGAGCAGGCCACCAATATCAATTGCTCGGCCACTCTACGCATGGGCCGGTCATGGTGGAGCCCTATCTCATCACACTCAACCTCGAGACTGACGTGTTCCCAACCTTCCAGCACGCTGGAATGGAATTCCTCTTTATGCTCGAAGGCAATGTCGTTTATCGGCACGGCGATAAAACTTATGACATGCACCCAGGCGATGCGCTGTTTTTCGATGCAGAATCACCCCATGGTCCCGACGAGCTGAAGAAGCTGCCCGCACGGTATCTCAGTGTGATCAGTTACCGAAGAGAAGAATAGGCTTATAAATCTATGATAGGCTTTTAAGAGCATTTAGAGAGGCAAGGCGCATGACTTATTGGGTTTTGGCAGGGGAGGTACTGATTCGCTTGAGTGACGCTCTCCGTGCGGCTCTGGCGGCTTGCTGCAAGTGTTCCCCTTGTGAATAAATATTTCCTACCAGTTGATATTCAGTTTTCGGCCTGTTAGCATTCACCCGACAATTTGGCGGACCGCCCGGAGGAATATGATGTGTGGCATTGTTGGACTCTATCTGAAAAACCCCAAGCTTAAATCTAAGCTCGGTAAAATGTTTAAACCCATGCTGATTGAAATGACCAATCGCGGACCAGACTCGGCCGGCGTTGCTATTTACCGCAACCCCACGAAGAAATCTGAAACCAAATTCTCTCTCGCACATAATAACCCAAGCTATGATTGGAAGAAAATTGATGTGGGCTTGGAGAAGGCCTTGAAATGTGATTGCACGATCAAGAAAATCGGCAATCACTGCATTCTCGTCACCACTGGCAAAGAAGCAGCAACCATCAAATGGTTGAAAGAACATCACCCTGAAGTGCGCGTAGTAGGCTCCGGCCACACCATTGAAATTTTCAAAGAAACTGGCCTGCCTGCCAATGTCTATGACAAGTTTGATTTGGACAATGCGGCAGGCTCCCACATCATCGGCCACACCCGCATGGCCACAGAAAGTGCAGTGACCACCGCTGGCTCGCATCCTTTTGCAACCGGAGCCGATCTATGCCTTGTGCATAATGGCTCGCTCTCCAATCATAATCGCCTGCGCGAAAACTTGAGGAAGGAAGGCTTCGAGTTTCAAACCGAAAACGACACCGAAGTTGCCGCAGCCTATATGACGCATAAACTGCGCACAGGCTCGACACTGAAGGAAGCTTTAGAATCCGGCCTCAAAGATTTAGACGGATTCTTCACTTTTCTAGTGGGCACGGCCACTGGCTTTGCTGTGGTTCGAGATCCCATCGCCTGCAAACACGCCGTCATCGCCGAAACCGATGACTGGGTTGCCATGGCCACCGAATACCGTGCCATCGCGCACTTGCCAGGTGCCGACAACGCCAAAATCTGGGAACCAGAGCCAGCAACAATTTACACTTGGGGCAACGCATGAAGGCCCCTCATCCGCCCTTTGGGCACCTTCCCCCAAGGGGGAAGGGCGAAAATTCTATCCTTCCCCCCTCGGGGGAAGGTGGCCGAAGGCCGGATGAGGGCCTGTCTACCGAGAGACTTGAAATATGAACGAACTTGACCAAACCAAACTTGGCGTGCGCGGCATAAATTCTGCGCTGCAAGCAATGCCCAAGAATACCAACGAAAAACATTGGGTGGTGAAAAATCCAAAGGGCCAACACAATATTGCCGTGGGCGTTAATGCTCCTCTGCAAGTTGAAATTAAAGGCCATGTTGGTTTTTACTGCGGCGGCATGAACCAGCATTCAGAAATCACTATTCACGGGCACGCAGGCGTAGGCACTGCTGAAAACATGATGTCTGGCATAGTCTGGGTCAAAGGCAATTCATCAGAATCGGCTGGGGCAACTGGCAATGGCGGCCTTTTGGTGATCGACGGCGATGCCTCGTCACGCTGCGGCATTTCGATGAAGGGCATTGATATTGTGGTGGGCGGGTCCGTCGGCCACATGTCGGCCTTCATGGGTCAGCGTGGCAATTTGATTGTCTGCGGTGATGCTGGCGATGCTCTGGGCGATTCAATTTACGAAGCCCGTCTTTATGTCAAAGGTAAAGTCGCAAGTCTTGGTGCTGATTGCATCGAAAAAGAAATGCGCGCCGAACATTTAGCCGATCTCGAACGCTTGCTCAAAGCCGCAGGCCGCAAGGAAAAGCCATCAGATTTTAAGCGCTATGGGTCAGCGCGTAAACTTTACAATTTCAGCGTTGACCACGCCGATAGCTATTGAGGATAAGATGGAAAGCACACCTCGCACACCGCCGCGCAAATCGGCAACTTTTGATGATGCCACACTGGCTGAAATCCGCCGCGCCGCTTCAACGGGTATTTACGATATTCGTGGCGCAGGCGCCAAACGCAAGTTGCCGCATTTTGATGATCTCTTATTCTTAGGCGCATCAATCTCGCGCTATCCCCTCGAAGGCTACCGCGAAAAATGCGGCACCGATGTCGTCCTTGGTTCTCGTTTTGCCAAGAAGCCCATCCACCTACAAATTCCCATCACCATCGCCGGCATGAGCTTTGGGTCTCTGTCTGCCAATGCCAAGGAAGCCTTGGGGCGCGGCGCATCAGCCGCTGGCACATCAACCACCACGGGCGATGGCGGCATGACGCCCGAAGAGCGCGGCCAATCAAAACACTTGGTCTATCAATATCTGCCCTCACGTTATGGCATGAACCCCGATGATCTGCGCAAAGCCGATGCCATTGAAGTGGTGATCGGCCAGGGAGCAAAGCCCGGTGGCGGCGGAATGTTGCTGGGTCAAAAAATTTCTGATCGTGTGGCCGCTATGCGCTGCCTGCCCAAAGGCATTGATCAACGTTCAGCTTGCAGGCACCCAGATTGGACTGGCCCCGATGATCTTGAAATTAAAATTGCCGAATTGCGTGAAATCACCAATTGGGAAAAACCCATCTATGTGAAAATCGGCGGTGCGCGCCCCTATTATGATGTGGCCCTCGCCGTAAAAGCTGGGGCCGATGTTGTGGTTGTAGACGGCATGCAAGGCGGCACAGCCGCAACCCAAGAAGTGTTCATCGAACATGTGGGCCAGCCAACTCTCGCATGCATCCGTCCCGCGGTGCGCGCATTGCAAGAACTAAACATGCACCGCAAGGTGCAGCTTATTGTTTCTGGCGGCATTCGCAATGGCGCTGATGTGGCTAAGGCGCTTGCGCTTGGGGCTGATGCGGTGTCCATCGGCACGGCGGCCCTCGTAGCGCTAGGCGATAATGATCCACATTATGAAGCTGAATATAATGCTCTTGGCACAACGGCGGGCGCCTATGATGATTGGCACGAAGGCAGAGACCCAGCAGGCATTACCACGCAAGACCCAGAATTATCAAAGCGCTTGGACCCGGTGAAAGCGGGTCGCCGCCTTTACAATTTCCTGAAAGTGCTAACGCTTGAAGCCCAAACCATTGCCAGAGCCAACGGCAAATCGCACGTGCATAATTTGGAACCAGAAGATCTCTGTGCGCTAACCATCGAAGCTGCCGCCATGGCGCAAGTGCCATTAGCTGGCACCGATTGGATTCCGGGGAAGATGAGATTTTAATACCCCACCCCTCATCCGCCCTTCGG
>JANOUE010000064.1:0-5109 GCA_031416755.1 Hyphomicrobiales bacterium
AGGAACAAATCGGCCTGCACATAATATTGAATGACGAGCAACAGAAAGCCTGTGATCCACGTGAGGTAGGCTTCCCATTTGAACCAGATGAGATCGGGTGGAAGGTTGGGAGGCGCAGAAAGAAATTTCTTAACGTGGTAAAATCCGCCACCATGCACTTCCCAGGCCTCTTGGTTTTTCAACGAGAGGTCCAGCGCCACAAAATAAAACGACGTGCCAATCCACGCGATGCCAGCAACCATGTGGCCCCAGCGCACGAGAATGTTCAGCCATTCGAGGAGAAAGGGATCCATGATTATTCGCACATCTTATCTAACTGTCATCCCGACGAAAGTCGGGACCCAGACTTTCAGCAAACATTGCTCGTGGATTTCTGGGTCCCGACTTTCGCCGGGATGAGGCAAATTATTAGACTACCCCCACCTCTTTCGAGATGAGGGCAATGGTATTTACTGTGGCAACTTATCGTCAACGCCTTTGACATACCAGTTCATGCCAAGGATCATGCCATCGTCGACCTTATCAACAACTGTGCCATCTTGCTTGGTGATTTTACCACCAAATGGATCAAGCGTACCTGCGGTGATTGCAGCTTCTGTTTCCATGGCCATTTTCTTCACGTCATCAGGCAAGTTGGTGTAAGGCGCCATTTTCACGGTGCCTTCAGCCATGCCGTCCCATGATTGTTCTGATTTCCAAGACCCGTCCATTGCGGCCTTCACGCGGCGCACATAATAGGGCCCCCAATTATCAATGGTGGATGTCATTTGGGCTTTTGGACCAAACTTAATCTGATCAGAAGCTTGGCCGAAACCAAGTTTACCTTGTTCTTCAGCAACGGTGATTGGTGCTGCTGAATCTGTGTGCTGCACCATAATATCGGCACCTTGGCTGAACAGAACTTTCGCAGCATCGCCTTCTTTGCCGGGATCAAACCATGTGTTGACCCAAACGATTTTCACTTTGAAATCTGGGTTCACAGATTGTGCGCCCAACATGAAAGCGTTGATGCCTGCAACCACTTCAGGAATGGGGAATGACACGATGTAGCCGGCAATGCCGGACTTTGACATCTTAGCTGCGATTTGTCCTTGCACATAACGGCCTTGATGAAACTTGGCGTTATACGTTGTCAAGTTTGGCGCAGTTTTATAACCTGTGGCATGTTCAAACTTCACATCAGGATATTTGGCAGCAACTTCAAGCGTTGGCTCCATATACCCAAATGATGTTGTGAAAATGATTTTGCAGCCATCACGGGCCAAGCGTTCGATTGCACCAGCACTGTCTGCTTCTGGAACGTTTTCAACATATACTGTTTCAACGGCATCGCCGAGAGCAGCTTTTACGTCATTAACACCGACATTGTGTTGATAGGTCCAACCAAAATCACCAATTGACCCGATGTAAACAAAGCAGGCCTTAAACTTATCTGCGGCATTGGCCGATGCCGATGCAGCGCCAAGAGCCATGGCAACAACCGCTGCCGATAACATTAATTTCTTCATTGTGTCGTTCTCCGTTTGATAGTCCGAAATTTTTCTTAACGATCAGGCACGAATGACTGACCTAAGCAGGTTGGCGTGTTAGCCCGCATGAGCTGCCGATTTCCTGAGATAACCACAAGTGCAGCCACTGTGACAAGATAGGGCAGTGAAGATAACCACTGCGATGGAATGCCCCAAGCAAAAGTTTGCACGGTAAATGCCATAATTGTGATTGCGCCGAACAAATAGGCGCCAATAACAAGCCGAACTGGCAGCCACGTGGCAAACACCACCAAGGCCAGTGCAATCCAGCCCCGGCCTGCTGTCATGTTTTCCACCCATTGCGGCGTATAGGCCAGTGACAGGTATCCGCCTGCCAAACCTGAACAGGCCCCTCCAAAAGCAACGCAAAGATAGCGCACACCAATCACCTTAAAGCCCATGGCATGGGCGGACGAGTGATTATCACCCACTGCGCGGATGATGAGGCCAGCCCGGGTTTTGAACAAGACGTAACTCACCAGCGCTGCCAAAGCGAAGGAGGCGAAAATGAGAATGTCCAGCCCGTAAAAATTTGGAATGCGGGTAATGGGATGGCCAACAAGGCTTTCGCCGATCAAGGCTGATAGCCCCAATCCTAGCAAAGTAATGGCAAGGCCGGTGGCCACTTGATTGGCCAATAATGTTAGCGTCAAGAATCCAAATAGCAGCGACATCAAAGTGCCTGCCGCGATGCTAGCAACGACGCCAAGATAAGGGTTCCCCGTGACATAAGCTGCACCAAAGCCCGCAACTGCACCCATGACCATCATGCCTTCAACACCCAAATTGAGAACGCCGGAGCGCTCCACCACCAGCTCACCAAGGGCCGCAATAAGCAGCGGGGTTGACGCTGTGATGATGGTGATTGCAATGGCGAGGAATTGATCCATCACTTGTTGCCCTCAAATTTGATGCGGTAAAGAATGAGCGTGTCGCAAGCCAGAATGAAAAAAAGCAATATGCCTTGAAACACCTTGGCGATTTTATCGGGCACACCGAGCGAGACCTGCGCCGCTTCGCCACCAATAAATGTGAGGGCAAGCAGCAATGCAGCGAAAATGACGCCCACGGGGTTGAGCCTGCCGAG
Source organism: Hyphomicrobiales bacterium (assembly GCA_031416755.1). GTDB lineage: Bacteria > Pseudomonadota > Alphaproteobacteria > Rhizobiales > Aestuariivirgaceae > Aestuariivirga. The sequence goes on from JANOUE010000064.1 coordinate 2,617, forward strand.
GAAGGCAACGATGATGGCAACAAAACCATAATTGGGTTCATAAGGTGTTTGCAATTGGCGAGACACGCCCATCACATCGGCAGCCCCTGCTAAGCCTGCGAGAGCACCCGAGACAGCAAAACAGAAATACACGGCCTTATCAGCGGAGAACCCGGCAAAGCGTCCGGCGCGCGGTGCTAAACCCAAAGTCCGAAGTTCAAAGCCTTTCAACATGCGTGCCATCATGAAAGCCAAGGCGATGGCTGCGATCACAGCAATGAGTGCGCCCAAATGGATGTCGCCCCATGTGGGCAGTTTTTGCCATCCAACAAAGCGCACGGTTTTGGGGAAGTTCATACCCAGTGGATCACGCATGGGCCCGCGCACCAGCCAATCAAAAATGAGGCGTGCGACATAAACCAACATCAAAGATGTGAGAATTTCATTGGCCTTATATTTGACCCGTAAAGCTGCTGGAATGAAAGCCCAAAAGGCTCCACCAATGGCGCCTAATGTGAGCATGACAAACATAACCTCTGGCGTTTGCCATCCAGAAAATAGCACCGGCACTGCGCCAGCCGCCAAAGCGCCCATCACAAATTGCCCTTCGGCCCCGATGTTCCAAATATTCGCAGTATAGCAGAGTGCAAGACCGGCACCGATCAATACCAAAGGAGTGGCTTTGACGATGAGCTTTTCCCGGGACCAATCATCCGTCAGGGGTTCAACAAAAAATACATAAAGACCATGCAGCGGTTCAACACCGCGCAAAGAAAAAATAATGCCGCCGAAAATGAGTGTAAGAACAAGCGCAATCAAGGGCGAAGCTAAAGCCATTTTCCATGAGCGATCAGCGCGTTTCTCAAGAATGAGCCGCATGCGATACCTCTCCACTTCCGGCCATCAGCAGGCCTATTTTTTCAAGCGAGAGATCTTTGGCCGGAACTGCTGGTGAAAGCTGGCCGCGCGAAATAACTGCGATGCGATCTGCAATTTCAAATATCTCATCAAGGTCTTGGCTGATCACTAAAACGGCAGCACCCGAACGCGCCAGATCAATGAGCGCTTGGCGAATGGTGGCGGCAGCACCAGCATCAACACCCCATGTGGGTTGGTTGACGACGAGCACTTTGGGGTTTCGGTCCAACTCCCGGCCAACTACGAATTTTTGTAAATTACCACCTGAAAGAGCCCGCGCTTCAGGATCAATTTTGCCTTTGCGCACATCAAAAATTTTGATCACTTTTTCAGCGATGGCAAAGGCACGCGGGCGGTCAATAACCCGGGCCTGCTCATGACGGGTGAGTACCACATTTTCAGAAAGTTTGAAACTGGGCACCGCGCCATGGCCCAATCGTTCTTCCGGCACGAAGGCCGCTCCACGCTTGCGGCGCTGGGTGACATTTTCAGACCCGCAAGCAACGCCATCAATTACGATTGCGTTTTGCTGAGACGGGTGCTCGCCTGAAATGGCATCAAAGAACTCTGATTGCCCATTACCGGCAACGCCCGCGATGGCCACCAGCTCGCCACCTTGAACATCCAAGTTTATATTCTTGAGGGAAACAGCAAATGCACCATCACCTGCCAGATTTAATCCGTGCACGGATAATCTAACCGGGCCTGCCTTGGCGTTTTTCTCCGCATGGAGAGAAGCCACATCGCTTCCCACCATCATGCGCGCCATGCTGGCAGGAGTTTCTTCGCGTGGATCACAGCTCGCCACCACTTTACCATGTCTCAGAACCGTGGCCGCTGAACAGAGTTTGCGCACTTCTTCCAAGCGGTGCGAGATATATAATATCGCAACACCTTCAAAAGCGAGGCGGCGCAGCGTAATAAACAGTTGGTCAGCTTCTTGCGGAGTTAACACACTGGTGGGTTCATCCAAAATCAGCAGCTTTGGATTTTGCAAAAGGCAGCGTACAATTTCAACGCGCTGGCGCTCACCAACCGAAAGATCTGCGATGGCGGACGAGGGTTCAAGTGGCAGGCCATAGTCATGGGAGACTTGGCGCACACGTTCAGAAAGTTTAGCGATGTCGAAATTTCCTGGCAAAGCCAGTGCGATATTTTCAACAGCCGTTAGAGCTTCAAACAAACTGAAATGCTGAAACACCATGCCAATGCCAAGCTTCCGCGCTTCGGCGGGGCTGGCGATGTTCAGGGGCTGGCCATTCCATAAGAATTCGCCGGAAGTGGGTTGAAGTGCACCATACAGCATTTTGACCAATGTGGATTTACCGGCACCATTTTCGCCCAGCAACGCATGAATTTCGCCTGCATTGACCGAAATTGAAACATCATCATTAGCGCGCAAGGTGCCGAAGATTTTGACGATGTGATTGGCTTGCAGAAGGCTCATTGCGGCTGACCCTTCGAGGCCCACTTAGCCGAAAACCCATGAGGGTTTTGCGGCATAGTGGGCACCTCAGGGTGAGGCTTGTGTGTGGCCCTCACCCTGAGGTGCGAGCTTTTGCGAGCCTCGAAGGGCTGGTGGGACGAGTTCATATC
>JANOUE010000065.1:0-3051 GCA_031416755.1 Hyphomicrobiales bacterium
TGCGAACTTTTTCCAAAGGCATGGACAATTTCTCGGCCATTTCTTCGGGCGTAGGTTCGCGACCAATTTCATGCATCATCTGGCGTGAGGTGCGCACAATCTTGTTGATGGTTTCAATCATATGCACTGGAATGCGGATGGCGTGGCGATGTGCAAATTCCAATTTTAGGCAAATCTGGGCTGACGACTCCCTCAATTATTAGAACAGCAAAACTGGCAACAATTGAACAAAACCGTGTCGTAAAGGTTATTGGACGAATTGACGTTAAAATAGCGAATAAAGTGAAACGGTTTATGATGGAAACTGTTTCATAAAAGTTTTTTGTCTAGATTTGCCCGACCATTGAAGTTTCAAGCAAGGAAATCTCATCGGGTGTCAAATCAAAGACGTCATATACAAGGCGGTTGATTTCGGCTTCGGCGGTGACGATTTGCGCCGACAGGGTTTTGACCTTGGCGGCCTCTTCTTTGAGATAGGCTTCCCACATATTGCGCTCCTTGGGCGGCACAGTGGTTTTGAACAGGCGCTTCACCTCGGCAAGGAAGGCGGTAAAATCCAACTCATGCCAATGTTCTAACTTGCGCGAGAGTGCAACCCCCGCACCCAGATCGGTGGCGATGCGGTTGCGAGTCTGCGAGATCATAGCGAACTGGGCCTGACTGTTAGCCGTTGATTGTTCTGCCAACCTTGAGAGCATTTTTGAAGTTTCTGACGAAAAACTCGGAACAATCAATTTTTCAATATATTGCGCTTCGGCTTCAATATAATTGCCGCGCTTAATTCTTGCCTGTGCAAACAATTGCCACCAACAAAGTTTGCTATTCAGAAATGCGAGTAAGCAGTTGTCAGTTAATGGCAGGAAAAAGCACTTGTTGTTGATGAATAGCCCATCTGAATCACATGCAAAAGCACGAGAGTTTTGGAAATGTGGCCAAGAAATTTTCGTTTCCCCCAGCCGCTCTTGATACGCCACCTGCGCTTGTTGCAATTCAAACCACTCTTGCTGCGTGGCGCGTTTTTCGAGTGCTTCCTTGAACGGTAGCAGATGATCGCGGATGGCGGGGTAATCATCAATCTTGATCTTGCCTTTGGGAATGTTGATGAGAAACAGCCCCTCCGGCTCCACCCGCCAGCGCTTGATATTTTCACCCTTCAAAAACGGCTTCAATAATTCTGCCGATTTTGCATCTCGCGCCACCAATGTGTCGCGCGTTGGCGTATCAACAATAAACGCCTCGTTCAGCCCAGTTATAATGCCGCGCATGGGCGGCCCATATACTTCGCCCAAAGTTTTGCGGCCAGCAACAATCTTTTCTCGCAATTTCGAAAGTACATCATTTTCAAATTGCCATGAGGCACCCGTCAACTGCGCCCGCGCCATGCTTTGCGATGAAGCAGCAAACATCGATCCCAAATCATGCGGAACACGATCAGCGATTTTCAAGAACTTCAATTCTCCATCAGGCTTTTCACCATTGCGCAAGCGCCGCGCTGTGATGATGGCGGGATAAGTGGTCACGCCTTCAAAAACTTGCGTGTCACCAAAATCCACCACGGTTTCAATTGCCGTCCGCTCGGCCATCAACAGGCGCAGCTTTTCGCCTGAACCGGTGCGAAAAAAAGTAGATGATGAAATATAGCCAAAGCGCCCACCGGGCTTAAGCAGGCTCACCGCCTTCTCAAAGAAGTAAGCATATAAATCCGTGCGTTCATCCGCCACCACATAGTGTTCACTGAAATAAGGTTTCACCTCTTTCAGAAATTCCATGCGCACATAAGGCGGATTGCCGATCACAATATCAAAGCCACCGCCTTTGGCAATTTCCGCAAAGCGCCCATCCCATGTGAATGGCCGCTCCGCAAACTTCTTGTCGGCAATCAGGCTGTTGCCATCGCGCACTGTTTCATTCAGCGAGGCAAGGCGATGTTTTTGCCGCGCCGTTTTCAACCACAGTGAAAGCCGCGAGATTTCAACCGACTCAATATTGAGATCAACACCAAACAAGTTTTGCGAGAGAATTTCATCAAATGCATCGAGCCCCGTGTCCACGCCCAACACCGCAAGGCGGTCAAGCACGCGGGTATATTCAGCAGCCAATACGTCAAAAGCCGCCGCCAGAAACGCACCGGAACCGCAGGCCGGATCAAGAATTGTGAGACTGCGCAATGATGCCAAATAGTCTTGCCAGAAAGCCCGTTCCACATCTTCACTCGGCCACAGCGGCGCTTCGTCGGTATTGGGAAGCACAGATTTTCCAACATGTTTCAGCAACAGGTTAGAGAAGTTTTCTTCTAGCGTTTTGCCAATGGTGTGTTCAACCAAGAACCGTGCAATATGGTCTGGTGTATAGACCACGCCTTCGCGTTTGACCTTACCCACAGCAGGTGGCGCTTCATTATTGGCCTCGGCACGCAGCTTTTCCAGATCAGTGATCGACTGTTCAAATATCCGACCCAGCACTGTGACGGGAACTTCGCTACCAAAATCCCATTTGCCTAGCTCTGCAATGTCTGTGGCAAGGTGATCTGGGAACTCTATACTGTCTAACACGGCATCAGGCGCAAACAGACCGCCGTTATAGGCCCATATGTGCATGGGCGGCCCACTGCCAACATCAACGGCTTCAAACAAATCCTTGAAATTTTTCCAAAGTGGCGGCGGCTTGATTGCAAGTGCTGGCGTCGCTGATAATTGCAACAGGCGCGGCGGCAACAATCCTGTGCCTCCGCCAAAGGCCACAAACAGCACGCGATCTAGCAATTTTTGCACAGGCTCAATAGCTGCACGGCGCGAGAGCTTCGGCCCATCAGCTGCATTGATGACAAAGCCCAGCAGCTTGTCTCGCAAAGCCCTATATTGTGCATAAAGTTCATTGGTCACATTGCTCAGCGCCGTGTCTGAGGCAATCAGCAGTTCTTCGGTTTTACCGCCGAGAAAATTCGCCTCTCCCAATAATAGTGCCAGCCTGCGATATTCGTCTGGATCATTGAGTTGCCGCAGATCAAATAATTCATAGGCCTCAATGCCGCGACCAAACCGATAAAGCCGC
>JANOUE010000066.1:0-8104 GCA_031416755.1 Hyphomicrobiales bacterium
GTTATTTCCGCCGATGCACTCGATGTGGATTGGGCTTCGGTGATCAAAGGCCCGGCCAAGATCGTGGCCAACCTGCCCTATAATGTGGCCACCGCTTTGCTGGTGGGCTGGCTCACCCCAAAAGAATGGCCGCCATGGTTCTCATCGCTCACGCTGATGTTTCAAAAAGAAGTGGCGATGCGGATTGCTGCAAAAGCAGGCGATGATGCTTATGGGCGCTTGTCAATTTTAAGCCAGTGGCGCTGCGAGGCGACGCGGATGTTCGACGTGAATAAAAGCGCATTCACGCCGCCGCCGAAGATCACGAGTTCAATCGTGCACTTGGTGCCGAGGCTCGTGTGTGAACCGCCGTGCAAAATGGAACTGCTAGAGCGGGTGACTGCGGCAGGGTTTGGGCAGCGGCGCAAGATGCTGCGGTCGAGTTTGAAGAGTGTGTTCGCCAATCCCGAAGCGGTGCTGGAGCCGCTGGGCATTGATCCAACCACACGGGCCGAGCAAGTGAGTGTGGCGGACTTTGCGCGGCTGGCGATGGTGCTGGAGGGAGTTTAGAATTATTGCTTGGAGAATTTGGGAACATCAGTGTTGGGGGAAAATCACCCTTCCCCCTTTGGGGGAAGGTGGCGCGTAGCGACGGATGAGGGACTTACAACAAAATCGGTCGCTGAATTAGTTCTCGATTGCTTCGTTGACAGGCCCTCATCCGCCCTTCGGGCACCTTCTCCCGACGGGAGAAGGGTGATGCTTTGGTCCATGCTCGATTTCACTCTTCTCGTCTGCTGGGCATTGACCCTACAACGCGGGCCGAGCAAGTGAGTGTTGCGGATTTTGCGCGGCTGGCGATGGAGTGAACATAGCCCCCAACCCTTCGAGGCTCGCTTAGCCGAAAACCCGAGAAGGTTTTGCGGCATAGCTCGCACCTCAGGGTGAGGTAAATTTATCTCCCTCATGCTGAGGCGCTCGTAGCGTGAGCTGCGAGCCTCGAAGCATCAGGAACAATGAAGATGATTTTTCTCAATATAAAAACTCCACTCACCTGTCATCCCGACGAAAGTCGGGATGACAGAGGTTAAAGAGTGCAAACCCATCGCAAGTCGCTGCGGCTTGATGAAACTCTACGTGCCCCCCCCACAATTACGGGTAGCATATTGCTGCCCATGTAACTTTACATGGCAGTAGAACTGCGGAAACAATGTGCAACCATAACTCAATCATTGGACTTGGAGATAAAAATGAAAAATATTTTCTCTTTGACGATCGTGACGGTCGCGTTTGTAGGATTAGTCACTATTGAAACTGTTGAAGCTCACACCCCAACGTTGAAGGAACTCGCTAGGCGAGTTGCTGCATTGGAAAGGAATCAAGTGCCGAAAGGTGTGATAGCTTATTTTGCTTCGACTTGCCCTAGAGGTTGGTCTACTTTTAACGAGTTGGTTGGCCGTTATGCGGTTGGAGTAGGTGGTGTAAATGAAATTGGCAACCAAATTGGGGAAGCGCTTGCTACTGCGGAAAATCGTGCGGCTGGAGATCACACCCATATCCACTCAGACGCCATGATTCTTGATAGAAACTTCGCGTTGTCCAAAGCCCCAACTGTAACAATTCCTGGCAACCAAGGAATTTCAGGCCAGTTTGTCGGCGGCGCAAATGTAGCATTAGCTCTAGATTCCGGCAAAAGCACAAAAGGGATTCAGGGAGCAAAGCAAGGCACAAACGCTCCATATTTGCAGTTGATACCTTGCGCTAAAAATTGACGAATTTGGATAGCCGAAGGAAGTTGATTCGGCTATTCACAACCCCGTCATCAAGCCTCTGACAAAATCCGGCAGCCCAAGTTGCCGCCTGCGCTTCAAGCGTTCGGCTGTTAGTATCGCCACCACTTCTTTGTGCGCCGTTTCAATCTCCGCATTCACCACCACATAATCATATTCCGGCCAGTGGCTGATTTCTCGGCCCGCTTCGGCCATGCGTTTGGCTATTACTGAGCTTGCGTCTTGGTTGCGGCCGATCAATCTGGTGCGCAAACTATCTGCATCGGGCGGCAGGATGAACAGGCGCACCAAATCATCTTCCATGGCTTGCGCCAATTGTTGCGTGCCCTGCCAATCAATATCGAACAGCACATCGCGGCCTTTTGCTAAAGCTTCTTCGACCGGGGCTTTGGGGGTGCCATAGAGATTGCCAAACACGTTGGCCCATTCCAGCAACTCTTGTGTTGATATCATCGCTTTGAATTTTTCTTCGGAGATGAAGTAATAATCCTTGCCATCCACTTCGCCTGGTCTTGGCTTTCTGGTGGTCACTGAGATTGACATGGCGATGTTGCCATCAGCCGCAATCAGTTTTCGCGACAAGGTGGTTTTGCCAGCACCCGAGGGCGAGGACATGACGAATAAAAGCCCGCGTCTTGCGATCTTATTCAATGTTTTGCACCTGCTCGCGCAATTGATCGATGGTGGTTTTAAGCTCCAGGCCGATATTTGTCATGGCCTTATCGCTGGCTTTGGAACACAGCGTATTGGCCTCGCGGTTAAATTCCTGCGCCAGAAAATCCAGCTTGCGGCCCACCGGTTCGCGGCTGCGCAAGAGGTCGCGCGCGGCTTCGACATGGCCAATGAGCCGGTCCACCTCTTCCTGAATATCGGCTCTGGTGGCAATGATTACCGCTTCTTGGTGCAGGCGGTCAGCATCGAATGATGCACTTGTTTCGAGCAGGCGGGTGACTTGATCTTTGAGGCGGGCACGAATGGTCTCTGGCGTGCGGCTGGGATTATCGCGGGCTGCAAATGTAAGCTCTTCAATGCGGGTGACTTGCGCGGAGAGGATTTCGAGCAGCCGAGCGCCCTCCTCGCGGCGGGCTTTGGCCAGCGCCGCAATGGCCTCGTTGAGAGTTGCTAAAATTTCAGCATCGCGCGTTGTCTGTTGTTCTTCACTCACTTCGGTCACGGCATATTCAAATACGCCTTTTAAGGTGAGGAAAGATTCTGTGCTGGGCTTTGCGCCACCAATGCGGGTGTGCAATTTTTCCGCCAGTGCGATGTAATTATTCAATACCAATTCATTGATCGCGATTTTTTCTTGCGCTTCATGGCCGGCTGTTGAGAGGGCTGCCTGCACATTGCCGCGCTTGAAACCTTGCAGCAATGCGGCTCTCGCCAAAGGCTCTATGTAGTCCATGCCTTGTGGCAGCCGCAATTTGGCATCGAAAGATTTGCCATTTACGCTCTTCAATTCCCAGGTCCATGTGAATTGACCATGTTCGCCGGTGCTTCTGGCAAAGCCAGTCATGCTGGAAATGGTCATGGTTCAGGGGGAGTGTCGTCAGCTGGTTCTGGCGGGATTAGCGGCTTTGGCTTTGGTTTCTTCACCGGCGGCTTTTTTTCAGGCGGTTTAACAGTTGCCTTCTTCATCGTTGCTGCTTCTGGTGTTGCCATATCTGGCAAGGGTTGGGACACAACTTCATTTGCAGAAGGCACCGCCGCTGCGGGCACTGATGCTGGTTCTTCGGCTGGGAGATTTTGTTGGGCCCGCCATTTTTTTACGTTGGCATTGTGCTCATCTAAGGTTGCGGCAAAGGCGTGGCCGCCAGTGCCATCAGCTACGAAATACAAATATTCTGTGGTAGCAGGGTTGAGAACAGCTTCCAAAGCAGCGCGGCCGGGGTTGGCAATTGGGCCCGGCGGCAAGGCTGGAATTTGATAAGTGTTATAGGGTGTGACTGCATCTATGTCAGCGCGGGTTAAGGGGCGATCAAGCTTACCTTTCCCACCTACAATGCCATAAATGATAGTGGGATCAGATTGCAGGCGCATGCCTAATTTTAAGCGATTGAGAAACACTGAAGCCACTTGCGGGCGCTCTTCGGCAACACCAGTTTCTTTTTCTACGATCGAAGCCAGCGTGAGAAGTTCTTCCTTGGATTTCAAAATTGTGGTGGCTGGGCGTTTGGCCCAAAGCTCATCAATCAATTTTGTTTCCGCTGCTTGCATATCCTCAATTAATTTTTGGCGGGAGAGACCACGGCGGAACACATAAGTATCGGGCAATATAGAGCCTTCAACTGGCTCAATTGTCACCTCTCCTACCAATTGTTCTTGCGTTTGCAATTTCGCAACAACCATTTGCGAAGTCCAGCCCTCTGGAATTGTTAACTTGTAAGTCAAATATCGACCCGATGTGATGATGATCAAAACATCTTGCATGGTTGCGCGCGCTGGGAATTCATATTCGCCTGCTTTAAGTTTGGATCCCCGCAAACCCTGCACCGCGGCTGCTGCACTGAATATTCTGGCATCAGAGATGATTCCAGCATCTTGCAGTGCTACAGCTATTGTGCTGCGGTCTTGGCCTTTGGAAATTTCTACAATTTTAGATGTTGTGAGCGGGCCTGGTGCAGTGAATGATAAAAAAGCCAAGAAGCCTAATGCCCCTATGATGACTCCAATGCCAAGCAGCCACAGAAACAATGAGCCAAACACGCGAGTAAGCACAGGCCGCCTTACTTTTTTTGTGTAAGGCTCTGGCAGGCGATCATAAGGTTGGTCGTCGCTCACGTCTGGTCCTCCGCAGTGGACGCATCATGCCGCAAATCGGCGCAAGATCAAGGATGCGTTAGTGCCACCAAAACCAAAAGAATTAGACAGAACTGTGTTGATCTCTCTTTTCTTTGCCACTTTCGGCACCAGATCAATTTGCGTATCCACTGATGGATTGTCTAAATTCAACGTTGGCGGGCAAATATTGTCTCTAATGGCCAATACAGAGAAGATAGCCTCGATGGCTCCAGCAGCACCCAACAAGTGACCCGTGGATGATTTTGTAGATGACATGGATAGATTTGCGGCATGATTGCCGAGCATCCGCTCCACTGCGCGAAGCTCAATTTCATCCCCCATTGGGGTCGATGTGCCGTGGGCATTGATGTAATCAATGTCACTTGGAGATATTTGAGCGCGGCGCAGCGCTGCTTTCATACAGCGGTAAGCACCATCACCATCTTCGGCTGGTGCCGTCACGTGATACGCGTCACCAGACATGCCGTATCCAATTATTTCAGCGTAGATTTTTGCGCCGCGTGCCTGGGCGTGTTCCAATGATTCCAAAACAACAACGCCAGCGCCCTCGCCCATCACAAAGCCATCGCGGTCTTTGTCATAGGGTCGCGAGGCTTTTTCTGGGGTGTCATTATAGTCTGTTGAGAGTGCTTTGCAGGCAATGAAGCCTGCGATGCCAACGCGGCAGATTGTGGCTTCAGCACCACCTGCAACCATCACATCGGCATCATCCATCATGATGATGCGGGCGGCATCACCAATGGCGTGGGCGCCAGTTGAACATGCGGTAACAACTGCAGAGTTTGGCCCTTTAAGTCCGAGGTTGATAGAGATGAGGCCAGAGGCCAAATTGATGAGTGAACCTGGAATGAAGAACGGGCTAATTTTGCGGTGGCCTTTTTCAGCCAGCAGCAACGTGGTTTGGCTAATGCTGGGTAAGCCACCAATCCCCGACCCAACCATAACGCCTGCGCGATATTGCTCATCAGGTGTTTTGGGGCTGTAGCCCGAATCGGCTATTGCTTGTTTGGCTGCAATCAAAGCGAATTGAATGAAGTCGTCAAAGCGGCGTTGGTCTTTGGTATCAAGCCAGTCATCGCGCTTCAACGTGTTGTTGGTGCCATCACCATCGCGCACTTCAAAGGCAATACGCGCTGGAAGATCAGAGCAATCAAATTTGGTGATGGGGCCTGCGCCCGAATCGCCCGCAATAATTCGCTTCCAAGTGCCTTCGACACTGGGAGCCAATGGCGAGACCATGCCTAAGCCGGTGATTACGACACGACGCATCATTCAACCTCATCACATAAAAGCGCGGGGCACAGGATGCAAAAAGCCCTGACCCCGCGCGGATTGTTTAAACATTGCCCCTGATTTAAGGGCAATTCAATTAAGCAGAAGTTTTGGTGATGAAGCTCACAGCATCGCCAACCGTTTGGATGGTTTCTGCTGCATCATCAGGAATTTCGATGCCGAATTCTTCTTCGAAAGCCATCACGAGTTCAACCGTGTCCAAGCTGTCGGCGCCGAGATCATCAATGAAGCTCGCTTCAGTTTTCACCTTGTCGGCATCAACGCCCAGGTGTTCTACTACGATCTTCTTCACTCGTTCAGCAATATCGCTCATGTGCTAGTACCCTCAATTAATCTTATTAGGAAACAAGTTAGGGATGCCACTAGGCCCCCGCCTCACTGCCGTAACATTTCCCTAGCACAATTCTGCGTGAGGTCAAAAGGGGGAATTTTTTTCACTTTCATGACTAACTGCGTCAAATTCATTGTTTCAAATTATCTGCTCATAGTTTGCCCTAATATTGCTTTAGTGTGAAAATCAGAATGAAACAAAACTCATATTCATATTTATGGCCCGGTGTGCCAATGGCTCTTGGTGCGGCAATAGCTTTTGGTGTTTCTACGCCATTGTCAAAATCTATGTTGGGCTCACTTGAGCCTTGGTTGATGGCGGGTTTGCTTTATCTTGGTTCGGGGTTTGGTTTAACAATCATAATTGCAGTTAGAAAATTTTTCAGTTCAGCGGCAGCTGAAGCAACACTTTCTCTGAGCGACCTTCCTTGGCTGGCGGGAACCATTCTCTTCGGTGGCGTGTTAGGACCAGTATTATTGCTTTATGGTCTTAACCTTACAGACGCTGCTTCGGCATCGCTGTTGCTTAATCTTGAAGCAGTGCTGACTTTGCTTTTGGCTTGGATAGTGTTCAAGGAACACGTTGATCGCAAGCTTTTTATTGGGGCGCTCGCAATTGTCGCTGGGGCGCTTGTGTTATCATGGCAGGGGTCAGTTAATACGCTTAATTGGGGAGCCATACTTATTGCGCTCGCGTGTTTGTCATGGGCTGTCGACAATAACCTAACGCGTAGAATTTCAGCTTCTGACCCTTTCGTACTTGCGTCAATTAAAGGATTGGCTGCTGGCAGCGTTAATACAGGGCTGGCGCTTGCTGCAGGTGGGCAATGGCCAGACTTGGCAAATTTGGCGGGCGCAATGATCCTTGGGTTTTTCAGTTATGGTTTGGGCTTGGTGCTGTTCATCTTTGCGCTACGTTATCTTGGAACTGCGCGAACGGGGGCATATTATAGCACTGCGCCATTTATTGGAGCAATTTTCGCGACGGCGGTTTTTAGCGCGCCGCTTACATGGTCTATACTCATAGCGGGAATTCTAATGGCATTTGGTGCTTGTTTACATTTAGCTGAACGCCATGAACACGAGCACGAGCACGAAGATTTATTGCATGATCACGCCCATGTGCATGATGACCATCATCACCACGAACATGATGGTGTAACCACGGAACCGCACTCTCATCTGCATCGCCACAAACCATTGCGCCACAAACATCCACATTACCCTGATTTGCATCACCGCCATGGCCACAGCTAAAAATTAATGTTGAAATACCTATTTTCATTGCAGGCTGAAATTCACGGGTCTTTGACGACCATAATTTCGGACTATGTGATTTCATCGCATAGTTCAGGGTTGATCATGGCTTTGCCGCTTGGGGTTTTATTTGGTGCAATCCACGCTTTAACCCCTGGGCACAGCAAATCTGTGCTGGCAGCTTTTGTAATCAGCTCTGGTGTAAATCCAACCAAAGCGTTGATCACTTCTCTTGTGTTATCGTTCACACACATCAGTACAGCAATTTTGTTAGCCGTAGTCACAAACTCGCTAGTTACAAAAACCATGGTGGATGCTGGCAGGGCGCCTGCACTGGAATGGACCAGCCGCATTATGCTTATCACCATTGGGATTTGGCTTATTGCAAGGGCAATTAGAGTTCGGCCGCATATTCATAGCGCAGGCTTGTTGGCAGGGTTTATTGCTGGTCTCATACCCTGCCCTTTGACAATGTTCGTTATGACTTTAGCAATTTCGCGAAATGCCCCCGAAGCTGGATTCGCTTTCGCATTTACAATGTTCATTGGTGTAGCCACAACTCTAAGCACCGTTGCTGTTGTTGCTGCGTTTGCTAGAGATTTTCTAACGCAGTTGTTTGCAAAACAGAAAATTGCAATTTCACATCTTTCAAG
>JANOUE010000067.1:0-1939 GCA_031416755.1 Hyphomicrobiales bacterium
GCCCAGGATTGTCACCTATGTCTTAGGTACGCTCTGTTACCTATGTCTCCGGTCTGTACAATGACAAAATGGCGTCCTGGAAGGGATTCGAACCCCTGACCCCCGGTTTAGGAAACCGGTGCTCTATCCTGCTGAGCTACCAAGACGCAATACACCTCACTAGCATAGCAGGTTTGTGAATTAAACGGACGAAATGCCGCCCAATGATCCTTTGTAATCTGGTACTAGGAGCACTGCTACGATACGCGCTATTGGTTTGATAAATTCCAATCCGGAGCCAGACACATATGAAAATGACCACTGAAGAAGCCTTTGTGAAAGTTTTGCAAATGCATGGCATTGAACATGCCTTTGGCATTATCGGTTCGGCCTTCATGCCGATTTCGGATATTTTTCCGAAAGCCGGTATCACGTTTTGGGATTGTGCGCATGAAGGTTCGGGCGGAATGATGGCCGATGGCTTCACCCGCGCTTCCGGCAAGATGAGCATGATGATTGCGCAGAATGGGCCGGGCATTACCAACTTCGTCACTCCGGTTAAAACCGCTTATTGGAACCACACGCCATTGCTGCTGGTCACGCCACAGGCAGCCAATAAAACCATTGGTCAAGGCGGTTTCCAAGAAGTGGAGCAGATGGCGCTGTTCAAAGATATGGTGTGCTATCAGGAAGAAGTGCGTGATGCTTCGCGCGTGGCCGAAGTTTTGAACCGCGTGATTATGAATGCAAAACGCCATTCAGCGCCTGCACAAATCAACATGCCGCGCGATTATTTTACGCAAGTGATCGATATTGATTTGCCAGCGCTTGTTGAGTTTGAACGACCTTCGGGTGGTGAAGATGCGATTGCGGCTGCGGCTAAATTATTATCGGAAGCGAAATTCCCCGTCATCTTGAACGGCGCTGGCGTGGTAATTGGTGGGGCTATTGCGGCATCGAAAGCACTGGCAGAAAAACTGGATGCGCCTGTTTGCGTGGGGTATCAACATAATGATGCCTTCCCGGGCACGCACCCACTGTTTGCCGGACCGCTTGGATACAATGGTTCAAAAGCTGCGATGGAACTCATTCAACAGGCTGATGTGGTGTTGGCCTTGGGCACAAGGCTTAATCCGTTCTCCACGTTGCCCGGATACGGGTTAGATTATTGGCCTAAACAAGCCAAGATAATTCAAGTTGATATTAACCCCGCGCGCATTGGGCTTACCAAGCCTGTGGCGGTTGGAATTGTGGGTGATGCGAAAAAAGTGGCCACAGCCATTTTGGCAAAGCTTAGCTTATCGGCTGGAGACGCTGGCCGCAAGGAACGGAAAGATTTAATCGCCACCACAAAATCGCGCTGGGCGCAGCAACTCTCTTCAATGGATCATGAGAATGATGATCCCGGCACCACGTGGAATGAACGGGCGCGCGCTGCCAAACCAAAATGGATGAGCCCGCGCATGGCATGGCGTGCCATTCAAGCAGCACTGCCGCGCGAGGCGATCATATCATCTGACATTGGCAATAAGTGCGCCATCGGCAATGCCTATCCAAGCTTCGATGAGGGCCGTAAATATTTGGCGCCCGGATTGTTTGGCCCCTGCGGTTATGGCCTGCCTTCGATTGTGGGCGCCAAGATTGCCTGCCCCACTGTGCCAGTTGTTGGCTTTTCCGGTGATGGCGCTTTTGGCATTGCTGTCACCGAACTCACAGCAATAGGCCGCAAAGAATGGCCAGCCATCACGCAGATTGTCTTCCGCAATTATCAATGGGGTGCCGAAAAGCGCAACAGCATTTTGTGGTATGATGATAATTTCGTGGGCACGGAACTGGATGAGCAAGTGAGTTATGCAGGCATCGCCAAGGCTTGCGGTCTGGAGGGCATTGTGGCTCGCACCATGGATGAGTTGACCGCTGCCCTGCACAAAGCCATCGACAATCAAATGAACCACGGCAA
>JANOUE010000068.1:0-19910 GCA_031416755.1 Hyphomicrobiales bacterium
GAATCATCTGTAAATATTTTTCACGTTTAATTATCGTAATGTTTAAAGCTTTCGAAATAGCCCTACCCAATAGCTTTAAAGGGGGTTTCATGTTACATTCTCCATCATTCTAACTGAACCAATGCGGTTGGTTTCATCGATTTGTATTAAGAGCCGCCGCCAAACTCTTCACCGCACTCCCCGGCTTTGCTGGCTGTTGTTGGCTTTCGTGGGGTTTCCAGGCTAGGGCCCAGGCTAGTTCTAATGTGGCGTGGATGCGGCCATCATCGTCGGTGAAGTTTTGGTGATAGTGTTCGGCCACTTTAGTGAGAAAGCGGCGTGAGACCAATTTTTTGCTGCGGCCCAGTAAAGGATTGGCATAGCCAAAGGATTTTATTTCGCGCATCAGGGTAAACACATCGGCATAGCGCACCAGCGTGTGGTCCATATCAGCCACGGGCAGGGCAAGGCCCGCACGTTGCATCAGGCCGCCCAATTCGCGAACCCCAATCATAGGGGCCACACGAGGGCTAACGCCACCAGTGATTTCAAGTTCAGCATCAAGCCAGCTTTGGCGCAATTCATGCAGCGTGTCGCCAGCAAAAAACGCGACAAGCAATAGCCCATCGGCTTTCAGGCTGCTCGCCAATTGCACCAAGTGCCCCGGCACATCATTGATGCAATGCAGGTCAAGCAAGCTGATCGCGCAATCATAATGCAGTTTTGGTAAGTTCAGACTGTCTGTGGTGCTTGGATCAAGGTGGGCAATGCCATCGAATTTTTCAGATAACTGCAAAGCGTCCAGAATAATTTTCGGCGTTTGTGTGATGAGCAGAGCTTGCGGCAGGCGGCGCATGATGAGGCTCAAGCGTTCACTTAATTCGGCCGCCACATAGTTTTGCAAAATCTCGGTGCCGCTGGCGTTCTTCTGGCGGGCCAGATAAAGTGCGCGGTCAAAGATCAAGGGTGTTTCAGCAATCATGGATGATCTGCTAGCCGAAAAACCAAAGCGTTTCCAGCGTGGCTTTGTGCTTGCGTTATTGCGTGGGTTTGTGGATTTTGTAACCCCACCCAAATGCTTGAGTTGCCGTGATGATGTGCAATCGGGGGCCAGCCTGTGCACGGCCTGTTGGCAGAAGCTAACTTATTTGGAAGATCCTCTTTGTGACGTGTTGGGCTTGCCATTTGCCTATGATCAGGGGGTTGGCAGTTTAAGTGCGCAAGCTTTGGCTGATCCGCCGCCTTGGGATAGGGGTCGTGCTGCGGTGCTGTTTGATGATGCCGCCAAGGGCTTGGTGCATGGGCTTAAATACCGCGACAACACAGAAGCCGGATTGTTTATGGCGCGCATGATGCTGCGGGCGGGGCGGGATTTATTGGCGGAGGCCGATGTGGTTATGCCGGTGCCGCTGCATAAATCACGGTTGTGGCAGCGACGCTTTAATCAGGCGGCATTTTTGGCGCAGCCGATCGCAGTTTCAGCAAACAAGATTTTTGCGACCGATATTTTGTTGCGCCTTCAGGCTACGCGCCAGCAGGTGGGTTTGAAAGCAGATGAGCGGCGCAAAAATGTGCGCAAAGCCTTTGCTGTGCCATTTGAGAAAATGGCTTTGGTGGCTGGTAAAACTATTTTGCTGGTGGATGATGTGCGCACTACGGGGGCCACACTTGCGGCCTGCTCGGAAGCTCTTAAAAAGGCCGGGGCAGCTCGGGTTTTTGTGCTCACCTTCGCTCTTGTGAAAGAGCCGCACCGAATGCATATAGAGGTTTAATGGAAGAGATAATGCCGATGATTGAAATTTATACCACGGATGCTTGCGGATATTGTGCTCGGGCGAAAAATTTGTTGTCGCGCAAGGGTGCAAAATTTACAGAAATAGACGTGAGCTATGATAGTGCTGAGCGTGCTCGCATGACCATGCGCTCCGGTGGCCGTCGCAGCGTCCCGCAAATTTTTATTGGCGAGACCCATGTGGGTGGTAGTGATGATCTGCAAATCTTGGACGCAAAGGGCGGGCTTGATGCACTGTTGGCACTGCCATGAGTTTTAAAGCTGGCCTTATTCAATTGCGCTCTTCGCGCGAGATGGCAACCAACTTGGTGGAGGCTTCCAAGCTTATTAGGCAAGCCGCCTCGCAAGGCGCCACGTTTATTTCAACGCCTGAAATGACCAATATTTTTGAGCCTGATCGTGAACGGCTTAAAGCTGTGGTGATGACCGAGGCGGCGGATTCATCCGTACACGGATTTGTTGAACTGGCAGCTAAGTTGAAGATTTGGTTGCACTTGGGTTCATTGGCGCTGAAAGGCGAAGACGGAAAACTGGTCAATCGCACATTATTGGTGAACCCCAAGGGCGAGATTGTGGCGCGCTATGATAAGATTCACTTGTTTGATGTGGATTTGCCCAATGGCGACAAATATCGCGAGTCAGAAACCTATACGGCGGGTTCCCAAGCTGTAAAAGTTGAACTGCCTTTTTGCCAGTTAGGCCTGTCGATTTGTTATGATGTGCGCCATCCAGCGCTCTATCACGCAGTCGCAAAAGCAGGGGCGAATGTGTTGGTGGTTCCTGCTGCCTTCACTGTGCCCACTGGCAAAGCCCATTGGCATGTGTTGCTGCGGGCGAGGGCGATTGAAACCGGAAGTTTTGTAATAGCGGCAGCGCAATGTGGCATGCATGACTCAGGGCGTGAAACGTGGGGCCATAGCAAAGTTGTGGACCCATGGGGCAAAGTGATTGCCGAAGCTGGCGTTGATCCTGAATATCTCTTGTTTGAAATTGATCCCACAGAATCGGCCGCCGCTCGGGCGCGCATTCCAGCATTGGTGCATGCGCGGGAGTTTACACTTGCTGAGGTAAAAGCTTGATCCGCTACGATCTCATTTGTGCCAAAGGCCATGAATTTGATGGTTGGTTTTCTGATAGTGCCGCTTACGATCAACAAGCCAAACGCGGCCTGATTTCCTGCACGGTGTGCGGGGTTGTTAAAATTGAAAAGCAAATTATGGCACCTGGCATTCCAACTAGGGGCAACCGCAAATCTGAAACACAAGCGATGGCAGCAGGTCCGATTGATCCTCGTGCTGCCGCCATGATGCAAATGATGCGTGATTATCGCAAACATGTGATGGAAAATTCCGAAAATGTTGGCGATAGGTTTGTTGATGAAGCGCGGAAGATTCATTTTAAAGAAGTAAAAGAACGCGCCATCTATGGCAATGCGAGCGCTGATGATGCCAAGGCACTGATTGAGGAGGGGATTGATGTGCACCCGATCCCGCGATTGCCTGAGGATGGGAACTGAAGGCTTGAAACTGGTAGTAAGATTTGCTACCACGATGACATGAGCAATGTTGAAAAAATTAGTGTGTCACTTCCCAAGGCAATGGCGGCTACTTTGAAAGAGGTGGTGGCCACAGGTGCTTATGCTTCAACAAGTGAAATAATGAGAGAAGCCGTTCGCGACTGGCAGGGAAAGCAAGAGGAACGCGCACTGATGATCGAAAAGTATCGTAAAATGGTGCAGCAAGCTTTGGATAGTGGACCTCTACTCGATTATTCGATGGATGACATTATTCAACGTGGCCGCGAGCGGTTTAAAGAATTAAATAAGAAGCCTACTTGATGAAAAATTTGCCGATTAAAACAACGGCAAATGCAAGGGCCGATCTTGACGAGCTTTGGAATTCAATTGCGCTGCAGAGTTTAGCCAGTGCCGAAAGATTGATGGCAAGATTGGATTATCGAATAAGGAGCCTTGCCCAATTTCCCGAAACAGGTATCGCTCGGCCTGAAATTTTCGAAAATCTGCGATTGCTTGTAGAGGGTAATTACTTGATCCTTTATTTATTAAGAGACGGCATAGTTATTATCTTGCGTGTGGTCCATGGCGCACGCGACTTGACTAGAGTGAACTTATTCTAGTCCCTTCTGCACCACCACCATATAGTTCACATCCATATCCTTGGCCCGGCGCCATTCGCTGGCAATCGGGTGATACGTCACCCCGCTCTCCGCTTTGGTTGCAGCACCTGATGCATTCAACCAGTCTTTCAGTTCCGCTGGCTTGATAAATTTTTCCCATTCATGGGTGCCCTTGGGCAGCCAACCCAAAATATATTCGGCACCAATGATGGCAAGGCCGAAGGATTTTAGGGTGCGATTCAATGTTGCCACGAACATCAGGCCCGATGGTTTCATCAGGCTCACGCAGGTTGCGGTGAAGTTTTGTGGATTGGCGACGTGCTCGATCACTTCCATATTCAAAACCACGTCAAATTTTTCGCCAGCTGCGGCCAAATCTTCAGCAGTACCGATGCGGTAGTCGATGGCAAGCTCCATCTCTGCGGCATGAACCGAGGCGGTTTTTATGTTTTTTTCAGACGGGTCCACGCCGACCACGGTGGCTCCTAATCTGGCCATGGGTTCGCATAAAAGGCCGCCGCCGCAGCCGATATCTAAGAACCTGAGGCCCTTAAATGGTTCACGTTCCATGGGGTCTAACCCTAATCGGGCGCAAACTTGCTCTTTAATGTATGCAATCCGCACCGGGTTGAACTTGTGCAAAACCCCGAATTTCCCAGTCGGATTCCACCATTCGGCCGCCATTTTGCTGAATTTTTCCACTTCCGCTGGGTCGAGACTGGAAAGGTTTGGGTTTGTATTTATTGTCATTGCAAATTGTTACCTGAAATTGATGTTCACATTATTGCATATAACTGTGCCCTCACCTAAGAGTACGCCGCGCCGCACCTTGCGGTTGTTATTTTTATGAGGACGGGCTGATGGGCCGTTTGGTTATGAAATTCGGTGGAACGTCGGTTGCGGATATAGACCGCATCCGCAATGTGGCCCGCCATGTTGAGCGCGAAGTGAAAGCCGGCAACCATGTGGCTGTGGTGGTTTCTGCTATGGCAGGCACCACCAATCAACTTGTTGACTGGTGCAAGAAAGCGTCTGCCGTGCATGATCTGCGTGAATATGATGCCATTGTGGCGTCTGGCGAACAGGTGACGGCAGGGCTGCTTGCAATTGTCTTGCAAGATTTAGGCATTCCCGCGCGCTCATGGCATGGCTGGCAAATTCCATTGCAGTCTGATGGAGTTCATGGGTCGGCTCGCATTACTGGCATTGATGCCACAGAAATTCGCAAGCGCATGGAGCAAGGCCAAGTTGCGGTGATTGCCGGCTTCCAAGGGGTTGGACCGGATAAGCGTATTACAACTTTGGGCCGCGGCGGTTCTGATACGTCAGGTGTTGCGATTGCTGCAGCTTTGGAAGCGGCTTGTGATATCTATACCGACGTTGACGGAGTCTATACCGCAGACCCCCGCATTGTGACGGGTGCGCAAAAGCTGGACCGCATTTCTTATGAAGAAATGTTGGAGCAAGCCTCCTTGGGTGCGAAAGTTTTGCAGCCGCGCTCCGTTGAATTGGCAATGGTTTATAAAGTGCCGTTGCAGGTGCGCTCTAGTTTTGAAGCGCCAGATTCACTCAATCAAAATAAGCCCGATGGCACCGGACCCGGAACCATTGTCTGCGATGAGGATAAAATGATGGAACAACATGTTGTCTCAGGCATTGCCTATTCACGCGATGAAGCAAAAATATCGTTGCGCAAAGTGAAAGATAAGCCAGGCGTTTCTGCCGCAATCTTTGGCCCGCTTGCCGAGGCCGATATCAGTGTCGATATGATTGTGCAGAACGTATCGAGCGATGGAGCCTTTGCCAATATCACCTTCACCTTGCCGCGCAAAGATTTGCGCAAAGCAATTGATGTTTTGAATGGCATTAAATCCACATTGGACTTTCAGGAGCTCACACATTCTGCTGATGTGGCGAAGGTTTCAGTTGTGGGCATTGGCATGCGGTCTCATGCTGGAGTTGCTGCCAGAATGTTTAAAGCGCTGGCTGATAAGGGCATTAACATTCAGGCGATCACGACATCTGAAATTAAAGTCAGTGTGCTGATAGATGAAGCTTACACGGAGCTTGCTGTGCGCGCCTTGCACACGGCATATGGATTGGACAAGGTTTGACCTGATGATGTTTGACAGCCATTATCGCAAGGGCCTTGAAGGCTAAGGACCAAGCACACATGCCCAGCTCTGTATTTGGCCCGCGTGTTCTTCTTCGAAAGCTGCGCGCGGTTATGGCGGAGCCGGAGACAGCGCAAAAACGGCTTGATAAAATTGTAAGTTTGATCGCTGCCAATATGGTGGCCGAGGTCTGTTCGATCTATGTCATGCGGCCTGGCAATGTGTTGGAGCTGTACGCAACGGAAGGCTTGAAGCACGAAGCCGTTCATAAATCAAAACTAAAGGTAGGTGAAGGCCTTGTGGGTTTGATTGCTGATCAAGCCATAGGGCTCAATCTTTCTGACGCCGATCAGCATCCTTCATTTAAATATCTGCCAGAAACTGGTGAAGAACTTTACAGTTCTTTCCTTGGCGTTCCGGTTATGCGCGGTGGTGCGGTGATTGGGGTTCTGGTTGTGCAGAATAAGACCCAGCGCCATTATTCCGATGAAGAAGAAGAAGCCCTTCAAACCACTGCCATGGTGCTTGCGGAGGTGATGGCATCAGGCGATCTTAAAGAAATGGCGCGCGAGACGGCCATTGATCTCACGCATGTACGCTCGCATCATTTGCGGGTTGAATCTTTGGCTGAAGGCATTGCATTGGGCCACGTGGTTTTGCATGAGCCACGGGTTCGCATTCAGAATATGATTGCCGAAGACGTGCCCGCAGAGCAGTTGCGTTTGAGTGGTGCAGTTTCACAGTTGCGCTCACAGGTGGATGAGTTGCTTGATGGCTCTGACGCAATGCGGGCCACCGATTATTCTGATGTGCTCGAAACCATTCGGATGTTTGCCCATGACAAGGGTTGGCTTTCACGTTTGAAAGAAGCTGTTGATACCGGGCTTACGGCTGAAGCGGCGGTTGAACGCGTGCAAAATGATAACCGCGCGCGCATGCAGCGTATGCAAGACCCTTATTTACGTGAGCGCATGCATGATTTGGATGATCTTTCCAATCGCTTGTTACGGATTCTGACAGGCGCCATCGCCACGGCATCGCGCACAGATTTGCCACTAAACTCTATCGTGGTTTCGCGCAATATGGGCCCTGCTGAACTTCTGGATTATGACCGCACAAAAATTCGCGGTGTGATTTTGGAAGAGGGTGGCAAGACCAGCCATGTCGCCATTGTAGCGCGCGCGCTCGGTATTCCGGCCATTGGTTTGGCTGATGGTATCATCAATCTCGTTGATACTGGAGACGCCATTATAGTTGATGGCGGCACCGGCGAGATTTTTGTGCGTCCTTCTTCCGAGTTGCAAAAATCTTACGCCGAAAAAGTGAGATTCTACGCGCGCAAGCAAGAACGTTTTACGGCCCTGCGTGATCTTCCTGCGGTGACGCGTGATGGTCAAATAATCAGCTTAAATATCAACGCAGGTCTTACGGTTGATATGCCGCATCTGCACGAGTCAGGTGCTGATGGTGTAGGACTTTACCGCACCGAGCTGCATTTTATGATGGCCCAGAGGTTTCCGCGACTCTCTGCACAAACGCGGCACTACAGAAACATCATTGAGCAGGCTGAAGGAAAGCCTGTGGTGTTTCGCACGCTGGATATTGGGGCCGATAAGACCTTGCCTTACTTGCGCCAATTGCGCGAAGAAAACCCGGCACTGGGTTGGCGATCTATTCGCATGGCGATGGACCGACCTGCATTGTTGCGGCTGCAGGCGCGGGCCATGTTGATTGCTGGTGCCGGCCATGATCTGAAAATCATGTTCCCTATGATTGCCGATGTGCAAGAATTTTTGCAGGCTAAAGCGGCGGTGATGATGGAACAGGCTTTTCTTGTCAGGCACGGCCATGCGTTGCCGAAAAGTTTGAAAATAGGCGTGATGATCGAGATCCCATCGTTGCTGTGGCAGTTGGATTATCTCTTTCCGGTTGTTGATTTTGCTTCGATTGGATCCAATGATCTGGTGCAGTTTTTGTTTGCGTCTGATCGTGGCAATGCAAAACTTGCTGGGCGCTATGATGCGTTAAGCCCTGCTGCCTTGGGGGCGATGCGCCAGATTGTTGAACGCGCGAAGGCGCACGGCAAAACCGTCACGCTTTGCGGTGAACTTGGTGGTCGGCCGTTAGAGGCCATGGGGCTGGTTGGGGTTGGCCTCACTTCCATGAGCATGGTTCCATCTGGTGTGGGTGCAGTTAAAGCTATGATTCGGTCGCTTGATCAGGCCAAGCTTTGGGCTTTCATGCAACCGTTGTTGGCCAGTGGCATTCATTCGTTGCGCGGTGATATGATGGAATTTGCCCAACGCAACGGCGTTGAAATTTAAAAATATGTGACTGCGTTAGGACGCTGTTCACCATTCTTGTCCATGATCTCTCTCAGTAGTTAATTTGTTAACCGTTGTTAACTGTTGCGTAGAGAGTTGCCATGAGCTTTGACCCCCAAGACCAAACTGATACTCGCACTGAACCCGTTATGTTTGCTGATGCGCCGCGCTTGAAACCAAATGGACAAAGTGATCCTGCTGGAGAAGTAGGTTGGTTTTTGCAGCGCGAACGTGAATCCCGTGGATTGACCCTTGAAGATGCTGGCGAAGCAACTGGCATTCACCCCTATCATATTGAGGCCATTGAATATGGCGACATGACGCACATGCCACCGCGCATGGAAGCCATGGAAATGATTGCTGGCTATGCCCAGTTTTTGGGCTTTGATGCCGAGCCATTGGTTGAGCATTTGCTTACATTTCTGCCGCCACCGCCAGTGGCGCGGAAAAACTTTCATCCCGCCAATCCGCCGGTTTTGTCTAGTGCAAAAGTTTTGCAATTTGGCAAATTTCCGAGATTGCCCGCGCTAAAAATGCGCATTGCGAATTATCCAGGCGGAACGGGTGGCCTTGCGGCTTCGGCTTTTGCCATGTTCGTGATGTTTGCTGGTGCAAACTGGATGATGTCTTCACCTGCTGCGATTATTGCAGAACAAGTTGCGACCACACAAGTTGGCGACCCTATGCCAACGGCTTCAACCGGACCTGACGTTGCTGACGTGACGGTGGTTAATACGCCAATGCCAGTTGACGGAAATGATCCACTTGCAGTGGTTGAGCCCTCGATTGGCGAAGAGCCGTTTTCTGATGTGGCCTCCGGTTCCGACAACCCCGATGATTTGGGGAGTTTCATTCAAGAGCAGATTCCAGAACCTAAGGGAAAAAAGACAAAAAAACCTTTGAAGATTTCCGCTGGCGATGTTTCAACCAGCGATCAAGGTAAAATCTATGGTGCTAGCAACGATGCAGCACGCGTTGTGTTGATGGCGAAAGCGCCTGTGTGGTTACGTATTGAAGATGCGGGTGGCAATGTTGTGATGACGCAAATGCTCAATACGGGTGATACTTACCGCGTTCCAAACCGTGAAGGCTTGATTGCACTTTCGCGTGACGGTGGTCGCTTGGCTTATTTGATTGACGGTCAAGAAAAAGGCGTGCTCGGACCAGCCGGCCAGATTCTTGTGGGCGAGAAACTGGATGTTTCTGCCCTCGAAATTAAGAACTAAGCATTCCTTTTGCGAATGCAGGCTGGGTGCGCTAGGAGTGCACCCATGCCTGCACTTCACACTCAAAAACTTGATCGTATTTTGGAACGCTTTGCCTCAGTGGAGCACGCGCTTTCCAGCGGAGCCACGGGCGAGGTTTTTGTAAAACTCTCCAAAGACTATGCTGAACTTGAGCCCATGGCTAAGGGTGCAGGCAAATTAAAATCCGCTTATGAAGAGCGCGAAGGGCTAGCTGAAATGTTGGCAGGTGGTGGCGAATTAGCGCAAATGGCCGAAGCCGAGAAGCCAGCGCTTGAAGCCCGCATTGAAGTTTGCGAGCAAGAGATGCGTATACTGCTGCTGCCAAAAGATTCGGCCGATGAGCGCAATGTTATTCTTGAAGTTCGCGCTGGCACGGGCGGCGATGAGGCGGCAATTTTTGCTGGCGATTTATTTCGCATGTATCAGCGCTATTCACAATTTCGTGGTTGGAAGGTTGAAATTATTTCAGCCTCGGACGGCGAACATGGTGGCTATAAGGAAATTATTGCCAATATTTTTGGCTCTGGTGCTTATGCCAATTTGAAATTTGAATCTGGTGTTCACCGTGTGCAACGCGTGCCAGCCACAGAAACGCAAGGGCGCATTCACACCTCGGCTGCCACCGTTGCGGTGCTGCCAGAAGCCGAAGAAGTTGATATCAAGATTGAAGATAAGGATTTGCGCATTGATGTGTTCAGGTCTTCTGGGCCTGGTGGTCAATCAGTGAATACAACTGATAGTGCCGTGCGCATCACCCATATTCCAACAGGCGTTGTGGTTTCGCAGCAGGACGAAAAGTCGCAAATTAAAAATAAAGCCAAAGCCATGAAGGTTTTACGGGCACGGCTGTTTGAGCGCGAGCGCGAGCGCATCGATTCTGAACGTTCTGCTGCGCGTAAAGACCAGGTAGGTTCGGGTGATCGCTCGGAACGCATTCGCACCTATAATTTTCCGCAAGGGCGGCTTACGGACCACCGCATCAATTTGACACTCTATAAGCTGCCGGAAATTGTGGAAGGACCAGGGCTTGAAGATGTCGTGCGGGCATTGATCACTGAACATCAGGCCAATTTGTTAGCGCAGATTGATCAAGATGCCTGATACCATAGCAAGCCAGCTGGCAGCAGCACGCAAGGCCCTGATTGCTGCTGATATAGCTGGCTCAGCTTTGGATGCGCGGCTGCTGTTGCAGGCAGCTTCGGGTTTTTCACCCGAAGAAATTATTGCGATGCCTGAAAAAAACTTGTCCGCCACCAGTCTTGAGAGATTTTCAAACTATATCAGGCGGCGGTTGGCCCATGAACCTGTTTCGCGCATTTTGGGGGTGCGTGAGTTTTTTGGCCGCTCGTTTCAAGTTAGCCCGGCCGTGCTTGATCCCCGACCTGATACCGAGGCTTTAATAGAACTGATATTAGAACGGCACAGCAATTTGCCGCTGCGCATTCTCGATATTGGCACCGGCAGTGGGGCCATTCTGATTAGTTTGCTTGCTGAGCGGCCTGCCTTTGAAGGCGTGGCCGTTGATGTTTCAGCTGATGCGTTGCATGTGGCGAAAGTGAATGGTTTGGCAAATGGCGTGAGTGGGAGGCTGCATTTGCATCTGGGCTCTTGGTTTAGCGGGCTGCACGGGAGCTTTGATCTTATCGTCTCCAATCCACCATACATTCCCCATGGCGACATTGCTGGACTTGAGGTGGATGTTAAAGCCTATGATCCGCATTTGGCCTTGGATGGTGGAGCTGATGGGCTATTTGCTTACCGGGCTATTGCGGCGGATGCTGGCCGATTTTTAAGCGACAAAGGCGAGATTGCCGTTGAAATTGGGGCCGGTCAACAGGCTGATGTAGTGACAATTTTTAAAACATATGATTTGACTTTAGTGGCTTGGCGCAAGGATTTGGGTGGGCATGTTCGGGCTTTAATATTTGGCTAAAAAAAGCCTTTGGTGTTTTCACCAAACTCAGCTATAATCCTTTCATATCCCCATTGCCATTTGCGACCAATCGCGCACGTTATTGCAATTGATCCCGCAGCTGGTGAACAACGCTTCCAAATGGATAGTGATTGTATTGGCAGGGTGTTGTTTCAACCAAGGTGTTTATTCTGCTCTTGTTTGGCTTTAACTTAAAACTGCAATCCTTGGTGCAAATGTTTCATTTGCGCTTTCGGACTTTGCTTTGAGGATGGATATTTTTCGTGAACAATAATTTTATTCGCTCGAACCCGAACAGCAATAATAAAAACCGCAATCGCAATCGGAATAACAATAATAACCGGCGTAACACTGGCGGTGGTGGTAATCTTGGGGGCGGTGGCTCGAACAAGGTTTTTGACAGCAACGGGCCTGACATTAAATTGCGCGGCACCACGCAGACGATTGCTGAAAAATATATGCAACTTGGCCGTGACGCACAGTCTTCTGGCGATACTGTTGCCGCTGAAAATTATTATCAGCATGCGGAGCATTATTACCGCTTGTGGGCCGCCAATCAGCCGATTGGCCAATCTTTGATTATGTCGCGCAAATTGGGCGAAGAAGAGTTTGACGAAGAAGGTTCTGAAGACGGTGCAGAAGGCGAAGGTGAAGGCAGTAATTTAGATGTTGCAGCTGAAGGCGGCCAGACTTTGGAAGGCGGGCCGGTTGATCCGAATGTGCCGCAAGGCGAAGGTCAGCAACCGCGGCAAAATCGCAACAATAATTTTCGTGAGAATAACAATAATGCGCGTAATTTCCGCCCAAGGTGGCCGAATAATAATCGCAACAATCGCACTGCTGAAAACCGTGATGGATCTGGCGAGCAAGGTCCGGCTGTGGCAAACGAAAGTGCTGCCGAATTCACGCCGGCACCAGCCCCAATGGTAACTGAAGCAGACGGCCAGTGGGAAGCGCCATCATTCTTGCAACGCCCAACACCCGCTGCGGTGGATGGACCTGAGGCTGTTGCGGCTGTTCTGGAAAATGCTCCACCCATTCGCAAGCCACGGGTTCGCAAGCCACGCGTGGAAGCAGAAGCCCCAGTGGATGATGGTTCAAACGCGCCGGAATAAATTTTCGTCTGTGGCTTGAGGATGGGACAAGTCACCCCATATGCAGCTTTATAAGGTGCCGGATCTTATGCCTACGGGGTTTGATCCAGCGTGCTGACAGGAGTTTGTTATGGATTTTGAAAAATATACTGAGCGGTCGCGCGGCTTTATTCAATCGGCTCAAAGTTTGGCCTTGCGCGAAGGCCATCAAAAATTTACCCCAGACCATGTTTTGAAAGTTCTGCTTGATGATGAGGAAGGGCTGGCCGCTGGCTTAATTAAAGCTGCGGGCGGGGATGCGCGCTTGGCGCTGGCCAACGTCGAGGCCGCACTTGCCAAAATGCCAAAAGTTTCTGGAGGTGGGGCTGGCCAAGTTTATTTGTCGCCGGAAATGGCCCGCGTGTTTGAAACGGGTTTGAAGCTTGCGAGCAAGGCGGGCGATTCGTTTGTTTCAGCTGAGCGCTTGCTGCAAGCTTTGGTGGTTGAACCTTCCGATGCTGCAAAAGTTTTGAAGGCGGCGGGTGTTACGGCGCAAGGATTAAACACGGCGATCAATGATATTCGCAAAGGCCGCACGGCTGATTCCGCTTCGGCAGAGCAGGGTTATGACGCTCTTAAGAAATATGCTCGCGATCTGACCGAGGCTGCCCGCGAAGGCAAGCTTGATCCGGTGATTGGACGTGACGAGGAAATCAGGCGCACTATTCAGGTTCTTTCGCGGCGCACGAAAAATAATCCGGTTTTGATCGGTGAGCCCGGTGTTGGTAAAACGGCGATTGCAGAAGGCTTGGCTTTGCGCATCATTAAAGGCGACGTGCCGGAATCCCTTAAAGATAAAAAGCTGATGGCATTGGATATGGGCTCGCTGATTGCGGGCGCAAAATTTCGCGGTGAATTTGAAGAGCGCTTGAAGGCCGTGCTCTCGGAAGTCACTGCTGCGGCTGGTGGCATTGTTTTGTTCATTGATGAAATGCACACGCTTGTTGGGGCTGGCAAGGCAGAAGGGGCGATGGATGCTTCCAATTTGCTTAAGCCTGCCTTGGCGCGCGGAGAGCTTCATTGCGTGGGTGCTACAACGCTCGATGAATATCGCAAGCATGTTGAGAAAGACGCCGCCTTGGCGCGGCGGTTCCAACCGATTTTTGTGAATGAACCCAGTGTGGAAGATACAATTTCCATTTTGCGCGGCATCAAAGAAAAATATGAATTGCATCATGGGGTGCGGATTTCGGATTCGGCCATCGTTGCAGCAAGCCAACTTTCCAACCGCTATATTTCAGATCGGTTTCTACCGGATAAAGCCATTGATTTGATGGATGAGGCTGGATCGCGCTTGCGCATGCAGATTGATTCAAAACCTGAAGAACTGGATGAGCTTGATCGCCGCATTATGCAGCTTCAAATTGAGCGCGAGGCCTTGAAGAAGGAAACAGATGCGGCCTCAAAGGATCGGCTTCTCAAGATTGAGAAGGAATTGGCCGAGACTGAAGAAAAGTCTGCTGTGATGACACGCAATTGGCAGGCGGAAAAAGATAAAATCGCATCAGCCTCCAAAGTAAAAGAGGAGTTAGAAGTCGCGCGGCGCGATTTGGAATTGGCTCAGCGCAAAGGTGATTTCGCTAAGGCTGGTGAACTGGCTTATGCCACCATTCCGGGTTTGGAAAAGAAACTCGCCGCTGCTGAAGAGCAAGGCTCCTCGAAAATGCTGGAAGAGGCCGTAACCGAATCGCACATTGCACAAGTTGTTTCGCGCTGGACTGGCATTCCTGTTGATAAAATGTTGGCAGGTGAGCGCGATCGTTTGCTGCAAATGGAAACTGAGTTGAGCAAGCGTGTTGTTGGGCAGGAAGAAGCCGTTGAAGCTGTGGCTACAGCGGTGCGGCGATCACGGGCTGGCTTGCAAGACCCTAACCGTCCGATCGGCTCATTCCTGTTTCTAGGCCCAACGGGTGTAGGCAAGACTGAATTGACCAAGGCGCTGGCAGCTTATCTCTTTGATGATGAGCACGCCATGGCGCGCATTGATATGTCGGAATATATGGAGAAGCATTCTGTATCGCGTCTGATCGGTGCGCCTCCTGGCTATGTGGGGTATGACGAAGGCGGAGCGCTCACGGAAGCGGTGCGCCGGAGGCCTTATCAGGTGGTGTTATTTGACGAAGTTGAAAAGGCCCACCCCGATGTATTTAATGTGCTGTTGCAAGTGCTTGATGATGGCCGCCTGACTGATGGTCAGGGCCGTGTGGTGGATTTCAAAAACACTTTAATCATCATGACATCAAATTTGGGCTCTGAATATCTCGTGGCGCTTGGTGAAAACCAAGATGTTGATGAGGTGCGAGAGCAAGTGATGGGTGTTGTGAAGGGCGCCTTCCGGCCGGAGTTTCTCAACCGCTTGGACGAGATTATTCTGTTCCATCGTTTGAAGCGGGATCAGATGGGGGCAATTGTTGATATTCAAATGCAGCGCTTGCGCAAGCTTTTGGTGGAGCGCAAAATTGATGTGACCCTGACGCCCGAGGCCCGCGCTTTGCTCGCAGAGAAAGGCTTCGACCCGGCCTATGGAGCGCGGCCTTTGAAGCGCGTCATTCAGAAGTCCATTCAAGATTCATTGGCCGAGGAAATTTTAGCTGGTCGCGTGAAAGACGGTGATGTGGTGGAAGTTGGCGTGAAGGATGCGAAACTGACATTCAATGGGGTGGTGGTGGGTGCTGATGCAAGGCTGCCTGCCGTGAAGACGCTGCATTGAATTCACGGTCTAGCGTTCGACTGCGACATTGCGGGCCAGGGTTTTAAAGCGTGCGCCATCAGCTTGCAAAATGGTGATGGTTCACCATTTCTTACAGCGCTTGCGTCGGGCGGTTGCGGTGCCATTCTCGGTGCCCTTTCAAAAGAGTTCGCGGCTGTGAACCTATCTGATATGAAGGCATATGACCAAGACCATAAAAGCTGCCATTAAAGTTGATTTTGGAAAAGGTGTGCGCTTGGGCGCTGGCAAAGTGCGGTTGCTTGAGATGGTTGCAGAAACGGGTTCAATTTCAGCTGCGGCGCGGGCCATGGATATGTCTTACCGCCGGGCGTGGCTTTTGATTGAAGAGACGAACCAGATATTTAAGGTGCCCGTTGTTGAAACTGCGGCTGGTGGCAGTGGTGGTGGTGGTGCAAAAATTACAGAACAAGGAATGCGCGTAATCGCTTTGTTTCATGAATTACAAGCTGCAGCAGATCTGCTGGTCGCGCAAAAATTTGCTAAGTTCTAATGGCGTGGCGGCTTGATCCGCTGGAGCAAATATTTTTCAACCTGTTCGGAAATCAGCAAGGCACCGGTTGCAAGGCCCAATGAGATTATGATGAGTCGCCATGCAGCAGGGTCGCCATCGGGCGTTTGTAACAGGCTGTGGATGGCCAGTGAAAGCGTTTGAGTTTCATTTGGAATGCTGGACACAAAAGTGATGGTGGCACCAAATTCACCAAGGGCTTTGATAAAAGTGAGTATGGTTCCAACTGCAATTCCAGGTGCAGACAATGGAAAAATCACCAGAGCGAAAGTTTGAAACCGTGATGCGCCGGAAACGGCTGCTGCATCCAGAAAGTTCTGGTCTATGGCTTCCATTGATAGTCGAACCGCACGCACCATCAATGGCAATGCCATTAGGCCAGCCGCAAGGGCAGCTCCGGTCCAGCGGAATGCAAATGTGAAATTGAGATATTCTAAAAGAAATTTTCCAACGGTTCCGTTTTTTCCGAACGTCAGCAAAAGCAAATAACCGGTCACGACTGGGGGCAAGACCAAGGGCAAGTGAATGACACTGTTTAGAATTGTTTTGCCCCAAAAATTTTTGCGGGCGAGCAGCCAAGCTATGCTAATGCCAATTGGCAGACACATAAGCGTCGCCAAAAGGGCGACGCTGAGGCTTAGATTTATAATTGTCCATTCTGCGGTGGAAAAAATCACTTGAGCAGTGTGAATCCATTTTGCACAAAGATCAATTGTGCATCAGCGGAAGATAAAAAATCAAGAAAGCTTTGAGCCCCAGTATTTTTAGACGCTGAGATGAGTGCGGCTGGATAGATTATTTTGGCATGAGTGGAGTCTGGAAAAATGGCTAGCACATCTACCTTGACTTCGCTTTTGGCATCGCTCGCATAAACAATCCCTAGCTTGGCTTCGCCTCGCGCCACCAAAGCTAAAGCGCTGCGCACGTTTTCTTGCATCACGATATGAGGCTCGATTGCCGCCCAAAGATTGAGGTTTTCCAAAGCTGCTTTGGCATATTTTCCGGCCGGTACGGATTTCACATCACCTAAAGCGATTTTTTCATCTCCCAGAGTGGCGCTGAGATTTTCTATTTTCGAATCGAGATTTGCACCTTTAGCTTCGATAAGCACAAGCGTGTTGCCAACCAGGTTTTTACGGCTTTCTGATTTGATCAAATGCTTTTTTGCAAGCTCATCCATCCACGCCAAATCTGCAGAGATAAAAATATCAGCGGGGGCTGCCTGTTCGATCTGCTTGGCCAGAGTAGCTGAGGAGCTGTATGTCACCGTAATTTCAGCACTGGTCTTTTCCGTCCAGACAGCGACGATTTGATCGAGTGCGGTTTTCATGCTGGCCGCGGCAAAGACACTGATGCCGGCGGCATGGGCTGTGCCGATGCTGGTAAGGATAATGCTAATGGCGATAATCGAGCGTAGAATTTTCATTGGGTTGCTTTCGTTATATTTCAAGCAATATAACGCTATGGATGCAAAGTCAAACTCATAACTCTATCGCATTAAGGATTAGCTTGGGCCACTTGGGTTGCAGAAGGTGCATCTTGCATTAATGCCAGAACTTTTATTTTATTGGCACGGAAGTTTTGCAAATCTTTGCCTGCCAATTGTTTGCCACCGGTTGCTCGGATTGTGGTTGGGTTGGTGGGGCGATCATTGATGCGCACTTCATAATGCAAATGTGGGCCGGTAGACCGGCCAGTTGAACCCACATAGCCAATAACCTGACCCTGATTTACATGAACGCCGGGCCTGATTCCCTGAGCGAACCGACTTTGGTGGGCGTAGAGGGATTTGAATTTTGCTGTGTGTTGAATGACAATTGTGTTGCCATAGCCACCATGGCGGCCAGCGATAGTTACTACGCCTGAACCTGCTGCGTGAATTGGTGTGCCTTGTGGTGCGCCGAAGTCTACACCTTCATGCATCTTAGAATAGCCAAGAAGCGGGTGGCGGCGCATGCCAAAGCCAGATGTTAAGCGGGCACCTGAAATTGGAGTTTTCAAAAGAGCTCGTGATGCGCCGCGACCATTTTCGTCAAAGTAATTGGTTTGCCCATCAGAGCTGGTGAAACGGAAATAGGCTTTTGTAACACCGTCATTGGTGAGTTTTGCGTAGTGCAGAACTTTGCGTTTGCTTGACGAGCCTGCCAGAGATTTTCCATAGAATAGCTCGAACGTGTCGTTGCCTGAAACTTGGCGCTGGAAGTCCACATCATATGAGAACACGCGCGTGAACTCGGAGACGATATAATCTGGAACCAAATTATCTTTGGCAGTTGTATAAAGGCTTGCACCAACTTGGGTGCGAGTTCTGAATTGATTGATCGTTGGCTTCTCAGCATATTGTGATTTCGAACCATCCAACTTGCCATCAATTTGTGCTGTGAACTGGCCATCTTCATCCGAATCAACGGTAATGGTTTCACTCGGTCCTGGTTTAAATGTCAGTTCCACGGGGAAGGTCACTTCGCGGCCATAGAAATCGATCTGGCGATCGAAGGTAACCTCAAACTTTGTGCCGGCTTTAATGAGCCTAGATGGCATGACGGGTTCGATTGCAGCTATGAGTGCCTGAGCCGTGGCTTTCGAAACACCGCGATTATTAAGTTCCTGTACCAGTGTTGTGCCCTTGGCCAGTTCGAAGCTTTCATCGACCGGTTCAGGTGGCGGCGTTTTTGAGATCGTCGTTATGTTTTCGTTTTCATTGGTAACCGATTGAATTTCAGCATCCAAGACCGTGGTTTGCTCATTGCCGTAGGGCAGTTCATCGATTGTTACTTCAGGATAGGCAAAGCCACCATTCAAATCACGCTCGGCAATAACTTCAGTTTTTGGAGATGTTGCAGATTTGAGATTGGCTTGAGCTGTTGGTGTTGCACTGGTTGCGATTTGGGTTTCGGGATCAATAGCCGCCAAAGCGTCTGGTGGACTGGCATTATGGCCAAACAGCCCCAATACAACGCCGCCGATAATAAGCGTTCCAGTAATGCCGGCGATACAACTCGTTAGAAGCCAGCGGTGGTGGGTGTTTTCCTCGAGAAAAGAAGTTTCCAAATCAATAGGGTCAAATTCGTCAGGCAAAGGCACCAGTCTGCTTCTAACAGGCTGCCTTATAACTTGCCGATTTAACACTGGTTTTCTCAACCCCAAAAACCCCCTCAATACGCGCATAAATTCGCAACTGCGCCGACATCGCACTTACCGCCCAGCTCTGTCAACCTGTTAGGCAGCAAATATGAGACCGGAATAAGGCAAAGCCAATGCTAAAGATGACATGGGGATATTTCCAATTCGTTAACCACAACAGCTGGAATCCAACAGCTCATTTGCCTTTCTCAGGCAGAATTTCATGTCAATTGCGCCACAGGCCGTCCGCTGGACTTGGAAATTCGACGATAAATCCAAAAACAGTTCAAAAAAATTTGGCTGGATGATCAAAAAAGCCGGATTATCAACCTGGGTGCCTGTCTTTAATTGTTATATTTCAATAACTTAAAATTATAATGAATTTTTTTAAAACGATGCTTGACACTTGGAGGGGCCTCGACCTATAACCCGCTCACTGAGGGCCTGGGGCGCACGGTTAGCGTCTACGGCCTCATGGAAATTCAAGATGCGATCGGCGCTCCAATCTGCCGGCATCCCTGAAAAGGGAACCGGGAGTAAGGAATTGTCTGTCGCTTATCGGAGCCGAATAAGCTCCCCGCTGTTTGACATTGTAAACGAAAGAAAGAGAAGCGCAGGCGGCGCGTGTCCTGGCGGTTCGGTCTGGTAACAGATTGAACAACCGAAACATAGTCGTTTGCGTTTATATTTAGAGAGCTAATAAAGCTTCGATGGAAACATCGAGTGTACATTATACTCTCGTCAATTTAATACGCATTGCGATCACATGATAATGGTTTACCATTATCGAGCTGTTTCAAACTTGAGAGTTTGATCCTGGCTCAGAACGAACGCTGGCGGCAGGCTTAACACATGCAAGTCGAACGGGTGTAGCAATACATCAGTGGCAG
>JANOUE010000069.1:0-26533 GCA_031416755.1 Hyphomicrobiales bacterium
TTTTGTTTCCGGGCGTTAAAAAATCCGAGCTTGAAGGCCCGGATCATGAAACTTGCGTGGTTTTGACTACATAACGAGTGCATAGCACAAATTTAAGGAAAATTAAAGACGCGACCGTCCGTGTACGGTCGAATTTCGACCGTAAAATGATGATTTCTGGGGATTATGGTTAATAATCGCTAATTTAAGTGTCAATCTCCTTCGCCGGGTTCAGGCGAAAAATGCGTGTCAAATTTGCCTGCAACACCGTCAAACTCCTTGGCATCACCTGGCGCATCGCGTTTTATCGTGATGTTGGGCCAAATGGGCGCGTATTCGGTGTTTATTTTAAGCCACTTGTCGAGGCCAGGCTCAGTGTCGGGCTTAATAGCATCGGCGGGGCATTCAGGCTCACAAACGCCACAGTCGATGCATTCGTCGGGGTGGATCACCAGCATGTTTTCGCCTTCGTAGAAACAATCTACGGGGCACACTTCCACGCAATCCATATATTTACATTTGATGCAATTTTCAGTGACGATATAGGTCATTTTGATCCACTATTTTAGTTGCTGGCGAGACAATTAGCCGAGGGAATGATTCAATGCACCCATTTTTTGTGTGGAGGCTTCAGCATTGAGAATTTCGTAGAGCAGGTTTGCTTCAGGCGCAGAGCCTCGGCGCACTGATTCACCCAAAACCCGCACCACTTTTACTTCATTGTGCAAAACTAGCGTCAGCACATCATCTGGTTTAACTGCGTGGCTAATCTTGGTCACGCGCTCGCGGTTCACCCGAACATGGCCGCCTTCAACCAGTGCCTTGGCGAGCTTTCGGTGCTTCGCGAAGCGAGCATAGACCAACCATTTGTCAATGCGCTGGGTCAGTTTAGCCCTGCTTCATTTGGGCCTTTAATGCGGCCAAGGCTGCAAAAGGCGAATTGGGGTCCAAAGGTTTCTCGGGCTTGGGCGGGCGCGGCGGCGGGCGCACAGGTTCGGGAGCGCGGTTTGGTTTATATTTATCGCGGCGATTAAATTGAGGTTTGGCTTCAGCACCACCGGCTGGAGCCTCGCGTTTTTTAAAGGCCGGGCGCTCTGGAGCTTTGCGGAAGGGGCCTGTGTCCTTTGGCCACCAGACATTGATCTCGATCATTTCTGGTGGAACAGGTTCGACAGGCGGTTCTGAAATAGATTCGGTTGGCGCTTCAATTTGCGCTTCGGGGGCCGCTTCTGCAACAATCACAGGCACCAAAACAACATTTGGCTTTGGCACCATTTTCTTTTGCGCGCGGAAGCCGAGGCTCACCAGAATTTCTTCAAACTCTTCGCCAGAACAGCCAACCAGCGACATCATGTCAGACACTACGCTAAAGCCGCCACCTTCAATGGCACCTGCGGGGCGCTTTTCTTCTGGAATCCGAGGTTTCCAGAACACGCGGTCGCGGATCAAATCGGAGAGGCGCTCCAGCATATCAACGCGAACGGCGCGTTTGCCACAGACGCGATATCCGCAAATGGCATAGAAGCCTTCGGGGTTTGAAAGGTCTGCTGTCGTTGAGGTGAGACCATTTGCAGGTGGCGCTGAAACAACGCCAGCATCTGCTTCACCTTTATTCTTCTGCAACCACCACAGCAGCAGGCGCATATCGGTTGCGGCTGGCTTTAACAGTGCGGGCAAGAACACGTGGAAGGCACCAAAGCGAGCACCAGCGCCACGCAGCTTCGCGCGATCATCTTGGCTGAGCGCCTTTACTTCTTCGACCACAGTTTCGCGCGGCAATACGCCAAAATGTTCAACGATGCGAAATGCCAGCCCACGTGCCAAGGCTTCAAAGCCCTCGGCTTCTTCCAACTTGATCAGCGGTTCAAGCAAAGCTGCCAAATATCGGGTCACAAATTTCTGCAAGCGCTCGCGCACTTCATCTCGGATTGCGCCTTGCAGCACATCATGGGCCACAACATCGGCGCGCGGGCGCAGCGCATGATCGCCAGCAAACACGCGGCCCACCACATTGCCCGCCCAAATGATTTCGCCACTGCGATTAAGTTTCAAATCCGTATCGGTCGTCATGGCGAGGGATTTGGCACGTTTGCCTATTTCTTCGGTCACAGCAGCAAGGCTTGCGGTTTTCAGCAGTTTGGCGTCAGCTTCGCCGGCCGTATCTGCAGTGAAATTTAACCCTTGGATACGGCCAACAAATTCGCCTTCAATTTTAACTTCGCCGCCATCTTCTACGTTCGTCATCAAGCCTTCCTTTTTCGCCAGACGCTGCATCAATACACTGCTTCTGCGATTGATGAAACGCTGAGTTAGCTTTTCATGCAAAACATCTGATAATTTATTTTCAATCTCTTTGGCCCGCGCCTGCCAATATAATGGTGCTTCCAGCCAATCAGAGCGGTTGGCAATAAAAGTCCAGCTTCGCACATGTGAAATGCGGGTGGACAAGGCATCAATGCCGCCTTCCATATTATCACTCAAAGCCAGTTGCTTCGAAAACCAATCCTCAGAAATGTGCCCGTGCCCGGTGTGGAGATCATGGATAATGCGGCCCACCAAGTGCGCATGCTCGGCTGGGGATATGTTGCGGTAATCAGGTATTTGGCAGACTTCCCATGTGCGCATCACATTTTTGGCAGTTTTAATTAAGTTCAGGATGGAGCTATCGCGGCACATGGCTTCCAAAGCGCGCACGTCGGGCGCATCTTGAGCGCGGGTGAGGCCATCGGTTTTTGGGAGCGTGCCGAGGGATTTGCGCAGGCCATCCAATGTTCTGAAATCCAGGTCACGGTTGCGCCATTGCAACATGCGCACCGAATCGAAATTATGATTTTCAAGACGGTCGATCATGCCTTGATCGAAAGGTTCAGCATCTGCCGTCACGCCAAAAGTGCCATTATTCATATAGCGGCCTGCTCTACCTGCCACTTGGCCTAATTCACCGGGGTTTAGATTGCGGAATTGAAAACCATCAAATTTGCGGGTGGCAGCAAAGGCGACATGGTCCACATCCATGTTTAAGCCCATGCCAATGGCATCGGTTGCCACGATGTAATCCACATCGCCAGATTGATAGAGGGCGACTTGAGCATTGCGGGTGCGCGGGGAAAGTGCGCCCAAGACGACGGCGGCACCGCCGCGTTGGGTTCGGATCAATTCGGCCACCGCGTAAACCATTTCCGCCGTGAAGGCGACAATGGCTGTACGGCGCGGCAGCCGCGAGAGTTTTTTCTGGCCTGCATAAGCAAGGGTGGAAAGCCTTGGCCGGGTTACGAATGTGCAATGCGGGATAAGCTTTTCCAGAATAGGCCGCATGGTGGCAGCCCCCATCAGCATGGTCTCTTCGGTTCCACGCCGGTGCAACACACGGTCTGTGAAAATATGGCCGCGTTCAAAATCAGCACAGAGCTGCACTTCATCAATGGCCAGAAACGGCACTTCAATATCTGGCGGCATAGCCTCTACAGTGCAGACCCAATAGCGCGGTTCGATGGGAATTATTTTTTCTTCGCCGGTGATCAAGGCTACGGCTTGATCTCCTAGCTTGGCGCGCACGCGGTCATAAATCTCGCGCGCCAGCAAACGCAAGGGCAAGCCAATCATACCTTTGCCATGGGCTAACATACGCTCGACAGCGAGATGGGTTTTTCCGGTGTTCGTAGGCCCCAGGACGGCGGTGACGGGGCGGTTGGGTGGCATGGGGAGGAGGACTCAGTTTTTGGAGTTCCATCTAAACACAGTTCGTCATTGCCGCGAAGGCAGGAACTCAACTATTTATGTGACCATCAAATTAAACTTGGATTCCCGCCGAAGCCTGTCCTTGCGAAGGCGGGGGCGGGACTGACAGCGTTTGGGTGTAGTGTTTTGAACCAGCCCCCTAATCTTTAGATTCAAACAAGAACGAACCACGCCCGAATCGCTTCAGGAGCGGGATTCAGTTTTTGTTCCTTTGATTTAAAGCATGTTTTGGAAAATGGCATTTCGACTTAGGGTCTAAAATCTCTCAGGCAGCGGTAATTAAGCACCGCTAATCTTAACCAATGCCGGTCTATGGTTAATCAAGTGATGTTTGCAAACTGTTCAAACCATTTACAAAATTAACTAAACGTTCCCATGCGGAACATACAGCGCCCGAATCGCTGTTGGGCAGGTTTTCCGCCTTTGTTCACGCCATAGGTTGTGGGTTGGGTTGTGGTAGGCACAAGGGCGAATTGCGGGAAGCAGAATTAGAGGTTAGAATGAGTTTTGGCGTTAACCATCTGTGCCAAATTGAAAAATCCACATTTGTAGCGACTAACCCTTCGAGGCCCACTTAGCCGAAAACCCGAGAGGGTTTTGCGGCATAGTGGGCACCTCAGGGTGAGGGGCTCATTAAATATCCCTCACGCTGAGGTGCGAGCACTTCCGCGAGCCTCGAAGGGTTGGCAGTCATTTATTGAGCGTGTAAATAAGCTGTTCTTTCTTGACCTTCGAAATCTTGGCCCCTATAGGAGGCCCAACGGGAGCTGGAAAACCTATTTCCGGCTGGTTCTATTGTATGGAGATACTTATGTCGCGTGTTTGTGAATTAACTGGCAAGGGCCCGCAGGCTGGCAACAAAGTCAGCCATGCCAATAACAAAACCAAGACTCGTTTTTTGCCAAACCTGTGTCAAGTGAGCTTGATGAGCGAAGCCATGGGCCTCTCTTACAATATGCGCATTTCAGCCCATGCTCTGAAGTCGGTTGAGCATCGTGGTGGTTTGGATGCATTTTTGCTGAAAGCCAAGAAAGATGATCTTTCTATCAGCCTGCGCAAGCTCAAGGCCGCCATCACCAAGAGAGTTGAAGCTGCGCCCAAAGCTGCTTAAGTTTTCTAAATCAGTTTCAAAAGCCGCTCTGTTTCTGAGCGGCTTTTTTGTTATGGTCTGATCATGGAACAGAAAAGACATGCTGCCAATGCGCCGCGCGATGGCTCTCCTCGCGTGCATTCCTCATCAACACTGCGCAATTGTGAACTTGGCCAATTTACTGATGTGGCTGAGCGGGTGTTGATGGCCGAGACAGTGCTGGGTGATTATTCATATATAGAGCGCCACACGGAAATTATT
This sequence comes from Hyphomicrobiales bacterium, assembly GCA_031416755.1. Lineage (GTDB taxonomy): Bacteria > Pseudomonadota > Alphaproteobacteria > Rhizobiales > Aestuariivirgaceae > Aestuariivirga. The sequence continues at coordinate 5,069 of JANOUE010000069.1, forward strand.
TACGCGAAGATTGGCAAGTTTTGCGCGGTGGCTTCGGATGTGCGGATCAATGCCCTTCATCATCCAATGGAACGTATTTCACAACACAAGATTAGCTATCGTCCAAATGAGTATTTTCTCTATGCAAAGCTTGACAAGGATTTTCGTGAAGCGCGCAAATCTGCCTTGGTGGACATTGGCCATGATGTGTGGATTGGGCATGGTGCAATTATTTTGCCCGGACGCAAAATTGGCCACGGTGCCGTGATTGCGGCAGGAGCTGTGGTGACGAAGGATGTCGAAGCTTTTGCTGTGGTGGCGGGGGTTCCGGCAAAACGCATTAAATGGCGCTTCCCGAAAAAAATTCGCACCCGTATCCTTGTGTTGGCATGGTGGGATTGGTCCCATGACCGGCTGGCTGAGGTGGTGGTTGATATGCGGGAATTGGCGGTTGAGGAATTTTTGGGGAAGTATGAAGACAAGTCCACCAGCCCTTCGAGGCTCGCAAGGGCTCGCACCTCAGGGTGAGGGAATGCCAGAATCCTCACCCTGAGGAGCCCGCTATGCCGCAAAACCCTCTCGGGTTTTCGGCTAAGCGGGCCTCGAAGGGCCGCTCAGTGACAACACTGGGATTAAGTGTTGCATTGCTTGATCTGACATTTGATGGCACAGAGCACGCATGGATCTCAATGTCTCAATCGGCGCTGCAATGTTTGCAGGTGCTCTCAGCTTTCTCTCACCTTGCGTGTTGCCATTGGTGCCGTCTTATCTGGTTTTCATCAGTGGAACTTCGTTGGAAGATTTGCGGGGCGGTAAGACTAAATTAAACACGCGCTATGTGCTGCTGGCCGCTTTGATGTTTGTGTTGGGCTTCACCACGGTGTTTGTGGCGTTGGGCGCAACTGCTTCCTATTTCGGCCAAGCGGTTCGCCAGCATTTGCCGCTGCTATCGCAACTGGCGGGTGTTCTCATCATCATCATGGGTTTGCATTTCTTGGGCCTGTTCAAATTGCAAATTCTCTCGCGCGAAGTTCGTTACCATCAGGACAGTAAACCGTTTGGATTATTCGGTGCTTATGCCGTGGGTCTTGCCTTTGCCTTTGGTTGGACGCCCTGCATTGGCCCGGTGCTTGCCGCCATTCTTACGGTTGCCGCCAATACTGAGAGTGTAACCAAGGGTGCGATGTTGCTTTCAGTCTATTCTTTCGGCTTGGGCATTCCATTTCTGATTGCTGCAGCAAGTGTGAATGTATTTCTCACTTTCTTTGCGCGGTTCAAATCTAAGTTGGCCCTGGTCGAAAAATTTATGGGTGCTGCATTGGTGGTAACCGGCATTATGTTCCTCACAGGTTCAATGCAGAACTTTTCGTATTGGATACTCGAAACTTTCCCTAGCCTTGGAACCATTGGCTGATTAACATTGATCCATGGCGGAAGATCTTTTTCAAAAACTTGAAGGCATTCAAGCATGTGTGTTTGATGCTTATGGCACCTTGTTCAATGTGGCCTCCCCTATTGAAAAACTGGCGGGCTCGATTGGTGACAAGGCTTTCGATGTTGCAAAGTTGTGGCGGCAGAAGCAGCTGGAATATACCTGGCTTCGCAGTTTGATGGGGGTTCATGCTGATTTCTGGGTGGTGACACGTGAGGCGCTGGATCACACGCTTGAAGTTCACGGCATCACCGAAGCTGGCCTCGCCGATGAGTTGATGACGCTCTATCTGAAGCTTGATGCCTATGATGATGTGGCCACAACACTTCAAGCACTTCGTGCCAAGGGCAAGCGTTGCGCTATTTTATCGAACGGCAGTCCATCGATGTTGGATTCCAGCCTGCGCCATGCTGGATTGGAAAAACTATTTGATCATGTGCTCTCGGTCGAAGAAGTTGGCGTGTATAAGCCAAGCCGCCGGGTGTACCGCCTCGCCATGCAGCGCCTGCAAATTCAAGATGCGCCATCAATTTGTTTTATCTCGGCCAACAGTTGGGATGCGCAGGCGGCAGCGCAATTTGGCTATCAGGTGGTGAAACTTTCGCGCATTGCTGCGGTAGCTGACCGCATTCCTGGAAAGCCAGCGCGGGAGATTGATGGCTTGGGCAAGTTGTTGCAGTTGGTCTAAGGGGCCTCATCATAATCCCACCAACCCTTCGAGGCTCCCCCGTGTCTAGTACGGGGTCGCACCACAGGGTGAGGGCGGTTGGTTTGGTACCACAGCCTGAGGTGCGAGCCCATGCGAGTCTCGAAGGGTTGGTCAGTTTTTCGTTCTACCGCTTCAACACAATGCTGGTCATCACACGTTGGTCGTTATAATCGCCTGCTGCTGCATCCGAACTAAACCAAAGGCCTTGATAACTCACACCTGCCGTCATGTTGGGGTTGAGTTTCCAGTCGAGGCCCAGCTTGGCGGTGGTGCTGGTATCAATGCTGGTGCCGGAATCTTGAACGCTGAAGCCAAGCCCGGCTTTCGCATCCAGATTATCCCGCAATGCATGGGTGAGATCGAGGTTTGTGGTCCAGCTGCGGCTGGCGGAAATTCCAGCGGTCGAAGTTTCATCAATACTAAAGCCCGATGTGGCTTCCAATGCAGTGAGATCAGTGGGCGACCATTTGATCCGACCCGCCACACCCAGACCTTGTGCAGTGCCAAGACTGGCATCAGCATAGTCGCGCACCACATAGGTGAGTGCCACTTCGCCATCCCAAATCGGCCCACGGTTCAGGGCCACGCCGACAGAGACGCTCACACCTTGCGAATTGCGATTGAGACCACCTCGATCCAGTGTTTGATCATGGAAGCGTGGCGCATAGTTCACTTCAACAAAGGGCTTAAAGGCAGTCCCGTCATCAGTCAGGGCGCCACGCAAAGAAAGTGTGGGGGCCCAATAATTGCGGTCGGAATTGTTTTCTGCCCCACCACCACTCAAGGCCACATCATCATATAAATTGCGCGCGAGTGTCGTTTTAACACTGCCCTCCAAGCCGCCAAAATCATGGGTGAGTTTGGCAGATGTGGTGAAATTATCATCGCGGCGCGGGCCAATCGCGGTGCCTGGCACTTGGTTATTTTCAGTGCCGGTTTCGCTTAATGAATATACCGCTGCAAAATCAACCTTGGTGCTGCGGCGAATATCGAGGCGATATGCGGTTTCGGCATTACCAGTGAGTGTTGATAAATCATCATAGGTTTTATAGTGCAGCCAGGCACCTGAGGCAGAACCGCTCCACCTGTGGCGCGACCAATCGCTTTCAAAGCGCAAGCTTGGTTTCAGTTCCAAGGCAAAATCAGAATCTTGGGCGGATGACGAGCGGCGCACATTGGATGTGTAAGTGCTGCCGATTTCTAAACTGGGGTAAAGCCGCAAGCCGCTTATATCAATGCCAATAGCTGCATAGGGATCGATAGTGGATTTTTTGCGGATCGGGGCAGGGGCATCGGCTTCCTGTGCGCAAGCCAAGTCTGCACTGCCCATAAGCAACGCCAAACAACTTAAGCTACGAACTAACTTTAACGCTTTCACAACCATACTCCGCAGTTTCGCACCCTAGCCAAGTTATGGTTAATGATGGGTTTCTGCAGCGTTTTCCTTTTGGTAAATTTTGCCTTATGAAGGCTTTCATGAAGATGCAACATGTGAATCAGGAAACCCGCGCCAAGTGGCGGGCTTCGGCGGCGCGGGCTTTGAATATTGAACGCGATGGCCTCATCGCCTTGGCGGCTTCGTGTGATGGGCCGTTGGGTGAGGCACTTGCCGATGCCGTGGCCTTGATCGGAGCGGCAGCGGGCCGCGTTATTGTATCTGGCATTGGCAAGAGCGGCCATGTGGGGCGTAAGATTGCGTCGACTTTGGCATCAACCGGAACGCCCGCCAGTTTCGTGCATCCATCCGAGGCTAGCCATGGGGACCTTGGCATGATCACAGCACAGGACGTGGTTTTGATACTGTCCAATTCTGGCGAGTCTGCTGAACTGCACGATATGTTGGATTACACCAAGCGCTTTGCAGTACCGTTGATTGCCATATGTTCGCAAGAAGCGAGCAGCTTGGCTAAAGCTGCTAATGTGGTGTTGCTGTGCCCGCAAGCCCTGGAGGCTTGCCCCATTGGTTTAGCCCCCACGACTTCAACCATGTTGCAACTGGCTTTGGGAGATGCGCTGGCAATTGCGCTGCTCGAAGATAAAGGCTTCACGCCCGCAGCATTTCGTGAATTTCATCCGGGTGGCAAGTTGGGTGCACAATTGAAACATGTCAGCGATATCATGCACAGTGGCTCTGCACTGCCTTTGGTTAACAGTGGCAGCGCCATGAGCGAGGCCTTGGTTGTGATGTCGGCGAAATCATTTGGCTGCCTTGGCGTGGTGGCCGCAACTGGCCGATTGCTGGGCATTATTACTGACGGCGATTTGCGCCGCCACATGAGCCCAAGTTTGTTGCAGCACTCCGTTGACGACATCATGACGGCTAACCCGAAAACCATCACACCTGATATGCTGGCCGTTCAGGCCTTGGAGCGCTTAAATGCGGCCAAGATTACCAGCGTGTTTGTGGTGGACGCGCAAGGCAAACCGGCCGGACTTGTGCATATTCATGACTTGTTGCGCATCGGCGTTGGCTAAATCAGAAGTTGTAATTACCTAATGGTTTTTTAATTTGCGCTGTGCAGCTAAAAAAGTTAAGGCTTTTTTGAGACTCACTGGGCGGGATTCTATGAGATATTCAAGTTTATGTGGCGGCGTGTGCCTTAGCCTGTTTATGGGCCAAGCAGCGTTGGCCGAAACCGCTGACTGGAGCATTGGGTCTGATGCGCAGCTGGCTGCTGTCGATTTTGCTCAGATTGAACCTTATGTCGCTGATCCCGCTTTATTAACTCTCGCCAATGATTTGCCTCGCAGTTCCACTTTGGTTGAACCAGCCGCTTATACCGAACAAGAAAGCTTTCTGCATTTTGCCTTGCGCCGTATCGAAGCCAATGGCGTTGGCGATTATAGTGTGGGCACATTCTTCGACCAATCGAGTGATGTGTGGGTCGATTTTACCGGCATACTTGCTCATATTTTGTATAAAGAATTGACCGCGGATTATGCTGGTCACAAATCATTTCATTTTGAAGATGAAGGCTGGTTTGGCAAAAATACTTACTCATTGGGAATGGACAAGCTGGGCCATGCATACGGTGGATATATCTATGCCGATTATTTCACCCAGCGTATTACCCACTCTCGGGGCGATGCACACGGCGCTGGAATCACCGGCGCTTTGCTAAGCTTTGGCGTTCAAGGTGTGATTGAAATAACTGATGGGTTTGCGTCGGAATATGGCTTTTCAAATCAAGATTTGATTGCAAATGCCTTGGGTGCTGGTTTTTCTGCGTTGCGGACGACAATTCCTGGTCTTGCCGAGAAAGTTGATTTTCGCATGGAGTATAATCCATGGGGCAACAACCAGACTGAGTTTCAGCCGTTTAATAGTTACACCAATCAAAAGTATTTGCTGGCTGTAAAACTCAGTGGTTTTGAGCAGTTAGAAGACTCTCCATTGCGATTTGTGGAATTGCAAGCGGGTTATTTCGCCCGTGGTTTTGGTCACAAGGGCAGTCCGCCGACTGGCGAACTTCGCCGCGTGCCCTATTTTGCCATCGGCGTGAATTTGGCTGAGCTGTTTAATGTTGAGCCGGTGCGCGACACAGTGCCCGCATTAATTGCGCAGCGCGCCTTCCAATATATTCAAGTGCCCTACACTTACGCAGCGACAACCAACAAGTAATAGCCGCTGCACTTAGTATTTGCATCTCGCTGTGCGAAAAGTTAATGAGTTTATGATGACTGCGTGACGAGATTCTTTATGAGAATGTTGAGCTTTTATAGCGGATTAGGCATCAGCTTATTTATGAGCCAAGCGGCGGTGTCTCAAACTGCCGAATGGTCCGTAGGTGCGGATGCGGCACTTGCTGCTGCACTGGCTCCAAGTTCGTTTTTAATTGCCCCAGCAGCTTATGCCACACCCGAAGAAAGTTTTTTGTCATCTGCTGTAAGGCGCATTGAAACGCCGAATATTGAAAATTACAGTGCAGCCACGTTCTTCAGCCAGTCAGGCGACGTGTGGCTTGATCTTAGCGGCGTGATGGCAGGACTTATTTATAACGAATTGACTGCTGAAGGGGCTGGACACAAGCAATTTCATTTTGAAGATGAAGGTTGGTTTGGCAAAGACACCTATTCGTTGGGCATGGATAAGCTTGGCCATGCCTATGCATCTTATCTCTACGCGGAATATTTCAACCAGCGCATTAGCCACAGCAGGAGTAATGCTGAAGGGGCTGGCATCACCAGTGGATTGCTCGCTTTTGGTGTTCAGGCCGTAGTTGAAGTGACGGATGGTTTTTCGTCAGTCTACGGGTTCTCAAAAAATGATTTAATCGCAAATGGCGTTGGTGCCAGTCTTTCCATGTTGCGCAGCACAGTGCCAGGCTTTGCGGAAAAAATTGATTTTCGCATGGAGTATGATCCCTGGGTCAATGGAGTTAGTACGTTTAGTCCGTACAATGATTATTCCAATCAAAAATATCTCTTGGCTTTAAAGCTCAGTGGGTTTGAGCAATTTGAAGATTCACCGCTGCGGTTTGTTGAGCTTCACGCCGGATATTTCGCGCGCGGATTTGGTGCTAAAGGCGAGCCTGCAATCGCTGAACTCCGCCGCGAGCCTTATGTGGCCATCGGTATGAATTTGGCCGAACTCTTTAATGTTGCGCCGGTGCGAGACACTTTGCCGGCACAGGTTGCACGCCGCGCGTTTGAATATATTCAAGTGCCTGGCACTTATGTGGCGACGGTCAACAAGTAGGTTTTAGGTAATCGGACAGCTCTGTGTTGCATGCAGCACTGGACTGCATCGTATGTAACAATACCGCAATCAGACCAAACGCGCCTTTCTGATCCAGCTTAAACCTTCTCCACGACCAGCCTTAAGCCTGCAACCCCCGTCACCTTCACGCGGGTTCCCAGTTCGGCGTCTGGTCCATCTACATCCCACAATGCGTCTTCCACTTTGATTTTGCCGCTGCCGTTAATGATTGGCTGCACCAGCACATAGGTTTTGCCCACGAACGCATTTTGGCGTTGGTTCAGGTGCGGGCTATCGGATTTCAGGTTGCGCTGGTTCATTACAAACCGCCACGACGAAAGAACGCTGGCAAGAGAGAGCAGTGCGAATGTAACAATTTCACCCATCCAACCGAAATTGAAGAGCAAATCAGCAACTGCGGTGAGTGCTGCGGCAAAGGCAAGCCAGAGCATAAAGAAACCGGGCATGGCCATTTCCAAAAACAGCAAAACGCCAGCGGCAATCCACCAGAACCATGGACCAGCGAAGGGGAAAAATTCTTCCATTTTAAACTCTCGGCACAGTTGGTTTTTTGGGTGGCAGTGGCGGGTTTGATCCGCCCCCAAAAGCTTCCTTGGCAATTTCGGCAATGCCGCCGATCGATCCTAGAATCGAAGTTGCATCCAGTGGCATCATTAGAATTTTTTGGTTGGGTGATTGCGCCAAGGCTTCAAGAGCTTTGATATAATTATTGGCCACAAAATAATTGATTGCTTGCACGTTGCCATTGGAAATAGCGTCACTTACCAATTGTGTGGCTTTGGCTTCTGCTTCGGCGGAACGCTCGCGGGCTTCGGCTGCGCGGAAGGCTGCTTCCTTGTGGCCTTCGGCTTGCAACATGATGGATTGCTTTTCGCCTTCGGCTTTCAGAATGGCGGCACCGCGCAAGCCTTCTGCTTCTAGAATTGCAGCGCGCTTATCGCGTTCAGCCTTCATCTGGCGGCCCATGGATTCAACCAAATCGCGCGGCGGGTTAATATCTTTGATTTCAATGCGGGTCATTTTTACGCCCCAGCCTTGGGCGGCTTGATCGACAGTTGCGAGCAAACGGTGATTGATTTCATCGCGTTGCGAGAGAAGATGATCAAGCTCCATGGAACCCATCACAGTTCTAATTTGAGTCATCACCATGTTGAGGATGGCGTTTTCAAGATTGTTCACTTCGTATGATGCTTTGGCCGCGTCGATCACTTGGAAGAAGGCCACGCCATCCACCGTGACCATGGCGTTGTCTCTGGTGATCACTTCTTGCGAAGGCACGGACAAAACGCGCTCCATCATGTTCAGTTTATGGCCGATGCGGTCGATGAAGGGCACGATAAGGCCAAGGCCAGGATAAAGTGTGGATGTGTAGCGCCCAAACCGTTCAACGGTGTAATGATAGCCTTGCGGCACCATGCGGATGGAGCGCAGCAGAAAAAACACAACCACTGCCAGCAATACTAAAACGAAAATGCCACTGCCTTCAAACATCGCCAAACTCCACTTTTGGGTCGAATCGACCGCGTCCAGAGGTAGAGATAAGGTGTTTTAGAGGAAAATCAAGAGTTGAACATGAAAATAATCATATCCAACCACTTAATTCCTCGTCAACCAATTGCTGCAAAAGTTTGATCGATGCTGGGCTGTCGTTCAAGCAAGGCACCACAGAAAAACTCTCGCCGCCACGTTCTTTGAAAGTTTCTTGCAAGCCTATTTCCAGTTCTTCCAGCGTTTCCACACAGTCTGAGGCAAAACCAGGTGAAATGATCAAAAGGTTTTTAACGCCTTCTGCCGGAAGTCTCTCCACGGTCTCTTGCGCATAAGGCTTCAACCATTCCGCGCGGCCGAAGCGAGATTGAAATACAACTTGGGCCATGTCTTTACTCAGCCCCATTTTCTCACGCAGCAATCTTGCAGTTTTTTGGCAGTGGCAATGATAGGGATCGCCCTTGTCGAGATATTCGCGTGGCAAACCGTGGAAGGCAATCAGAATGCGATCCGGCTTCCAGCTTAGACTTGCCATGTGGGTTTTAAGGCTTGAGGCCAAAGCATCAATATAAGCCGGGTGATCGAAATAGGGGGGGATGGTTCTAATGGCTGGTTGCCAGCGCATCGTTTTCAGCGCTTGGTAAGCTTTGTCCAAAGCTGTCGCTGTCGTTGCAGCGCTATATTGCGGATAAAGCGGAAACAACACCATGCGGTCGCAACCTTCGCCGTGCAAAGCCTCAAGGCGCTCTGCCACTGGCGGATTGCCATAACGCATGGCCCAATCGACGACGAGTTTTGGGTTCTTGAAAGCCGCGGATAATTTTAGAGCTTGGGCTCTGGTAAAAGTTTTAAGCGGCGATTCATTCAGCTCCATATTCCAGATTTTTTTGTAAGCATGTCCGCTCTTGGTGGGGCGGAAGCTGAGAATGACGACGTTGAGTATAAACCACCACAGCACCGGGTTCACCTCAATCACGCGGCTGTCTGACAGAAACTCTTTTAAATAACGCCGCACTGGCCAATAGGTTGTGGCCTCTGGGGTTCCAAGGTTCATGAGCAGCACGCCAATTTTGCGTTGTTTGATGGGTGGGTGGCCAGGTGGCAAATTTACGTCAGACATCTTGTTGCTCTTGAGTGAATAAAGTTGAGTTTGATTTATAGTGGACGCTGGCGGTTCTGTCCTAGACAATAGATCGTAGGTGGTTTGATTCGACTTTCATAAGGCATGCAGTGAGCAATTTGCAAAATCATGGGTCGCGTCCATCATTGGTAAACCGATGTTTGAATGCATTTGGCGTTGGTCTGCGAAAGACACCTGCCAAAATTCAAAATACTGATAGGCAAAGCGAAGGTTCGCTGCTCGCAATTTTGCAACAGCAAGCGCAATTGGCGTTAGCCGCAGCGGAAACAGCAAAATTGGCCAAGTCCAATTTTCTCTCAGCAATGAGCCATGAACTGCGCACCCCGATTAATGCTATAGTCGGATTCTGCGAAATTCTCAACGCACCTCAGAGCGAAACACTTTCGGTTGAAAGTCGAAAAAACTATCTCAACACAATTGTTGAAAATGCTCAGCAGCTGCAAAATATGATCAATGATATTTTAGATGTATCGCGTTTTGAGCGCGGTTCATTTCAACTGGTCGAACAAAATAGTGATGCAGCAGAAATTATTGAGGCGGCAATAAAGCTTTGCCGAGAACAAGCCGAGCGCGCCAGCATTTCAATTGTTGCTCACCTCATCGAAGACGTGACTGTGCGTGGTGATTTGGTTCGCCTGAAACAAGTCGTTCAAAATCTTTTGACCAATGCCATAAAATTTTCGCCGCAAGACACGGTTGTCAACGTCAATATGCAGAAAGGCGATAATGGCGGGTTTAGACTATTGGTCCGCGATGTTGGAATCGGGATCAGTGATGAAGATGCCATGCGGGCCTTTGATAGTTTTGTGCAAATGGAAGAGGGTGCCACCCGAAGTTACGCTGGTATTGGTTTGGGATTGTCGATTGCCCGGCGCATCGCCAGATTGCATGGTGGTGAAGTTTCACTCAGTGGAAAAATGGGAGCTGGCACCGAAGCTTTGCTGGTTTTGCCAGCTTCGCGCATAGTATGGTCAGTTGTGGGACTACAGACGCAAGAGAAAGTTGCAGCCTAGGTCTGAACAAGGCAGTATAAGATATGATTACACCGCGCAAAACATTGAGTTTCATGGGCACCGCTGTGGCTCGGTTGCCAAAGGGTTCGCATGCTGCCGTGTTTGGAGCACCCCATGGCACACCATATCGCGGCATTGACAATAGAGTGCATGCGAAAGCGGCCGATCATTTTCGTGCGGCACTTAAAGACGATGCTTTGTGGTTGGAACATTGGGATTTTGATTTTGACGGGCCGATGTTGCCTGATGCAAAATTTAAAGCAGTAGATCTAGGCAATCTTCCCACGCGCTCTGCTGATGGCAGAGGCAATCGCAAGAAAATTGAGACTGTCACCAAAGCTATTTTAGCGGCAGGGGCTGTACCGATTATGTTTGGTGGCGACGATTCGGTTCCTATTCCGTTCATCACCGCGTTTTCTGGCGGACCGCCAATTACGATTTTACAAATTGATGCGCATATCGATTGGCGCGATGAACGCAACCGAGAGAAATTAGGATTTTCGAGCACCATGCGGCGCGCCTCGGAACAACCCCACGTTTGGCGAATTGTGCAGGCGGGTGCCCGCGGATTGGGCAGTGCGCGCAAAGCCGAGCTTGATGATGCGCTGAAGTGGGGAGTTCATCTTGTGCCATGCAAGGAGATTCACAAGAATGGCATAGACATTGTTTTGCAACACATCGAACCCAATACCGATGTTGTGATCTCACTTGATCTTGATGTCTTAGATTCAACTGTGATGCCAGCTGTTGCGTATCCATCGCCAGGTGGCTTGAGTTTCCTGCAACTCACAGATTTGATTTCAGGCGTTGCAGCCAAAGCGCGTATTGCTGGATTTGCAATGGTTGAGTTTGTCCCGAAGCGCGATCTTAACAGTACTGCAGCTTTCACAGCGGCGCGCATTGGGGCGCTTACATTGGGATTAATTGCACGGCAAAGGAAGACTTCATGAATCCTGATTTCTTCGAAGCAAGTAAAGTGTGGTGGCGGATTGGGCTACTTTCTTTCGGCGGCCCGGCTGGCCAGATTGCGCTTATTCACCGTGAAGTGGTCGAGACGCGGAAGTGGATTGCCGAACGTGAATTTCTCCATGCGTTAAATTTTTGCATGCTTCTCCCTGGACCAGAAGCGATGCAACTTGCCACATATATTGGCTGGCGATTGCACGGTGTGAAGGGAGGGCTGGTCGCTGGCCTTTTGTTTTTGATCCCGGGTGCGGTGGTGATGCTTGTCCTATCCGCATTATATGGCCTTTATGGAAAATCATCATTCGTTGAAAACATATTCTGGGGCGTGAAGGCCGCAGTTTTAGTTATTGTGTTGCAAGCCTTGTTGCGCATTTCCAAAAAAGCTTTGAAGGGGCCAATTGATTGGGCTATCGCAGCCTTTGCCTTTGTCGCATTGTTTTTCTTTGCTGTGCCTTTTCCTTTGGTCGTCTTGATTGCTGCAGTGATTGGAATTTTCAATGCCAAGGCCAGTGTGCTTGAGCTTACAAGCCTTCCCGCTTTGCCGTCTGGGTCTAAAACTTTGAAGACTGTTTCTATTTGGGCGACAATTTGGCTGCTGCCCTTGGGAATGATCTATCAATTTTTTGGAAGCTCGCATGTGTTCTCCGGCCTTGCGGTTTTTTTCTCGCAGTTGGCTGTGGTCACATTTGGTGGAGCTTATGCAGTTTTGTCTTATATGGGCCAGGATGTGGTGGAGATGCATAAGTGGCTTACGACGCGCGAAATGATGGATGGTTTGGGTATGGCTGAAACAACGCCCGGGCCGCTGATTTTGGTGGGGCAGTTTGTAGGATTTACCGCCGCCGCCAAAGCTCAAGGCAGCCTTTGGGCTGGCTTGGTGGGAAGCATTATTTTTTTATGGATGACTTTTGTGCCGTGCTTTCTTTGGATATTTGCTGGCGCACCTTATGTGCAACACTTGCAAAATATGCCACGCATTTCACGGGCCCTCTCAGCTATCACGGCTGCGGTTGTGGGAGTAATTCTCAATCTATCCTTATGGTTTGGTTTGCATGTGGTTTTCGGGGAGGTTCAGCGCAGGGTGGGCCTTGTGCCTGTATGGTGGCCTCGTTTTGAAACGTTCGATCTGGCGAGTTTCATTCTCAGCCTCATTGCAGGCCTTGCATTGCTGCACTTCAGATTTGGCATTCCGAAAACACTGGCAATGGCGGCGACCTTGGGCGTAATCTGGAAAACGTTGGTGCCTCTAATATGAAAGTTGATCGATGACCAGTTCTTTGCCTTTGGTTGGCCTTCCAGCTGACACTTATGAAAACCACGGATTTATGTATCATTCGCTTGGTGATAAATATGTGAGGGCTTTGTCGGAAGTTGCAAAAGTTCTGCCAGTGATGATCCCTTCTATGATTGATGTTTTGAATTTGGATTCATTGCTCAATCATTTCGACGGCATTCTGATGACTGGTTCGGTTTCCAATGTGCATCCCCCGCTTTATGGCGAACAGCCTTCAGCTGATCATGAGCCCTATGATCATTACCGTGACAGTACCACCCTCAAACTCATTCGCGCCGTGGTCGATCGCGGCATTCCGCTATTTTGTATTTGCCGCGGATTTCAGGAACTTAATGTGGCGATGGGCGGAAGTTTAGAAACTGAGTTGCAACGGGGTGAAGGCCGGCTTGATCACCGTGCGCCGCAGTCAGATGATACAGATGTGCGCTATGGTCCGCGCCATTCTGTGAAGATCACCAGCGGGGGACTGCTTGAGCGTGTCATTGGTAAAAGCGAAACCACGGTCAATACCATTCACCGCCAAGGTGTGAAGAATCTTGGTGCGGGGCTGAGTGTTGAAGCCGTAGCGCCTGATGGGGTGATTGAAGCGGTTTCAGTGAAGGGTGCCAAGGCATTTGCTTTTGGCACGCAATGGCATCCTGAATATAAAGCTGCGCAGAATCCAGATTCTGTAAAGTTGTTCACAGCCTTTGGTGATGCGGTGCGTGCACATGCGCGACTGCGACAGGAAATATTTTATGGAACGAAGCGCAGTGCTTAAGACGCGTCTTTTAAATCACGCAATATCGTATTGAGTTCGGCGCTCGCATCCCAACTCACAAATCCATTATGGCTGCTGATCACATCTTGCAACACTTGCCGGAAAGCTGGACCTAAGTCTTCGCGCTCCAAGGCGAATGCCACATTGGCCGCGAGAAAACCAAGTTTGTCGCCGCAGTCATAAGTTTTGCCGTGAAATTTTAAGCCATAAAAAGATTGAGACTGCATCAAATTTATCATCGCATCAGTAATTTGGATTTCGCCGCCAGCACCTGGGCTTTGTTTTTCAATTTCTGCAAAAATTTCCGGCTGCAATATATAGCGGCCAGAGATTATCAAATTTGATGGCGCATTTTCTCGGGCCGGCTTTTCAACCATGGCTTTTACGTTGAAGTGATTGTCATGCCAATCTCGTGGTGCCACTACGCCATAACGATGAACTTGGTCCCAGGCAGTTTCTTCAACGGCAATCACATTGCCACCACCGCGCTGATTATAAACTTCAACCATTTGAGCCAAGCACCCTGGGTGGGCCTTGATGATCATGTCTGGTAAAAGCACTGCAAACGGTTCGTTGCCCACAATATTGCGCGCGCACCAAATGGCGTGGCCTAAGCCTAAGGGCTGTTGTTGGCGGGTGAAACTGGTTTGCCCGGCGGCTGGCAAATCTTGTTCCAATATTTCAAGCTGCATTGATTTTCCGCGATTGCGCAGAGTGGATTCGAGCTCATATTGTTTATCAAAATGATCTTCGATCACGCTCTTGTTGCGGCCTGTTACAAAGATCAAATGTTCAATGCCAGCTTCACGTGCTTCTTCAACTACGATTTGAATGAGCGGCTTATCGACCACTGTCAGCATTTCTTTGGGCATGGCTTTGGTGGCAGGCAAAAACCTTGTGCCGAGGCCAGCCACCGGAAAAACCGCTTTTTTAATGGGCTTCAACATTTTAACTAACCCTTAACTTTATGGACAAGCACTTAGCCTTGGCAACTATCGTGTAATTCTCTTTAAACTAGTCCTTGCGATATTGAAACTTCGTTAAGGATTGGAGAATGTGATGGCGGTTTTGGTTACGGGTGGGGCAGGTTATATTGGCAGCCACATGGTTTTGGCACTTATTGATGCCGGCCATGATGTGGTTGTGCTGGACAATCTTTCGACGGGATTCACATGGGCGATTGCTCCGCAAGCCAAGCTTGTTGAAGGTGATATTGGCGACGAAGCCTTGGTTGCAAATATTATCGCGGACCATAAAATTGATGCCGTTGTGCATTTTGCCGGATCAATCGTCGTTCCGGATTCAGTTGCTGATCCACTTGGGTATTATTTAAACAACACAGTTAAATCGCGGGCGCTGATGGCAGCTGTAGTGAAATCGGGTATTCGCAAATTCATTTTCTCATCGACAGCTGCGGTTTATGGCAATCCCGAAACGCAGCCGGTCTTTGAAACGGCAAAGCCTGCGCCGATTTCACCTTATGGCACATCGAAGCTGATGACTGAACTGATGCTGCAAGATTCACATTTGGCTTATGGTCTCAACTATGTGGCCTTGCGATATTTTAATGTTGCTGGTGCAGACCCCAAAGGTCGTTCCGGTCAATCCACACCGCGCGCTACGCACTTAATTAAAGTGGCCTGCCAAACTGCATTGGGCCAACGGCATGCAATGGATGTGTTTGGCACCGATTATGATACGCCAGATGGAACCTGCCTTCGTGATTACATTCATGTGAGCGATTTGATCTCGGCGCATATGGATGCGTTGGCTCATCTCAATCGTGGTGGAGAAAGTGGAATTTTCAACTGTGGGTATGGCAAAGGTTATTCGGTTCTTGAAGTCATCAAGGCGGTTGAAAAGGCATTTGGTGGACCTGTGAACCACAAGTTGGTTGCGCGCCGGCCTGGAGACCCGGCTGCGATTGTTGCAGGGGCTGACCGGGTGCGTGATATTCTAGGCTGGAAGCCCAAGCATGCGGATTTGGACTTCATAGTTGCTTCAGCTCTGGCGTGGGAACGGCATTTGGAACGACGTAACGCTGCCTAGAGCGGTTTGACTTTTCAAAGAAAAAGCAAAACCGCCTAACTCTACCCACAATTTCTAGCTTTCGTGCACTCCTGTTATGAATGCTTAGCCGAATCATGTGGCTGATGGTGGGAGAATATTATGCTGAAAAAATTTGTGCTGGCTTTCGCGTTGGCACTCACTCCGCAGGCGGCTTTGGCAGATGCTAAGTTTGAAAGCTTTGTGCAATCACTTTGGCCGCGCATCAAAGCTGCTGGATTTTCGCGTGACCTTTTTGACAAAGCGTTTGCAGGTGTAACCGAAGCTGATGCTGACGTTTTGAAGCTAGCTGCCACGCAACCAGAATTTACCAAGGCCACATCAGATTATTTGATGAAGGCTGTTACACCTATTCGCATTGATACTGGTAAAGCAATGGCTGCTGCTCATCAGCCGCTGTTGGCTGCCATTGAAAAGAAATTTGGGGTGAGCCGTTATGTTCTGCTTGGCATATGGGGCATGGAGTCTAATTTTGGTAAAGACTTAGGCAATATGGGTGTCATGCGGTCGCTGGCCACGCTGATTTATGCAAATCGCAAACGTGATTTTGCCAATGAACAAATGTTGGCTGCCTTCACTATGTTGAAGCGCGGCATTCGACCAGCGAATGATTTCAAAGGGTCATGGGCAGCGGCCATGGGGCATACGCAATTTATTCCAACATCATATCTTTCATTTGCTGCCGATTGGGATGGCGATGGCCGCAAAGATATTTGGGGCTCGAAAGAAGATGCGCTGGCATCGACTGCAAATTATTTAGCGAAGGCTGGTTGGAAGGCTGACAGGCCCTGGGGCTGGGAGGTTAAGTTGCCTGAGGGGTTTGATCGCGGACTCATTGGCCGCACCCATTGGCGGCCCGTTTCAGAATGGATGAAACTAGGCATCGTGCCAGCCTCGGTTCAATCATTGAATGCACCGAAAGCTTCGGCATTTGTGGTTATTCCGCAAGGCATTGATGGGCCAGCATTTTTGGTGACGCAGAATTTCATGGCAATTATGGCTTATAATCAATCGCATTCTTATGCGTTGGCCGTTGGGCATTTGGGCGACCGGATTAAGGGCGGTGCGCTCATTCAAGCTGCGTGGCCTGATGCATCGGTTGATCTCACGGTTGTGCAACGCAAAGAGTTGCAGCGGCTTCTCAATGCGAGAGGATTTTCTACAGGTGGTGTTGATGGCCGCATTGGAGCGGCAACCTATGAAGCAGTTTTACAATTTCAGAAAAAACGCGGGTTGCCATTAGATGGTATTCCTTCGGTCAAGGTGCTTGAGCAAATTCGCAAGGCGCGCTAGCGTGATTATATGAAAAGGTTTCTTTCTATTCTGGTGGTTTGGTTTTGGGTGCCGCTTGCAGCGATGGCCCAAGAGAATTCACCTTTAATAGGATCGCAAGCAACTGAGCCCGCAACATCATTTGTTGTTCCGGAAAATGTCGGTCCCATAATTCCCGCTACTACCACGCGTGTTTTAGTGATTGGCGATGCAATGGCTGGCGGACTTGGCGCGGGTATTACTCGCATGGCCCAAGACGACAGCAGTTTTCAAATTGTAAACCGCTTCAATGAATCTTCCGCCATTACCAGGCCTGAAGTTTATAATTGGGCTACTGCTGTTCCAAAAATTATGGACGGTAAAGACTTTAATGCGGTTGTGGTGTTGATCGGTTTGAATGATCGCCAAGATATTCGCAGTGCGGGTGGGCGTTTGAAATTTAACACGCCGGAATGGATTGCTGCCTATCAATCCAACACCGACGCCATTGTATCGGCCTTGATGGCGCAAAATGTGAAAGTGTTTTGGTTGGGTGAGCCGCCAATGGGGGATGCCGCTTATGATGCAGATATGAAACTTGTGACCGCTTTGCAGAAGGCCCGCGTGGTGGCGAAGGGGGCTACATTTATTGATACAAGGCCCGCACTCGCAAACCCTGATGGTAGCTATATGGAATTTGGACCAGATGATACTGGCGAAGTGAGAAAGCTACGACAGCGTGATGGTGTTACTTTTTTGAAGCAAGGCAATAACAAATTCGGGCAATTTGTTTTGGCAGCAATAAAGGCCGGGGGAGTTGACTCGCCTGCCGTTGTTGAAACGCCAACTCCAATCGCATTAGGGCCTGCGTTGGGTGTGCAAATTCCTGGTCCGGTGTTTGGACAGCTCGATGCCAATGGCAAAGAAATGCTGCATGATTCAGCAGACATGATCGCATTGGCTGCTAACAAGAGCTTGCAGGACATTGCAAGGTCTCCTGCAGCTGAGACGCTTTTTACAGTCGGCAATTCTGATGTGGCACCTGCTGGGCGCTTTGATGATTTCAGCTTTGTCGCGAATTAACGCGGCAGCGAAGTCTCTCCCATCAAGAATTCATCCACAGCGCACGCCGCTTGCCTTCCTTCGCGGATAGCCCAGACGACCAGTGATTGTCCACGGCGCATATCGCCGGCGCTGAAAACCTTTTCAACGGTTGTCTTATAGTCTTTCATGTTGGCTTCCACGTTGCCGCGGGGATCAAGCTTGAGGCCTAAGCTTTTCAACATGCCTTCTTGCACGGGATGCACGAAACCCATGGCCAACAAAACCAAATCAGCTTTGAGATCAAATTCCGTTCCAGCTATGGGTTTGAAGTCTGGCCCGGAGCGCGCGCACTTTATGGTTTTGACCTTTCCTTCTTCACCCATGAGTGAAATTGTGGCCACGGCGAAATCACGAATGGCACCTTCGGCTTGCGAAGATGAAGTGCGCATTTTCATTGGCCAGTTGGGCCATGTGAGTTCTTTATTCTCCTTTTCAGGAGGGGCTGGCATGATTTCAATTTGCGTAACTGATAAAGCACCTTGGCGAATTGATGTGCCAATGCAATCAGATCCGGTATCACCGCCGCCAACTACGACCACATGTTTGCCAGTTGCCAAAATTGGGCGATTGTCGAGGGGAGACTCATTTGAGTTGCGGCGGTTTTGTTGGGGTAAAAATTCCATGGCGAAATGTACACCAGTTAGTTCACGGCCGGGGATTGGCAGATCGCGGGGTTTTTCGGAACCACCGGTGAGCAGCACTGCATCAAATGAATCGACGAGTTGCTTGGCATCTTGTGTCACACCAATATGGGCACCATAATGGAAAGACACACCTTCGGCTTCCATTTGTGAAACACGGCGATCAATCAAATGCTTTTCCATTTTGAAATCAGGAATGCCGTAACGCAACAAGCCGCCAGCTGAAGCATTCTTTTCGAACAAATGCACGTCATGGCCAGCGCGGGCCAGTTGTTGTGCTGCTGCCAGACCTGCAGGGCCAGAGCCAACGATGGCGATTTTCTTTCCGGTTTTTTCAGGAGCAATGATGGGCTTCACCCAGCCGTTTTCCCACGCCTTATCAACAATGGCACATTCAATGGATTTGATGGTGACGGGCGATTCTTCCAAGTTCAAAGTGCAAGATGCTTCGCAAGGGGCAGGGCACACACGGCCAGTGAATTCTGGGAAATTGTTGGTGCTGTGAAGATTGCGAGCGGCCTCTTCCCAGTGATTATTATAAACCAGATCATTCCAATCTGGAATTTGATTATTCACCGGGCAGCCAGTGTGGCAATAGGGAATGCCGCAATCCATGCAGCGCGAGGCTTGCATTTTTGTGGTTTCATCACCCAGCGGAATTACAAATTCTTTGTAATTGCGAACGCGGTCTGCGGCTGGATTATATTTGCGCTCTTGACGGTCAACTTCAAGAAAGCCTGTGATTTTACCCATGGTTTACACCTTTACTGCTTTATGATATACATAATGGTAGAATGTATATCCATGGAGGATGTTATGAAAGTTTCGAAATGGGGCAATAGCTTGGCGATTAGGTTGCCCGCGGAAGACGTTGCAAAACTTGGCTTGAAAGTAGGCGATGAAGTTGAAGCCCGCATCCAGCGCAAGAACACGAATGAAGAATTGGCCCGGCGCAAAGGAATTGAGGACGCTTGGAAGGAGTTTGATCGAGTTGTAGGTCCAATTGACTTTCCTTTGGATTACAAGTTCGACAGGGATGAAGCCAATTCCCGTGACTAGATACTTCTTGGATACAAATGTGCTCGTATTTGCGACTGAGCGAAGCTCCACCAAAGCACTTCGGGCCAATGAATTAATCATGGGCAAAGCTGTCATCAGTGTGCAAGTTCTCAATGAATTTACACGGGTACTGATGCGCAAAGCTGGCAAAACTGTGGAGGAAGTGAAATTGGCCTTGGCGCCGATAAAATTAGGCGCAGAAGTTTTTCCTCTAACTCGCGAGACACACGAACTTGCATTGGAGATTGTACGCAGGCACAATTTTGCAATCTTCGACGCCAACATTGTGGCCGCAGCCGAACTCGCAGGCTGCGATGTTCTGTACACGGAAGATTTGAATGATGGCCAGCGCATCGGGCGGGTCACCATTTGCAATCCGTTTATGTAAGTTGAAGAGAGCATTACGCTCGCTTCACTCCGACCGTTAGGCCGTTCGACGTTTCTTGGGCTTTTTCTAAATCGGCTAGTGCACGCGCATATTCAACGGGCATAACCTTCACGAACATCGGCAAATAATGCGCCCAGTTATCCAAAATGGTTTTGGCTTTTCCTGACCCGGTATATTTGAGATGCCGCGCTAACAATTCATGGATGCGGGTGGCATCATGCTTGTTCATGCCGGTGGTTATATCCACAAGGCCGTGGCTTTCGAGGTCGCCACCATGGTGTTGATGCTTCTCTATCAGTTCCTCTTCTTCAGGAATAGGTTGCAAATCTACCATTGATAAATTGCAGCGTTGCGCGAAGGTTTTGTCTTCGTCGAGCACATAAGCCACACCGCCAGACATGCCAGCAGCAAAGTTGCGGCCGGTGTTGCCGATGACCAATACACAACCGCCGGTCATATATTCGCAGCCATGATCGCCCACACCTTCAACAACCGCAACTGCGCCAGAGTTGCGCACGGCAAACCGTTCGCCCGCAACGCCACGGAAATAAGCTTCGCCGGAGATGGCACCATAAAGAACAGTGTTGCCCACGATGATGGAATTCTCAGGCTTAAAACCCACATTGGCTTGAGGGCGGATGATGAGCTTGCCACCCGACAGACCCTTGCCAACATAGTCATTGCCTTCGCCGGTTAACTCCAAGGTTACACCTTTGGCTGCCCAAGCGCCGAAGCTTTGGCCGGAAATACCTGTGAGTTTCACTTGGATGGTGTCTTCGGGCAAACCATCATGACCAAATCTCTTGGCCACTTCGCCAGAGAGCATGGCGCCCGCTGTGCGGTTATGGTTGCGGATTTCAGAAGTGATCACCACTGGGGTGCCATTTTCCAAAG
Organism: Hyphomicrobiales bacterium; assembly: GCA_031416755.1. GTDB lineage: Bacteria > Pseudomonadota > Alphaproteobacteria > Rhizobiales > Aestuariivirgaceae > Aestuariivirga. The sequence goes on from JANOUE010000069.1 coordinate 25,975, forward strand.
CGGGCGTGGCTTCGGCAATCAACTTGCGATCTAAAATTTTATCTAAACCATGGTCTTGCGCGGTCACGCGGCGTGTGGCGATGGGGCCTGTCACGTCGGCCTTGGCAAAGAGCTTGGTGAAATCCAAGCCCTTGGCCTTCCAATGGGTGATGGCCTTTTTAGTGTCGAGCCATTCTGTGCAACCGACGAGTTCCTCTAAAGTCTTGATCCCCATGGCGGCCATGAGGCCGCGCAGTTCTTCTGCCACAAAGAAGAAGAAGTTGATCACATGCTCGGGCTGGCCTTTAAAGCGTTTCCGCAGTTCAGGGTCTTGGGTGGCAACGCCCACGGGGCAGGTGTTCAAATGGCATTTCCGCATCATGATGCAACCAGCTGCGATGAGTGGTGCGGTGGCAAAACCGATTTCATCAGCGCCCAACAACATGGCGATCAACACGTCACGGCCTGAGCGAATGCCGCCATCGGCTTGCACCCAGATGCGGCCGCGAAGATCGTTGGCCACCAAAGTTTGCTGCGTTTCAGCCAAGCCAATTTCCCATGGGGAACCGGCGTGTTTGAT
>JANOUE010000070.1:0-2656 GCA_031416755.1 Hyphomicrobiales bacterium
AAAGAGATTTTCACCATGGCTTGGACTACAATGAGCAAGAAAAACATGGGATTGTGAGGGAGTTCGTTGAGCGGTTGGATAATTCGGGTAGCCTTAGCGACCGCATATCCAAATCAAACAGTTTAAATACTCTCGACGAGAAAGTTGATTTTGTCCTTCATGCAGAGGGCGGTCCAAAACTAAAATCGGCTCGAGTTATGGACCTTCTTGAATTTGGCCGCCAAGTCCATGCCGAAATGAACGCTATTTGTGATGCAGCGAGACTTGGAAAACCGATTAAAGGGGCAACACTTTATTGCACAACATTTCCATGCCATATGTGCGCAAAATTAATTTTAGCTTCGGGTATAGCTAGGGTTGTATACATCGAACCATTCCCTAAGAGTTATGCAGAGGAAATGTACTCCCAATCGATCGCTCTGGAATCTAATCATACAAACGATAATCGAATAGTATTCCAACCATTTACGGGCGTTGCTCCTTTTCGTTATCGAGACTTGTTTGAAAAAGGCAAACGTAAAGCGGTTGGTGGGAATGCTCAAGATTGGAAGGAATCTTTTCCACGACCAAATGTAAGTCTTATAGTTGAATCCTATCTAGAATTGGAACCACGCGTTACAGCGCAACTCGCCAAACGACTTGACGCAGCAAACTTAGAAACAAATCTAAAAACAGTTTAATTTTCACATTTTCTTCCCTGCCCGATTAACGCCGCTCACCACGGAATTACGGTGATGTGGTGGACGGCGCTCGCTTACGGCATCTGATGTGCCTAGATGGGTTTGTCGTAAAACAACCCAACGAGGGAGCCATCCACCATGACGAAGTCTGCCACAGAAACAGCCATCCACACAATTGGTTTGGATATCGCCAAGAACAGTTTTTCTGTCCACGGGTTTGATGTTGCTGGCCATACGGTTCTGACCAAAGATTTGAAGCGCGGACAGGTGCTTGCGTTCTTTGCGAAGTTGCCGCCCTCCCGCGTGGGGCTTGAGGCGTGTGCCTCGGCGCATCATTGGGCACGGGAACTTTCAAAGCTTGGCCATGATGTGAAACTCATTCCGGCGCAGCGGGTGAAAGCGTTTCTGCCGCGCATGAAGAATGATGCTGCGGATGCTAAAGCCATTGCGCGGGCGGTGAGCGACCCTGAGATGCGCTGTGTGGGCGTGAAGACGGTGGAGCAGCAATCCCTGCTGATGCTGTTCAAAGCCCGTGACCTGCTTACAGCCCATCGCACTGCCTTGATCAATGCTCTGAGAGGCCACTTTGGTGAGATCGGTATTGTGGAGGCTAAAGGGGCTCATGAGGTGAAGCCCTTGGTGGCACGGGTGCTCAACGATGATCAACTTCCCCCGTTGATGCGGGCAGCGCTGCGCCCGTTGGTGGACAGTCTGCTGGCACTGGAAGACCAGATCAAGACACTGAACGTGACAATCCTGAAACAGCATCGCGCCAGTGAGACCAGCATGCGGCTGGCCACCGTGCCCGGCATTGGTACGCTGACAGCCACAGTGCTGACGGCAACGGTCAGCGACCCGTACATGTTTGCTGGAGGCCGCGAGTTTGCAGCCTGGATCGGGCTGGTGCCACGGCAACATTCAACCGGCGGTAAGGCGAAGCTTGGCAAAATCTCGAAGATGGGCAATCGCGACTTGCGGCGATTGCTGGTGGTGGGCGCCCACGCAGCACTCTACCGCATCAAATCCGGCAAGACCCAGTCCCCTCTGGCCGACTGGGCGCGGAACCTTCTGGCCAAGAAACCCTTCAAGCTTGTCGCGGTGGCCTTGGCCAACAAGATGGCGCGTACCGCTTGGGCGATCATGGCGGGTGATGATTGCTACAACCCAAAACATGCAAGTGCTGTATAACTGAGCGCCAACACCGCAAGACAACCCCATTGGCCGGAGTGACCATGCGATGATGTAAGAGGCAAAGCGCAACGTGGCGCAATCAACAACAAACCCGTTGGACTGTCAGGCGATATATAAGCGCGATACGGTGATTGGGACTGTTGATCAGCGAACAACATCAGGGCCAGCGGCCATCACTCCAAGCCGCAACATAGGCCGAAGACATGACCGCACCCCGCGCCAAACACCTCAAACCATCACAGCAAAAAAACCTCTTGCCATTAGAGCGCCGTCCAGACATGACAGTGCATTTTATTGTTCTTGATTGTTGGTTCTTGTCTGCCACTTTAACACACTCACCCACTTCACGCGAATGCTTCGAGGCGCGTGCCGCGCACCTCAGCAAGAGGGGGAGGGTGGGTGCACTGCTGAGCCCAAATGACAGTTGATTTGCCCTTGCATCTCCCCCCACTTCCGCCATAAGCCCGTAGTTTCGGTGACACTCCACTTAACTCTGTTCCCATGGGTTGACGACCGTAAGCCCTTCCTGCACGAAATCATTCACATCCCGCGTGGCCACTGCAAACTTGTTAGTCACTGCGATGGCCGCTATTTGGCAATCGGCTGCTGATGGCTTGTGGCCTTTCATAAATTGGTGGGCGATAAATTGTCCACTGAGTTTAGCTGATGTTTCATCCAATATCAGGATGCGGCCAACATAAATTTGAGTGGTTATATATGCTATTTTCGCTTCGAGCTCATAACGTCTCTTGCCTAGTGTGAGGCGCGTGGACCCTGACCAAAGT
>JANOUE010000071.1:0-34859 GCA_031416755.1 Hyphomicrobiales bacterium
CCAATTTTTTCTCAAGGCCGGGCTTGGCTTTTAATGTGGCAACAACTGTCAGCGGGTTCATGGTGCTTTCCTTTTAAGTGAAACGTAAATTGTGCGAAGTGACTTCAGCGTTGGTCCTAGTGCGTTGCTGCATCATGGCAACGTTGCTTGCAATTTTGGCAAGCGCTGCAGGAATATCGGAGAAATGGTCGAGCAATGCATCAGGTGATAAATTCTGCAGGTTCGAATGACAGTAGCCATAAGAGACGGCCACAACCGGAAGGCCAGCTGCTTTGGCCGTTGCGATATCAACTTCTGAGTCACCAACCATGATAGACAAATAATTTTCTGGCACGTCAGAGGGAAGTGTCCGTAGCAAATGCTGCGGATCAGGCTTGGCCACGCCAAATGTATCAGGGCCAGCAATGACAGCAAAATAATGCGCAACGCCCAAGCCTTCAAGAATAGGGCGGGCGAATGTTTCAAGCTTGTTGGTGCATACTACCATGCGCCAGCCAAGGCTTGACAGATGTGAAAGTATTTCGGCCACCTGCGGATAAAGTTTGGCTTTTGCAGGCAATCTTTCGGCATAGAGGCTTTGGAAGCGTTGTGTCGCCACGGCCGCTTCTTCCTGATCCAGATGTTTTCCGCACACAGCAAAACCTTTGAGCACCAGATTTGCAATGCCATGGCCAATCAACTTGCGTGTCGCCTCAAGACCAATTGCTGCAAATCCGTTTTCGACAAGTAGCACATCCAAGGCATCCGCCAGATCCGGCGCACTGTCCACCAAGGTTCCATCGAGGTCAAAAATGATCGTCCCGCGTTCGTGGGTCAATGTTTTGGCCCCATGAACTTTGCGGTCACTCACCGGACCTGACGCTTTGAGCAATCAGACGCGACACCAGTGCCGCTTCTTCCAAGAAGGGCATGTGGCCTGTATCTAAACGATGAAGTGCTGCATTTGCAGGCATTGCCAACGCAGTTTCAGCGGCAGGAATGATTACATCGCGGCGTCCAATGATGACGCGGCAAGGTCCTTTATAATTCGCCAATTCAGCGCGCACCGAGAACAGCTGTGTTGAACCCTCAAAAAGACTTTCGGCAACTTGGCTTTGTGTTTGCGTGATATTGCTGGCTTGGCGGGCCGCATGGGTTGCGCCAACTATTGAAGCAGGCAGATTTTTGGGATCATGGACCAAACGGCGCATCTGCGCGGCAAGTGCCGCCTCAGAGCGGGCGCCAAGAAAACCCGAGAGAAAGCTCCCATCAATTGTAGCACCTAGGCCTGCAGGCGAAATCAAGGTGAGCGATTTCACCACAATGCCCGCTTGCGCCGATAACGCCACGGCCACAGCAGCACCCAGTGAATGTCCGACGAGATGGAACTCTCCACCAAGCGAGCGGAGCGTCGCGAAGACTTCATCAACAAGGCCCTTAAAACCTGCCTTTGCCGCCATGGGTGAAGCACCATGACCCGGAAGGTCAACAGCGATCAGTTGATTGGGCAATGTCACCGACACCACAAGTTGACGCCAAGCTGCAACCTCGCCACCAAAGCCATGCACGAACACAACGGGCGTCCCTACACCATCCCTCAATGACTTGACATTGAGGCGGGCGCTGGACGTCGTTACTGCATTTAGTTGAAGCGCCTGCCCGCCGGATTTGGCTAGGGCCTCTTCCACATCGCGCAACACCACGGCCCGGTGGGAACCAGTGCCGACAATTTGACCAATGTCCAATCCATGGGATTGGGCGGTGCGACGCGCCAGCGGCGAAGACCGAGTGCTGGCGTTTGCCAGAGCAAGCCCAGCATGCGCCGGTTCAGTCGAAATCTTTTCACCTTTAACAGCCGCTTTTTGAGGGTGCTTAGCGTCACTTGTTTCTTTTGTTGCAGTTGCCGGTTTTGCAGCACTTGCATTTTCCAAAATCACCAGCGGCTCAAGCACTGGGGCCAAGTCGCCCACTTTGTAAGGCAGGCTGGTCACCACACCCGAGGCAAAAGCCTCAACTTCAAAGGTTGCTTTTTCAGATTCGACTTCAGCAACAATATCGCCACGCTTTACGGTGTCCCCAACCTTGACATGCAAGGCGATGACTTTCGCTTCGGTCAAATCTTGCCCAACTTGGGGCACAAGAATGGTTTCAAGCATATCCGTGCCTCCGGCTAAATTTGTGCAGCACCCCGCTTGGGTATTGGCAATGCATGGATCTCACTCCGCAGCTTGTGAGTAAGCTGGCAAGTGCAATGTGCGCAGTGTTGCTGCAACGATATCATCTATTTGAGGTACACTGACCTTCTCGAGCGTTAAGTTGAATGGCACGGGAATGTCGAGCCCCGCCACAATTTCAATTGGAGCATCGAGATCATAGAAGGCCTCATGCTGGATGATTGATGCGATATCAGAAGCAACACCGCCGCGCCGACATGCCTCTTGCACGATAACCACGCGCTTGGTCTTTGCCACTGATTTGAGAATCATCGCTTTGTCGAGAGGCACCAGCGTCCGCGGATCAATAACTTCCACTTCGATGCCTTGTTTGGAAAGTGCTTCTGCGGCTTCAAGGGTGCGCGGCACCATGTTAGACCAAGCAATCATGGTCACATCTTTGCCCGCGCGCTTGATCTCTCCGATACCAAATTCAACTATATGCTCACCGTCTGGAACCAGACCTTTGGTCATGTAGAGGTGCTTATGCTCCAGGAACATCACTGGGTCCTGTTGGCGCAGCGCATATTTCAAAAGACCTTTTGCATCTGCCGGAGTTGACGGCATAACCACGCGCAATCCTGGTATGGCATAAAACAATGCTTCAAGGCTTTGCGAATGCTGTGCGGCCACGCCACCGCCGGTGCCACCTTGCGTTCGCATCACAAAAGGCACGCGACCTTCACCACCTGTCATCAGGCGAAACTTAGCCGCCTGATTGACAATCATGTCCATGCCGAGCATGGCAAAGTCAACATAGAGAATCTCAACAATGGGTCGACCGCCAGCAATGGCTGCACCCACGCCTACGCCAATCATGCCAGCTTCGGCAATGGGCGTATCACGCACGCGCTTGGCCCCATATTTTGCCAGCAAGCCTTCCGTCACTTTATAGGAACCACCACGCTCCGCGATGCCTTCGCCGATAATGAAGACTTCAGGATTTCGCGCCATTTCCTCGTCAATTGCTTCGCGAAGTGCGTCGCGGTACATAATCTCGCGCATGTGAGTACTCTCCTGTCAAATTTTTTCTGATTCTAGTTGAATCAATACACTTCTGCGAATTTTCTAAACTCTTCCACGGAAACTTCCGGGCTGTTTTTAGAAAACTCCACTGCAGCGGCAAATTCATCTTGGACTTTGCGCTCAATGGCTTGAACTTCAGCTTCTGTGGCTCCACCCAATTCGACGAAGTTATTTCGTGCGCGGTCCACGGGATCACGTTCCTTGTAATACTTGAGTTTTTCTTCTGGCATGTATTTACCAGGATCATTCACGTGATGACCCATATGGCGGAAAGTGCGCGCTTCAATAAGGATCGGCCCTTGACCGGCGCGGCATTTTTTTACGGCTTCAACCATCAATTCATATACGGCCAGAGGATCATTTCCATCAACGAGATGGCTTTCAACACCGATTGCTGTGCCACGCTTGTAAAGGTCGGTCTCGCGCGTCGAATCGCCGATGGGCGTTGACACGGCATACTGGTTGTTCTCGATCACCAAAATGAAGTTGAGGTTCCAAATGGCCGCGAGGTTAAGTGATTCAAGGAAGGTGCCATTATTAGTGGCACCGTCTGTCGTAAAGGTTACTGTTACAGCATCGCTGCCACGAACTTGTGCCGCGAGTGCCGCGCCAACGCCGAGCGGCGTTCCGGCACCAACAATTCCGTTGGCTCCCAGATTGCCGGTGCTGATGTCAGCAATGTGCATGGAACCGCCATAGCCCCTGCAATACCCTGTTTCCTTCTGCAGGAGTTCGGCCACCATTCGTTTAATTTCGGCGCCAAAGGCGATGCAATGGCCGTGGCCACGGTGGGTGGAGGCAATAAAATCACCCTTTTTCAACGCTGCACAGGCACCAGTGGCGATGCCTTCTTGGCCCAGATAGGGATGGAAATAGCCCCTGATGAGACCCTGCCTGTAAAGTTTGATCCCCTCGGTTTCAAACACGCGGATCGAGTAAGCTGTGAAGAAAAGTTTTTCCAGCAATTCTTTTGATGGAACATTTCCTTTGGGAGTTTCTTTCGCCATTTTCTTTTACTTCCTCCAAAAGTCAGTGTTTAATAGGGGTTTACATACTACAGCACCCAACACTTGTCGAGAAAATTTTCTTCACGTTATGAGAATTATTTTCCTTTCACTGCCAATTTGCTCTATATTACGTCATACACTCGACTGAGATTGCAAAACCAAGATACGTTTGGGAACCTAGAAAATTACAATCAAGTGAGGACGCGATGGATGGCAGCGAGGAAGGCAATAAGGCTGAAAACCCGGAGTTTTCTGGATCAGAACGTAGCGACCTCTTGCAACGCGTCCAGACCCACTATGGTGAACTTCGGCCAGCCGAAAGAATCGTAGCTGACTACCTCCGCAACAACGCTGGCACGCGAATAGATTCTTCTATTACAGAGTTTGCTCGAAATTTAGGGGTCAGTGAAGCCACGATTAGTCGCGTCAGCCGAGCACTTGGGTATAGCGGTTTTCCCAACTTGAAGCTTTCAGTTGCTCAGGAAGCGACCCCGTCTTCAAGCTATTCGAACTTTCCGACGGGCCTGCTAGAAACAGATCCTATGATCACGCTAAGTGAGAAGTTATTATTCGCCTTGTCGTCGTCACTGCGCGAAACCCACAGAATGCTGGACGAAGACCGACTCGAAAAAGTTGTCAACGCAGTGAAAGAAGCATCTCTGACGGTTTTTGTAGGCGTAGGTGGCGCTGCATCCGTTTGCGATGAAGCGGTGCATTTACTTCTTAAAGCTGGCATAGACTCCATGAGCTACCGCGACGGTTATACGCAGATTGCAGCTGCCGCAACGATGTCACCAACTCGCACAATGATAGGCATTTCCCATACGGGTCAGACCGAGACAGTGGCTTCTGCCTTGAGCCTTGCGCGCAGCAAGGGCTCAAAAACCATTGCCATAACCAGCGACCCTAATTCGCCAGTTGCCAAGGCAGCGGAACTCCAACTCATCACTTGGCACAATGAAACTCAACAACCGCTTTATGGCGACTTCCTTGAAGGCCGTGTCTGTCAGTTGTTTCTCGTCGAACTTATATATTTGGGAGTGCTATTCCGAACCGGTGACAAGGCCCGTGAAAGCCTCAAGACAACTGGCAAAGCGCTCGAGGACTACTACCTGAGTGGTTCAAACAAAACCTAAGGGATATTAGCAGCGCGCCGATTTTCAGTAAGCTACCGAACCAGCTGCTTCAGATCTGCAATAGCTATAAACTGACTTGGAGGATCACCAAGATCGGGCACAACACGGTCAGCAAGTGAAAAATTTTCTTCGCCGGTATAAGAAGAAACAGTCACTAAGCAATTCATGCCCGCTGCCTTGGCCGCGCGAAGGCCATTGTTTGAATCTTCGATGACAACGCATTTTTTGGGATCTAACAAGAGTTGCTTTGCGGCAAGTTGATAGATGGCGGGATCAGGTTTCTTTTTTGCCACTATATCTCCGGCAAAAACCTTAATGTGGCGCGCCCGCTTTTCACCAAGCATGTGATCGACCACGGCCTGAACAGCGCGCTCATTCGATGTCGAACACACGGCGATTTTTATACTCTCGGCAATAGCCTCGTCGATGATACGGGCAATGCCAGGGCGTAAGGGTAACGAGCCGCTATCAATAAACTCCATAAACAAATCTGTCTTCAATTTATGAAGCCGGGCGATGGCCGAATCTTTTTCAGCATCGCTAACGGGCCATTCTGTTTCATCGAAATGGCGGCGCATACGCTCTTTGCCGCCAGCCGTCGTCAACAATTCACCATAACGTTCGACCGACCACTGCGTTGGCCAGCCGATCTCCTTGAATGCAGCGTTGAATGCTACGCGGTGGCCATCACGTTCCGTGTCGACCAATACACCATCACAGTCGAAGATTAAGGCTTCCATCGTTGTTTCACACTTTACCAGCCGCGTGGCTTGCGCGGCCTTCGCTGCCGAATGTGCGGATCATATCAAGCACGTCACCCTTCATGGCGTCATACTGCGCTTGAATAAACGGCAGTGGCTCTGCTTCTTTTGGCTTTTTTGCCCGCACGCCAATGAAGCCTTCAACAAAGCGGCTTTTATGCATGGTTGAAATATTGACTTTGGCACACCCGGCACCGATGCAGCGATGAAACTGCTCTTCAGTGAGGCCTGTGCCGCCGTGCAGGGCAATGGGAATATCGATGACAGCGGTAATACGCTCGAGAAGATCATAGGCAATTTTAGGCTCGCCAGCATAAAATCCATGAGCGGTGCCAATCGCGGGTGCAAACACTGCGAGCTTCGGCATCTCTTTGCAGAAGGCAACACACTCATCAAAATTTGCGAGAATGGACTTGTCTTCGGCGACAAACTTATCATCCTCAACACCACCGATAGCACCAATTTCGGCTTCAAGACCAACGCCTGCAGCGGTGGCCATTTCATAGGCCTCTCTGCTTTTCTTCACGTTTTCAGCAAAGGGCAACGACGAGCCATCGAACATCACCGAGGTCCAGCCGGCGTCGATACAGCCTTTTATAATCTTGAGATCGGAGCAATGGTCGAGATGCAGTGCGACTGGAACTTCGGTTTCGCTCGCTAAGTGCTTAACCCAGCCTGCGATAGTATTGAAGCCCCAATGGCGAATAGTTTTGGTGGATACTTGCACAATGATAGGTGAGTTAAGGTCTGTCGCACCATCTACAATGGACCGCGCCGAGTTATAGTCGATCATGTTGAAAGCCGCGATCGCATAGCGCTCGGATTGCGCGCGCTTTAGCATGGGACCCATTGTGACAAGTGGCATGTGTATTGTTCTTTCTGATTACTGACAAATTCGTCGCACAGGCGCGACCCAAGATGCAAGAAATTAAATGAGTGTTTCCTTCGGGCGGCTTGGATCAAACAATCTGCGGCGGCCAGCCTGCTTGGCTTCCTTATCGAAGTTCGTGCCGTTGGGTGCCGAGACCACTTCAAGCTGCAATCCCCAAGGTGCCATGAAGTAACACCATGTGAGACCAATATTTGGCCCTTCAGTATAAACCGTTGGCTCGTCCAGTACCTTCACACCTTTGTCGCGTAGATATTTCACTGCGGCGTAAATATCGTCAACGTAAAAAGCGAGATGATAACCGCCCACATCTGAGTTTTTTGGCAGCACGGTCTTCTGGTCAGGTGAAGAATATTCAAACAGCTCCAAGTTGGTGCCATTACGCATGCGCACGTAACGGAATTCCTTGACCACCGCACGGGGATGAATATTGAGATGGTCTGTCATCCAATTGCTGTCATCGTTGCGGAAATCGGTGGCCGCCGTATAGAGAACTTCGGCGCCTAGAATTGTTTCAAAGAAGTCGCAAGCATCTTGCAGGTTCGGAACAGTTAAGCCCACATGTTCCATGCCTTGCATTCCGGGAATTGGCATGCCGTTCTCTCCTCTGATTTTCCGTAATTTATGCAGACTTAATTCAACCAAGTCAAGAGTGTTGAAAATTTCCTTCTAACAGCTAGCAAAGATTTGTTATGTAAGTTTTGTAGGTTTTGATATTAAAAACAGTATCTTAACTATGCATATTATAAACTTGCGCCATAGAATGAGGTTTTTTGCAGAAATTTTCGACAGGTTTTTTGCCGACAATAATTATATCTGTAAATAATTTTCTCATATGGTAAGGTCGCAACAGCTTTGTCGGTGAGGAAGAATATTGATGCTAGGCAATACCAGTTTCTGGCCGGACGGCATTCGTCTCGTCATATCAATATCGATGCAGCTCGAAGCTGGTGGCGAGCCTGACGCTGGTGCACCCAGTCCGCTCGATGGCTTTCAGTTGAAGCCAGGGTTTCGCGATTTCCCCACAACCACGTGGTATCAATATGGGGTGCGCGAAGGCATGCCTCGTCTGCTTGATCTTTTCAGCGCGCTGAAAATCAAGACCACCTCGCATATGGTAGGTGTTGCCGTTGAGAAGGCCCCTGCACTGGCGCGGGAGATCGTGGAGCGCGGTCATGAAGCCGCAGCGCACGGCCAAACATGGACGCCACAATACGATCTTGATGAAGCAGCCGAGCGCAAATTTATCGCGGATAATGTCGAGGTCATCAAACGCATTACGGGCGTAGCACCCCGAGGATACAACTGCCCGGCCATGCGTGGAACCGAACGCACGTTGGAACTTCTGCAGGAACAGGGTTTCACTTATCACATTGATGATGTGAGCACGGATGAACCTTTCATCATTCCAGTGAAAGGCCAAGACTTCGTTATTGTGCCTTACACCATCAACCTCAACGACATTATACAGTTCGAGCGCTACAACTTTGGCACGCCAGCCTTTGAACAACAGCTCTATGATGAATTTGACCAACTGTATGAAGAAGCAATTCTGCGCCGCCGCATGATGTCCATCAGCCTGCACGACCGCATCGCCGGACGCCCTGCCCGCGTAAAATCGCTGCGCCGCTTTTTAGAATATGCGCAGAAGCAGAAGGGTGTTGCATTCATGCGCAAAGACGAAATTGCAAAGTTCGCACTGGAGTCACCAATAACGCCACGCTTTCCGGGTCTCTATGAACGGCAAGGCTAAAGCATCGAGTTTTCTGTTGGAATCAGCGCGCCCAACATGACGTCATTCCCGCGAAGGCGGGAATCCCGCTTTCATTGACATATGCACTGGCGGCTAGCTGGATTCCCGCCGAAGCCTGTCCTCGCGAAGGCGGGGGCGGAAATGACGGTGATTGGGAGATAAGTTCATTTGAACATTCGACGCTCTAAACCATAAAATATACCAAGCTGTTTTTCAAAAAACTGCCACAGCTCAGAAATACTTCGCGTTATAGTCATACATCGCTTGATAAGCGCCGCCCTGCTTAAGACTGACATAGCCCGCCTTGAACAGTTCATGCTGGTCTTCATAAAGCGCCCGCGTTGAGCGGGTTGGCTCTACCATGCTTTCAAGAGATACCATGGCTCCAGCCGCTTCTGCGACACTCGAAAACTGTCCGGCACCAACTGCGCCAAGGATTGCTGCACCCAGCACAGTGCATTCGCGCACTTTTGGAACACCAGCCGGCACACCGATCACATCGGTCATGATCTGCACAAAGCCGCCACTCTTGGTGCCACCACCGGTCAAACGGAATTCCGTAACGCCGCCCTTCATACCGGTTTGAAACGTGTCGACGATCATGCGCATTTCATTGGCAACACCTTCAAGCACAGCACGGATAATATCGGCGCGGTCGTGATCAAGGCGCAAGCCCAGATAACCTGCCTTGGCTGTTACATCGTAATAAGGTGTCACCTGACCTTGCATGAACGGATGATAGATCAAACCCTTGGCACCTGCTGGCGCTTGCATCGCAAGATCGACCATGACTGAGTACGGGCTGCGCTTTTGTTTTTTCGCCTGTGACTGTTCAGGAAGCCCCAGAATATCGCGCCACCAGCGTAGGCACACGCCAGCTGCGAAGGCTGCTCCTTCAAGATCCCACATGCCCGGCACGCCATGGCCGCCAAGGAAAAGCTTATCACCTGTGACGCGGTCAACGCTGTCCACGTGGGCGACCATCACAGCTGATGTGCCAATCGTGAATTCCGCCATCCCCTGCTTGATGATGCCTGCACCAATTGCTGCACATTGCTGATCACCGGCACCACGACAAATGGCTGTGCCAGCGGGAATGCCCGTTGCGGCCGCCGCAGCCTTCGATACCACACCTGCTTGCGCCGCTGTTTGACCAACCGGCGGAACCATGTCGCGCGAGAGGCCACAGAGTTTCAACACGCTGTCGCTCCAGTCAAGTTTGCGGATATCCATCATACCATTGAGCGTCAGTGATGCCGGATCAGTTGTCCAGTCTTCAGCGCCGAGAAGCTTCAGGAAATACTCTTGGCCATTCACAACCCAGCGGGTTTTTTCAAAAACATCGGGACGATTATCGCGAACCCATGCAATTTTGGCGGCCGACCAAGCAGCAGCAAGTGGCATGCCTGTGTGCGCTTGATAGTCTTTCGCAGACATGGATTCTGCAAACTTGGCTTCATAGGCTTGGGCACGACCATCGTTCCAGACGATAGAAGGCGCCAGCGCCTGCTTTGCACTATCAAGCAAACCAAAGGTTCCGCGTTGGCTGGATAAGCCCACTGACTTATATGAAGACGCGGGCAAGCCCGCAGCCTTGATCGCCTGTTTGGAAGCTACGCAAATCCCCTTCCAAACATCGGCAAAATCTTGCTCAACCCATCCCGCTCTTGGAAAAGTGCAAGCGTACTCCTTATAGCCAATCGCGAGTTCATTGCCCTTATCATCATAGATCGCAACCGTGGCACCCGTGGTGCCAGCGTCAATGCCGATGAATGCCGCTTTTGCTTTTTCGACCATGATTTTCCTCTTTCTTATGCTGTTCTGGAAACAGCCTGCGATGACAGCTCTGCCACCCAATCATTTATCATTTCCAAAAAACGGCGGCGGCGCGCTTGTTCCTCAGCGGGCCAAGATGCAATGATCTTCGCTTTGTCTACCGCAGGATTATCCGATGGTCCAAGCATCGACTCAACATCAACCGCAATTCTCGTATCATTGGTTCCCGACCATGTGTCGTTGACGCGAAAGCCAAATGGTTTGACGAGGTCATGCCAGGTCGCGTCCATGATAATAATATGCCCATCAACCTGGGCACGAACAATGTTGTGAACGTCCCGAATGCCTTCATGCGCAGCGACCATAAATGCTGACGGCACATTATGTGCTTTACGAAAAGGTGTGGCGAAGTCGCCGAGCACCAACTCTACATTTGCTTTAATGCCAATTTTATTAAGCAAAGCGGCAAGCAGAATATGTTTACTAGAGCAAGACCCCGCGCGGCGCAGCAGAATGCCTTCAATGCTGCGGTCGCCTGTAGAGAGGTAAGGCAACTGCCGTACCGCATGAAATACTGATACGGCATCGGCTTTCTGCCCTTGGCGCGCGATTTGAGCGAGAAAGTCCGTTAGCGCATTTGCGTCACCACTCTTGCCACTCTCAAACGCTGCCGGCAGCATCAGAAATAGGCCCGACCATCCGCTGTGGAAAACGCATGCCACTTGTCACGGTTGACGGTAATGAAACAGATATCGCCTTCTTGTCCCGAAAATTCAGGATTGGTTTTCACGCGGATGCGGCTGTCCGCCAAGTTCACATCTACGATCATGTCGCTACCCAAAAGTTCAGTGACGAATATATCGCCCTTCACATGGTCATCCTTGGGTTTGCTTCCCGAGATTGTCAACGCGTCAGGACGAACACCAATGCGAACGGCCTTTGAATTCTGGCCACTCAGAATGCGGCTCTGTTCCTGCGTGGCAGCAATCGAGAAGTTCGGGTGTGTCAACCAAGTTTTGCCACCTTTGTCTTCGATGGTGGCATCCATGAAATTCATTGCCGGTTCCCCAACAAAGCCTGCGACCCAAGCATTTACCGGGTTGTTGTAAACCTCACGCGGAGTTCCAAGTTGTTGCAACTCACCTTCATGCATAACCGCAATCATGTCCGCCATGGACATGGCTTCCAGCTGATCATGTGTCACATAGATCATCGTTGTGCCAAGCGAGCGTTGCAGATGCTTGATTTCGCTGCGCATGTGGGCACGAAGTTTTGCGTCAAGATGGGCGATGGGTTCGTCAAACAGGAACAGCTTGGGTTCGCGCACAATGGCGCGGCCAATGGCAACACGCTGCTTCTGGCCGCCGGACAGCTCTGACGGGCGGCGCTCCAGAAGTTGGCTGATCTCAAGAAGTTTGGCCGCTCCAGTGACACGTTCCTTAATCTGGGAATCAGTCTGACCGCGCAAGCGCAGCGGATTTGCCATGTTTTCATAAACTGTCTTATGCGGGTAAAGCGCATAATTCTCAAACACCATGGCGACATCACGGTCCTTCGGTGCCAGATCATTGATGCGCTGATCGTCAAATCGAATTTCGCCCGCACTGATATGTTCGAGCCCTGCGATCATGCGCATGGTCGATGACTTTCCGCAGCCCGATGGGCCGAGGATGGACAGAAAAGTTCCGTCCGGACAATTGATATTCAAGTCTTTGACAGCGGTGAAATCGCCGTATTTTTTCCAGACCTTGTCGATTGTTACGGTTGCCATGTATCTTCTCCAACTATTCCTTGACTGCGCCCATAGTGAGGCCAGTGACCAGATATTTACGAATGACGAGACCAAGCAGCATCATCGGCAGCGTCGTGACGGTGCCTGCGGCCATAATTGTGCCCCACTGGATGTTTTGCGGTTGCACAAGTTCTTTTGTAGCAACTGGCAATGTCTTTGCGTCGCCCGAACCAATAATGGCGGCAAAGAGAAAGTCGTTCCAAGCAAAGAGTATGCACAAGACCACGAATGCGGCGATGCCGGGCGCCACCAGCGGCAAAATCGAAATCAACGCCTTGGGGCGCGATGCACCATCAACCATCTGCGCTTCTTCAATAGCGTATGGCACGTTGTCGAAGAAGCCTTTTAGGATCCAAATTGCAAAGGGCAGGTTGAAAGTGGTGTAAGCGAGGATAAGGCCAGGCAGAGTACCAACAAGGTTCAAGCTCCGGAAAATTGCAAAGAGCGGCACAAGCACAGCGACGACTGGTGCCATGCGCGTTGATATGATCCAGAAGAACAGATCATTCTTAAATTTGAAGTTGGTACGCGACAACGAATACGCCGCCATCGACCCAAGGACGACCGAGATAATGGCGGAGCCGCCAGCTGCTACAATCGAGTTGAAGAGATAGGTGCCGAAAGGCTGCTTTGTGAAGAGGTCGATGTAATGCTGAAAGGTTGGCGAGAAGTTGAAAAATACGACCGAACCCAACCAGTCTCCGACGGCTGGAATCTGGAATGACTCTAACAGATCCTTGAATGATGAGACGATCATTACAAAAATCGGCAACACCGTCCAGACCAGATAGAATGCAACGAAAATTCGGGCAAACCAGTTGAAGGCTTTGGTCAGCGGCGTATCGTAGTTGACAATATCACGAGATGACATCTGTTGCTCCTTAGTGGTCGGCTGCGGGCTGCTGGCGATCAAAGATACGGACCAGCGCCTTGCCAAGAATGATTGTAACAATGAGCAGGATAAGAGCGATGGCTGCAGCGCGGCCAGGTTCCGTGAACCTGAATGAAACATCAAACAGGTAGATGGGCAGAATTTTGGTGGCGTCGGCAGGGCCGCCGCCTGTCAAAACCATCACAGTGTCTATGAAGCGGAAATTGTCCATAAAGCGCAACATGATTGCGATGAGCAGAACTGGATAAAGATTGGGCAATGTGACTGAGAGGAAGTTGCGCATAGGAGTTGCGCCGTCCACCATATTGGCTTCGAGCTGGTCCTGCGGCACGCGCTTCAAGCCTGCAAGCGTGATCAAGATGATGAGTGGCGTCCATTGCCAGACGTCAACAATCACAATGCCCCACATGGCAGTGTCCACATCAGCGAGAATGGATTTGGCACCGAGAATACCGAGACTTTGAAAAATCCAATGATACCATCCAAACGTGCCGTTATAGAGAAAATACCAGACCATGCCGGCAACAACTGGCGCCATCATCATGGGCATGAGGAGTGTTGTTACGATAATCTTTTCGTATTTTGAGTTGTTGAGAACGATTGCTAGAAATGTTCCGATTGTGATTTGGAAAAACAAACAGAGCGCAGAATACTGCAGGAGCAGTTTCCATCCGTTCCAGAATTTTGCATCAGCCAAAAGCTTGGTGAAATTGGCGAAATTGTTCCATTTGATGCTGTTGATCTGGACATCATTCAAGCTCATGTAGATCATCCATAAGAACGGATAGAGCGATATGGCCGCGAGCAAAAGAATGGCCGGAGCCAAGAGCCAATAGTAATAACTCTTTGATGGCATGGCATTGTATATCAGCCCGTCACTCGAAACGTTCGACTGCGGCTTTGATTCAACGTTGTCCAGAATTTGGCGGACGCGGAACAAGTTGGCTAAAGTCATTGCATCCTTGGTCATCACAGTCACCCCTGGCCTCACAACATTGATATTTGATGCTTGGTCCCTTCCCCGAAATTTCGAGGAAGGGAGCTTTTTTAGGTAGAATTAAACTGCGTGCATGGTGTCCAGCTGTGTCTGGATTGATTTGCAGGTTTCCTCGGCGTTCGAACTACCGGAAATGCATTTCTGCGTTTCCGCAGCAATGATCGAGTAATATTCGTTGGACTTCGGAATCTTCGGGCCCAAAACGAAGTTCGGATCCTTGATGCCCAAATCGTAAACAGCATCAAACGTGAGCGCATTCGGCATCTTGGTTGGACGCTTTCTCGCGGCCACAACTTCTGGATCAGCCAGTACGGATTTCCTGGTCGGTGTACCGCCAAGACCCTTCAGAACGCTCAATTGATTGTTCTTAGAAACCGACCAGATCGCAAAGATATAAGCAGCGCGTTTCATGTCTTCTGTAGCGTTGCCATTGATACCGATGCCACCAATGCCGCAGTTGGTGCCGTTGACAGCTTGGCCGCCATTGGTAATCCAGCTTGCCTCGCCCTTCGGACAAGGAGCGTAAGCCGTTTTGCCGCCTGCTGCTTTTGACTTTGTTTCGTCTTCGATGGAGGCTGCGAATTCGTGATACTGCGTCTGCATCGCGATTTTGCCCGCTTGATAGACGGTGTTCAGTTCGAGTGTACCATTCGCGAGATTGTCTGGATGGCAAACATCCGCCAATTCCTTGAACTTCTGCATCATCAGAATCGACTGTTTATCACCCCAGTTGGTTTTGCCGGGAGTTTTTGACCCATAAATATCGTCAATGTTCCAGTCAGCCCAACGGCCGTTGGCAAACAAGAAGCGCTGAATATCAAGCTGGGTTGTCCAAGCAAAGTTGCCGTGGTGCTGGGCGTAGCCATAGGGAACGTCCTGACCAGATTCCTTCAACTTCTTGAAGAAAGTCGCCATATCGGTGACGTCTTTCCACGTTGAGTTCTCGTTGAACTCTAAACGCTTGCTGTATTCCTTTTCGAAGTCTTTGGTGTATTTTTCGAAAATGTCTTGGCGGTAGAATGTGCAGGCAACGGCAGCATCATAAGGGAGCGCAATGATCTTGCCCTTCTCATAGAAGCGTCCGCATGCTGACAGGAAGTTCGGGTACCATGCTTCGTCGCCATAGCCTTCCGAATCCTGCGGCAACGTGCTGTCGCCGAACATCGGTGTCATGTCAGCATAGAAATCAGCAAATGGCGCACCGATTGGCTTATCTTGAACATAGTTGAGAACATAGTCGGCCTTGCCACTTTGCAAGTCGATACCGACTTTCTGTTGCACAACAGGCAGATCGTCGGTCAAAATCTCGACTTCAATACCTGTAAGGTCCGTAAACGCCTTGATATTGTCACGGATTGCAAACGATGGCGGCGTGTTTTCAGACATAAATTTGAGCTTGGAACCCGAATACTGTTTCCACTTGGCATCGTCGGACGAAGCTGCTTGGGCAGGTGAACGGGTAATTGTCGAGCCTAAGCCCAGTGTCAAACCACCGGCGCCAAGACCTGCTACTGTACCACCACCAAGCTCTAGAAACTTACGGCGGTTGATGCTTGTGTAGATAGCATCTCTCGGAATATTGAACATTAGATTTCCTCCTCAATTAAAATGCGACAGATTAAAACTGCTCTTTGTAACAACGACTATTTTAGTGGCATCGACTTTATGTCGGGCCCGAATTGGCTCATCGGGCGACCCGAATTCTTTTCAAGACGCCCATATTGCCGAAGCCCAAGTCAAACTTTCTGAGTGAAAATAAACTGACAGAAAATTGTTTGAATTTCGACTTTTATTATTGTAGGAAATTTTCACCATAAAAAGCAAGCGAAATATTTCTGAACCCCACAAGCGAATGCAAAAAATCGGAGATAGAGGGTTTTAATGTGATATTCTCTAGTTTTAGATAGAAAAATGATGATGATTCAATAGGGTAGCTTAAGAAAATATTTTTCACAAAGACGTTTTTAATGCCCTTCCAAATGCAAAAGCTCAAAAAATCAACCTCCGCTATGCTTTCAAAAACTTTGCAGCGCAGATTGAAATGAATGTGAAGCCAGCGCAAGTTTAGCCGTGAACTCTCGGGAACTCCCGGGGTCTTCATGCAATGCCTTCGTTCAAAATTTCAATCAATTGGGCCTGCTGCGAAAGATAAGAATTGTAAGCTTTCGACCGCTTCATTCGTTCCTTTGGAATCGACCAATCCGCGTTCTTGAAATCAACTTCGCTGCCAAATGCATTCTGGAGTGCGCTCTTTCTTCAGGTGCAGAAAGGCACGGTCTTTTGGCTTAAACGTTGCAATAGAGGCTGGCCCAACTTCATCAGCGAAGTCGGAAACTTTTTGACCATGAGGAATCGCCTTGGCAAATATCCATATGGTTAGCGCTGGCCGGTGCGCCTATTTCCAAGAGTTCGGAGAATGCACTGTTCGGAGAATGCACTATACTGTCAAAAATTCTGCTTATGCGTGCTAGGTTCCAAGAGCTGTAGCCACACGAACTATTTTATATCAATACTTTAAATAAGCATTTTAAGAGATTTAGATTGACCTTGAACGCTAAATGATTACTCCCATTCAATCGTTCCCGGTGGCTTGCTTGTCACATCATAGACTACGCGGTTGATGCCTTTGACTTCATTGATAATGCGCGTGGCCGTGCGTCCCAAAAAGTTCATGTCATAGGGGAAGAAATCTGCCGTCATGCCATCCACAGATGTCACTGCACGCAAAGCCAACACGCGGTCATAGGTGCGGCCATCGCCCATCACACCCACAGTTTGCACAGGCAGCAGCACGCAAAAGGCCTGCCAGATTTTATCATAGAGGCCGGCTTTGCGAATTTCTTCGATGTAAATGGCATCGGCCTTTTGCAAAATGAGAAGCTTTTCGCGCGTCACACCACCCGGCAATCGGATGGCTAAACCAGGCCCAGGAAACGGATGACGACCGACGAATTTTGTTGGTAAACCAAGCTCTTGCCCAAGTTTCCTCACTTCATCTTTGAAGAGTTCACGCAGTGGTTCCACCAACTTCATCTTCATACGATCTGGCAAGCCACCCACATTATGATGCGACTTAATGGTAACGGACGGCCCACCGGTGAATGACACACTCTCAATCACATCAGGATACAAAGTGCCCTGTGCCAGAAAATCTGCGCCACCAATCTTAAGCGCTTCACGTTCAAACACTTCAATGAAAAGTCGTCCGATGGTTTTGCGTTTGGTTTCAGGATCAACCTCGCCTTCGAGCGCTGTGATAAATTCTTCCGAAGCATCCACATGCACCAAACGCAAATTGTAATGTTCACGGAACATCGAAACAACTTCCGCCCCTTCATTGAGCCGCAGCAACCCGTGATCTACAAAAACACAAGTCAGCTGATCGCCAATGGCTTCGTGAATGAGCAACGCCGCAACCGATGAATCAACCCCACCTGAAAGTCCGCACAACACGCGGCCCGTGCCCACTTGGTGGCGTATGCGCGCAACAGCCTCTGCCCGAAACGCCGCCATGGTCCAATCTGGTTTGCAAGCGGCAATCTTCAAAACAAAATTTTGCATAAGCTTGGCACCATCGGGCGTATGATGAACTTCAGGATGAAACATCGTCGTATATATTCGCCGCACCTCATCTGAGGCAATCGCGAATGGCGCATTTTCCGAACTCGCCTTCACCGTGAAGCCAGCTGGCAATTGTGTAACCCGGTCGCCATGGCTCATCCAAACCGGCTGCTGTTCACCCACAGTCCACAAGCCATCGAATAACGCACTGGGAGCTTTGATCTCAATATCAGCACGGCCAAATTCTGCCGCATGACCACCCTCAACCACACCACCCAACTGCACAGCGGTGGCTTGTTGGCCATAGCAAATCGCCATTATTGGCAGACCTGAATCAAATATCATGTGCGGGCAACGCGGCGAACCATCGCGCGTAACAGAATCCGGTCCGCCTGAAAGGATAACCGCTTTGGGCTGCATGCGCGTGAATGCGGCCTCAGCCTTCTGATAGGGCACCACCTCAGAATAAACCCCCATCTCGCGCACCCGCCTTGCGATGAGTTGAGTGACCTGAGACCCGAAATCGACAATTAGAATTTGATCATGCATGGCGGGCATTTAACCAAGGCCAGCCGAATCTGCAAGTCAGGTAAGCTTCGACTAGATTTTGATAAAAGCCGCCGTGACATACATGAATGTAATGCCGACAAGGAACCCAGCCATAACCGCCGGAGAGAACAGCACCAACTGACGATCAGAATTCTGCCGCATCATGTATGCAGTGACCTCGACGATCACTTGCAAAATTGCGCCAGCGCCAATGGCCAATGCCAATGCCGACCATTGTGGCGCATAAGCAAGGCTGCCGGTCCACAGACCCAAAATTGCAGGCCCACCCGCCAGCAATGTTAATGCTGGAAAGCTCCTCAGCGGTGGCCGCAGTTTTAACATCGGCGCAGCAATTCCAATGCCTTCGGTTACGTTGTGCAGCGCAAAGCCCAGCACCAGGAACGTTCCAAGCCCGGCTGAACCAGCAGCAAAGGACGCACCAATTGCCAAGCCTTCGCCAAAATTATGCAACCCAATGCCCAGCGCAATAAAAAAGGCCAGCGCCAAACCTTCCGGTGTGCCACGCCAGCGGCCCAAGGCCATGAGCAACAGAAAGCTCGCTAAACCCGCTAGCCACACCAATGCCGAGCCTTGAAACAAGGCGGCGGAGTCAGCTGCAAGTTCTAGCGCTTCGTTCGTCATGTCAATCAACAGAAAGGCCAACAATCCCACCGTGAGCGCCAGCAAGAAGTTCATGCCAGACCGCCCCACACCGCGCATAGCTGGAAAGAACATCAAGCCCAACGCCACTGGCAACAACCCCACTATGGCCCCAACAACAGCTTGCGGTGCCAACTGGTTGAGGCTGAATTTGGGTGTGGGCAATGCCACGGCAATCTCATGTTCAAAAAGCGTGCCTGTTTTGGTGGCCAACACCACCATATGCGCCTCGCCCTGAACCCAAGGATAGGGCAAGTTGATCCAAGCTGTATGACCGCGCGCAATCGGCCCCGCTGGTTCCTGCGCGAATTGCCACCACGCATCATCAACCGCAACTTGCGCAATGATCATCGCCTCTGACCCTCCGCCGCGCACCAAAAGGTGAATGCCTTTTTCATCCAACACCGTACGCTCCACTGTCAGCGCTTCAACAGCCGGTGCCCCATTATTGAAACTGCGCAGTGGATCAAGCGAAGCGATCCAAACAAATGACAACAGCATTAAAGCCAATGGCACTAAGACCATTGCAAAACGCCGCACGGGCGAGCGAACAGTGAAAGATTGATCGCTCATGCTGTTGGCTCCCGAACATCAAAATGGCCAACCCAGCCCAGCTCAGTAAACTCGGATTGATGCGGGTGGAACATATACATTCCAGCTTCGTGCTCAGCAAAGCTAAATTCAAGGATGCCGCGTTGTGCCTGACACTGCGTGATCAGATCAACGGTTTTCAGTGTCGGCGTCAGGGTGGTTCCAGTATCAAAATAGTCAAAGAAATTGGCGTGGAGGTGAAACGAATTGATCGGATCAAACTCAGTAACGTTCACCAAATAAACCCGAACTGGGCGCGATTTATCAATCACAATTGGCGCATTCATATAGGCATGACCAACAGTATTTGCGGCGTAAACTTCGTTCCCGCCATCAAAATTGGTATCGAAGGCATTCATCACCATCATTAACTCTTGCCACAGCATATTTTCTGGTGAGCCCAGAAGCCGCGACTTTGCCACTGCTTCATGCTCCGGGTGCTTGGCCGGATCAGGGTCAATCACAAACATGCCATACATGCCTTTGTGCATGTGGCGCTTCAGCGGCAGGGCATGGCAGTGGTAGAGATGGCAACCAAATGGTTTTGCATCAAATTCATAAATGAACTCTTCCCCCGGACCAATCAATCCCGCACCAGGAACCCCGTCCATGCGTGCTGAATGAATGCCGTGAAAATGCATCGAGTGCGGATGCGAGCCTAAATTCTTGAAAACGATTTTTAACCGTTCACCTTCTTTGGCACGAAGCGCCGGGCCGGGGACTCGGCCATTAAAGGTCCAAGCCGGAAAGAAAATGCCGGGCGCAATTTCAATGTCCTTGTCCACCGCCTCAATCTCGAATGTCCGCAAAGTGCGCCCATCGGCTAAAATTGACGTGGTGCCGGTGTACCAGTCAGTTAACATTGCACTTGGATCAAACCCATTGCGGGCGTGATCGACAACACCCACCGTCATCATGTTGCCATGGGCCATGCCTGCCATTGGTGAGGCATAAGGGTCCGCTGCCATCTTCGACATATCGTGGCCAGCCATGCCATCATTCGGTGTGGCTTGCGAAAGCGCTTTTCCCGTTAATGCCGCCACTCCGCCGGCAGCCGATAACCCACCGACCAGCAGCGCACGCCGACTTGCCAGAATTTGGTTATTGCTTTCACGGTCCATTCTTAAGCAGTCCTGATACAGGGGTTGAAATCAAATTGAGCTTTGGCTAAATAAAGTTTAGCATAGGCTAACTTATATGCAATAGGCTAAGAAACAAATAAATTTAATGGAATTTCATGTCTGCCATTTCCAAAAAAGGTGCATCTGCCAAACTTCGCTCTCAGGCCTTCAAACGCGTGCGGGCCGATCACTCAGCTGAACTCGCTGGCGATTACGTAGAGATGATTGCTGATCTCATAGATGATCGCGGCGAAGCCCGCTGCACAGATTTGGCCATGCGTTTGGGCGTGGCCAATGCCACGGTGGTGAAAACCTTAAAGCGATTGACTGATCTAGGTCTTGTCACACAAGAGCCATACCGCGCCATATTTTTGACCAGCGATGGGTGGACACTGGCAGAAGATGGCAAGAGGAAACACCAGATTGTTGAGAATTTCCTGCTTGCCCTTGGCGTTCCCGCTGATACGGCGCGCATTGATTCTGAAGGCATTGAACATCACGTCAGTGCTGATACATTAAAAGCCATGGCGCGATTTTTATCGCGCAACCCAACTAATTAAGAGATCTTGAAAATGCGTTTAGCTCTCATTGCCCTCCTCATTTCAACCAGTGCCACTTTTGCTCAAGATGGCGCGTTGAAATTTGACACCGCCAAACTTTGCCAATGGCAATTTGAAAACAATTCCATGGATGTGGCCGAATGCACCAAGCTGGAAGATGAGGCCAAAGCCAGTGCTGTTGATTTAGAAGCAAAGTCCGACGCGAAGCGCAAGCAAGACTGCACCACTGAAGCTACAAACTTCTCAATTGATTCAGGCTTTGCCAGTTACACGCTTTATGCTGGCTGCTTGAAGGATGGACCAGGCAGTCTCTGAAACGGTTGCACCATCACACCAGCCAATTCATTGTTGCGGCGCTTGGCCAAGTGCTGTGCCGTTTTACTATCAGGATTAGCGAGGTCATAAGCATTACGCGATGTTTCAATTGACTCGCGATGTTGCACGGCCCACGCCCCCACTGTACGCAAAGGTACAATCAATGTGCGTCCCGTCTCCGTAAGCTCATATTCAACGCGCGGTGGAATGCTGGGATAAACTGTGCGCTTCACTAAACCATCGCGCTCCAAGCCACGCAAAGTAAGAGACAGCATGCGCTGTGAAATCGCCGCCACTTGGTGCCTAATTTCATTGAAGCGCATGGTGCGAATGGCCAGCAGGTCAACCACATAAACCGTCCACTTATCGCCGATACGTGCCAGCACATCTGCCACTGCACGGCATTGCCCGCTTTCATTGATGATACTCGGTTCCATAAATGTGCCTTCTTGCGTTACAGATAGTGGTTACATATGTTGATCAAGTAACAATACGTTACTTACTATCCATTTACAACCAGTAACGTATTTAAGATTTAAAGCAAACAAAAACAAGGATTTACTTATGAATAAGATTCTCTTTATCAACTCCAGCCCGCGTGGTGACGCCTCGCATTCCAGCGCTGTGGCCCGCCAGCTCATTGCACAAATCCAAGCGAAAGAGCCAAAATCAACCGTGGTCACCCGCGATTTAACTGTAAATCCACTGCCCCATATCGGTGATGATTTCGTGGTTGGCAGCCGCATTGAAGCAGATAAACGCAGCGCCGCGCAGAAGGAAGCTGTTGCAGTTTCCGATCAATTGATCGCCGAAATTGTGAATGCCGATACAGTGGTGATTGCCTCACCCATGTTTAACTTTGGCCCAACCACAAATCTCAAAGGTTGGTTTGACCAAATTCTGCGAGCTGGCGTCACTTTCAAATACACCGACACTGGCCCAGTGGGAATGCTAGCCAGCAAGAAAGTCTATGTCATAGAAGCGCGTGGCGGCGTTTATTCACAAGGCCCAATGAAGGCCATCGATTTTCAAGAACCCTACTTGCGCCATTTGTTAGGCTTCATGGGCCTCACCGATGTCAGCTTCATTCCAGTTGAAGGCATTGCATATGGGCCAGAAGCCGCCGAAAAATCCGTGGCCGCTGCCATCAGCAGCATTCCAGCATTGCTGGAAGCTGCTTAACTCAAACGTTTCGCTGCATCACCGCCACAAAGAACCCATCGGTTCCGTGGCGCGCTGGTGTGAGCAACAATGTGTTAGCCGAGCCATCCGCTGAAACGGGTGGCTCGCCGCCAATGGTGTGCTTCCATTGCTCAGTATACGGAATAATTTTAAAGTTCTTATGTGATGCCAAAAACGCTTTCACTTGTGTAGTGTTTTCTTCTGCCAGAACTGAACAGGTAATATAAACCAGCCGGCCACCTGCTTTCACCAATTGCGCGCCCTGCTCTAACACGTCGCGCTGGTCTTTCTGGCGCTGTTCCAATTGCTTTGGCTGCAAACGCCACTTAGCATCAGGCTTCCTACGCCAAGCACCTGAACCAGAACACGGCGCATCAATGAGCACACAATCAAACCCGCCAAATGCCTTAAGCTTCTCGCCTTCATCTGCCGCTACAACTTCAATGCAACTCGCACCTGAGCGATTAATGCGATCAAAAATTGGCCTAAGTCGATGCTTGTCTTGGTCATGGGCAATCAGCTGCCCCTTGTTTTTCATCAGCGCTGCCAGAGCCAAAGTCTTTCCACCCGCACCGGCACAAAGGTCAACAACACTCTCGCCCTGCTGAACCCCAGAAAGTGCTGCCGCAATCTGCGACGCTGTATCCTGCACCTCAAACCAGCCCATGCCATGCGCAGGTTCAACTTCCACATTAATGTTGCGAGTCTCGCCACCTGGCTGTTCAATTCGCACAGAAAAAGGCGAAAGTGGCCCCGCTTTGGCATTGTGCTTGGCAAAGGCTTCCAGCAATTGCGCGCGCGAGGCTTTCAGAGTGTTAACCCGCATATCAATCGGCGCGCGCTGTGCCAAAGCTGCCCCTTCTTCTGCGACGCGATCACCAAACACTTCTGTAAGCGAAGGTAACAACCATTCTGGAAAATCACCCCGAATATGAGCAGGCAAATCATCACGCAGGTCGCGCTCCAATGCGGCTTTCTCTTTGCCTGATAAAGCTCCCGGTCCAAATTGCTCTGTACACAGAGTTTCAATTTCTGCTGCACTCATATTCCACACATCACGAAGCGCACCCAGCACAAGTGCACGAGGCCTGCCATCACCCATGCGCGAGGCTGCAGTTTCGCGGCGGCGCAAAACATCATAAGTCAATGTGCCAATGGCATGCCGATCAGTGGAGCCCGCAAAACGATGGGCTTTGCCCCAATCTTTCAAAGCTTCAGATGCCGGGCGATGCTGAGTGAACACATCGGTGAGAATTTCAATTGCCGCAGCAATTCGGCCAGCCATACGCATAAATTATCCAATCACATAAAGTCGAATTGCAAACCAAATCCACATTGCAAAAACCGCAGCGAATGAAGCGAGATAAGCACGCATCCGCAGTGGAACATTGTTAGAGCCTGTGTGCACAAAGCTGTGCGCCAGCCGTGCTACAATAAAAGCCCACGATAAGCCAACCCCAACCCAATCAGCCTTGCCAGTCACCAACAGCAACCCGCACACGGCATACCAAATGGTTGGCAGCTCAAATTGATTATTAAAATTATTGCTAAGCTTGCGCACGTCATCTGGCCATGCACCAGTGTTAAGCGCAATATTTTTAAGCTTGGTCTCGCCGCCCAGCACAGATGCAACGCGCGCCCGAATGGTAAAAACCCCCACCCATGTAAGTAAGGCAACATGCAAAAACAGCGGCAACAGCAACCATTGCTCAATTGTCATTATGTCATCCTTTGATAGTTTGGCGCTTCGCGCGTCAACATCACATCATGAACATGGCTTTCCCGAAGGCCAGCACTTGTAATACGCACAAACTGCACTTTGGATTGCAACTCTGATATCGAAGCGGCCCCCACATAACCCATCGAAGCGCGAAGCCCGCCCACCATCTGGTGCAGCACCGCCGCAACCGCACCCTTATGTGGAACTTGCCCCTCAATGCCTTCTGGCACCAATTTCAACTTGTCAGCTACATCTTGTTGGAAATAACGATCTGCACTCCCACGCGCCATCGCACCCACCGATCCCATGCCACGATAGGATTTATAGGAACGCCCATTATAAAGATAAACTTCGCCGGGGCTTTCATCAGTGCCTGCCAACATAGAGCCCATCATAACAACGGATGCACCCCCTGCCAACGCTTTAGCAAAATCGCCAGAAAGTTTAACACCGCCATCGCCAATAATCGGAATGCCTTGCTTGGCCCCTTCTTCAGCACATTCGATAATTGCCGAAAACTGCGGCACACCCACACCAGCAACAACCCGCGTGGTGCAAATGGATCCAGGCCCAATGCCAACCTTTACACAATCAGCCCCTGCACCAATCAGCGCTTTCACCGCTTCACCCGTGGCCACATTGCCGCCGATGATTTGCACTTTGTTGGAAATTTTCTTGATGCGCTCAACTTGATTGAGCACATGAATAGAATGCCCATGAGCAGTGTCCACCACCAGCACATCAACGCCTGCATCAATCAGCAGCTCAGCCCGCGCAAATCCTGCATCGCCCGTGCCCGTGGCTGCGGCCACCAGCAAACGTTCTTGAACATCTTTAGATGCCAGCGGATGATCCGCCGCTTTTTCCATATCATTAACAGTGATCAAGCCTTCGCACTTGAAATCCTCACCAACAACGATGAGTTTTTCAATGCGGTGCTTGTGCAACAATCGTTTCGCTTCAGTTCGGTCCACGCCCGCTTGCACGGTCACCAAATTGCGCGTCATCAACTCAGCAACTTTGGCATTGAGATCAGTGGCAAAGCGCACATCACGATTGGTGATGATTCCACATAGCTTACCAAATTCATCGACCACCGGAATGCCCGAAATTTTGTGGCGCGCCTTAAGCGCCATAAGATCGCCCAATGTGGCATCAGGTGCAATCGTAATTGGGTTGACTACCATGCCACTCTCAAAGCGTTTCACTTGGCGCACGTGATCGGCCTGAACCTCAGCAGTGAGGTTTTTATGGATAACCCCAAGCCCTCCAGCTTGCGCCATAGCAATGGCCATTGGAGCTTCGGTCACTGTGTCCATTGCAGCCGAGATAATCGGAATTGAAAGTGAAATAGAGTTAGTCAGTCGCGTGACCGTTGAAACGTCGATCGGCAAAACTGATGAAGCGCCGGGTTTCATCAACACATCATCAAAGGTCAAATATTCAGGAAACAGATGAGCCATGGCCAACCTCACAAAAACGCAGATCATAAAGGAATTGGCGCACGCCCTTAACATCCATACGAGGCAAAGGGCAAGGGGCGTTTCAGATATTCAATGCTACCGCCAGCAACTGGCATCATGGGGGTTTTCGCGCTAGGCTGGCAAAGCATTGGCCACACTAGGCTGACTTAGATGGGTAATCACTAATGAAGATCAATCTACTAGGCCACAGGCGCCTTTCCTATTTACACTGGGCCACGTTCACACAAGCCGCACCAATGGGCCAGAAGGATTGCCCCCAGCATGACCCTCCATGAACCCGATGTGACGCTGACCGATTTCGCACTGGCTGCTGAATGCAGCTTGTTTGTGCTATTGCTGGCGGGATATGACGCTGAACCACGCGGCTTGAATATTTGGTTTGGCATTTTCTTTGCCGCCACCGGATTTGCGGCCCTGCTTGGTGCCGTCACCCACGGATTTGTGACGAACCAAAAATCTGCGCAGTACCGCATTTTGTGGCTCGGGATTTTTGCGGCAATTGGCATAGCAGCTCTTGCCTGCTGGGTCATAGGCTCCAGACTGTTGCTTGGCGATGATGCAGCACAGCTTGTCCTGATCGCTGCAAGCTTGGCCTTGGTGGTTTACATGGTCGTTGTCGTAAAATTCAGCCAGTCATTCGCGGTGGCAATCATCTATTATTTGCCAGCGGCAATTTTTCTGCTCATTGCCTTTGCATTGGCATATATTCAGCATGGCAAGAATCACGACGCTTACGGTGTTGCGGGCGTCTTACTCACATTTGTTGCAGCCTTTGTACAAATGGCCAAGATCAAACTTCACCCAAAATATCTTGACCACAACGCATTCTACCATGTCGTTCAGGCAGTGGCACTGTTTCTGATTTTTTTGGCTGCCCAAGGATCTCTGTCTTTGGCCTAACTGTGAGGACAAATCATGCAGACAATCGTAAATGATATTCACGCCCAACTTAATGAAACGCTCGTCAAAAGAATTGTCAGCCCCCAAACCGAGGCGGAGTTGCGCGTAGCGATTCTACAGGCGCGTGACGAGGGGCTTCAGGTAAGTGTGGCTGGCGGGCGCCATTCGATGGGCGGCCAGCAATTTTTGACCGATGGTGTTTTGGTCGATATGGGGTCAATGAATCGGGTGATCCATCTCGACACGAATCTGGGGATTGTCGAAGTGGAGGCCGGAATTCAGTGGCCCGAACTCATCGATCGCCTCACGTCAATGCAGGCAGGCAACCCTCATTCCTTTGGCATTGTCCAAAAGCAAACTGGTGCCGATCGGCTTTCCATTGGCGGCGCCCTCGGTTCCAACATTCACGGGCGCGGACTTGCCCTCAAGCCCATGATCGGTGACGTTGAATCATTCACGGTGATGAATGCCGATGGCACGACCGTCAATTGCAGCCGCCAGCAAAACTTCGAGTTGTTTTGCCTGGTTATTGGCGGCTACGGGCTGTTCGGCATTGTAACGCGTGTCAAACTCAGGCTGATGCCGCGCACCAAGCTCGAGCGTATCGTGAGGGTGATCGACATTGACGCCCTCATGGAGGCTTTCGAAGAAAGGATGGCAGAAGGCTACCTCTATGGTGACTGCCAGTTCTCAACCGACATGGAATCGGAAAATTTTCTGCATACCGGCGTATTCTCCTGCTACCGCCCCCTGCCACACGATGCAGAGATGCCCGAAGGACACCGCGAACTCAGCGATGGCGATTGGAGCAAACTCTATTATCTCTCCCACGCCGATGCGAAAAAAGCCTACGAGACTTATGTATCCTACTACCTCACCACCTCGGGCCAGCGCTACTGGTCCGATACGCACCAGCTTAGCGTCTATATTGACAACTATCACGAGGAACTTGACCGACATCTCACAGCAACGGTCAAAGGCTCGGAAATGATTACAGAACTCTATGTTCCTCGCGATAAGCTGGCGGCATTTCTCAAACTGGCGCGAGATGATTTTCGCGCCCATAATGCGAAACTCATTTACGGCACCATCCGCCTCATTGCAAAGGACGACGAGTCATTTCTCGCTTGGGCACGAGAACCTTGGGTCTGCATTGTGATGAATCTGCATGTCGATCATACAACGGAGGGCATCACCAAGGCCGGCGAAGATTTCCGGCGCCTGATCGCCCGAGCCATTGAATGTGGCGGAAGCTATTTTCTTACCTATCACCGCTGGGCCAGTCGCCAGCAGGTCGAGCAATGCTACCCGCAAATGCCTGAATTCCTAGCGCACAAGCGCTGCTATGACCCAGAAGAGACATTCGCTAGCAATTGGTACAACCACTATAAGGAAATGTTTGCTCACTAATGTTTGCTCACTATTGACGGCTGTTACCCGCGAAACCCCGTCGCCAGCATAAACAGCTCAGCAGAATCATCGCGGCTCGACATGGGTTTTACATGGCGCACGGTGCGGAAATCTTTTTTCAAACTTACCAGCAACGCACCTTCAGTGCCACCGCGCAAAACTTTGGCCAGATAGGTGCCGCCCGGCTTCAAGATAGTCTTGGCAAAATCATAGCCCGCTTCAACCAAAGCGATAATGTTGATATGGTCTGTCTGCTTGTGGCCTGTGGCGTGCGTTGCCATATCAGAAAGCACACAATCCGCCTGCTCGCCACCCAGTGCTGCAATCAAAACCGCGGGCGTATCTTCATCATAGAAATCTTTCTTGAAAAGTGTCACTGAGGGAATGGGGTCCATGGAGTGCATATCAATGCCCACCACTATGCCCTTGCCTTCTTCAGCCTTCACACGTTTAGCAGCAACTTGGCACCAGCCGCCAGGCGCTGCCCCCAAATCCACCACGCGAAAACCTGGCTTTAAAATTTCATACTTGTCATCAATCTCGATCAGCTTAAATGCTGAGCGCGAGCGATAGCCCAACTTCTTGGCTTCATGCACATAAGGATCATTGAGTTGGCGTTCCAGCCAGATTTTTTGCGAAACTGTGCGGCCCTTGCCAGTTTTCACCCGCACCTTCATCAGGCGGCCGGAGGGTTCCTTGCCAGCACCGGGTCTGCTCATTGCTGTCTCCCCATCAGGCCATCGGCCATCATCATCTGAATTAAAATACCTTCGCGAAGGCCACGGTCAGCCACTCGAATGCGCGGCGCCGGAAAAGCCAATCGAATTTCCTCGAGAATAGCACATCCTGCCAAGACCAAGTCTGCCCGTTCGCGGCCAATGCAGCCATTTTGCGTACGTTCTTCATATGTCATGGCCAAGAGCCGAGCCGTAACCAATCCCGCATCGTCGTTTTGCAGCCAGCAACCATCAACCTTAGACCGATCATAGTGCCGCAATCCTAATTGAACTCCGGCAATCGTAGTTACAGTTCCAGAGGTTCCCAGCAAATGACTTGGCACGGCACTGGCACCCACCTTTGCCGCCACTTCGGCAATAAACGGGTGCAACAGGGTTTTAACATGCCCGCACATGAGTGCAAAAATCTCAGGTGAAACCTCTCGCCCGCCATCAAATCTTTCCGACAAAGTAACAACTCCAGCCGCCAGCGATGTCCAAGCTAACACCTCAAACCCAGTGGCTGCGCGCTGCATCCACATCACTTCCGTGGAACCACCGCCGATATCAAAGACGATGGCATTCTCCGCGTCAGCGGAAATTAAAGGTTCAGCCCCAGATGCCGCAAGCCGCGCTTCGGTCTCGCGGTCGATAATTTCAAGTTCTAACCCAACTTCATCAGCAACCCGTTTAATAAATTGCGGACCATTTTCAGCAAGTCTGCAGGCCTCAGTCGCAATCAAACGCCGCGAACCAACTTTGTGCCAAGTCAATTTGTTGGAACACACCCGCAAAGCCTCAATGGTGCGCTTCATAGCAGCTTCGCTCAAACGACCATTGGCGCCGAGGCCTTCACCCAAACGCACAATGCGCGAAAATGCGTCAACAACGGCCAACCCTTCATGGGCTGGCCTTGCAATCAACAAGCGGCAATTATTGGTGCCCAAGTCCAGCGCGCCATAAGGTGCAATATTGGGGTTCGCCGGAATTCTCCTGCGATGTCCATAGCCACCTCTCTGCGCACGTCCTTTGCGGGGCCCTGCCCCGCCATTGGTCGCGTCCACTTTAATTCCTTTGAATGGCGTTTGGTCAACAGTTCGTAAAACTGGACCCAAACCCCACCCTTAAACATTGCGTTAAGATCAGTCTAACAGGTTCGAGCCGTCCGTAAAGCAAAACTCTACGTGATGGCGTTAACTAAGAATTGAGGTTCTGCTTGTTAACGTTTCAGCTTGGGGCGGACATAAATGCGTACTTTCGGCAAAACATGGTTCAGACAAGGCTCGTTGATCGCAGACTATGGCGAGCATTTCGGCCAAGGTGTGCGCCAACAAAAGCAAGCTATTGCCCTTGAGGCCTCCAAAGTAGATGCCGAATTAGCCTCCAAAGCCAAATCCGAATTCATCGCCAATATGAGCCATGAACTGCGTACCCCCCTGAATGCCATCATCGGATTTTCCGATATGTTAGCCACTAAAACCGTAACAAACGGCGAGAAAGTGATTCAATATTCGCAATATATCCAGCAGGCAGCAGAGCATTTGCTGGCCTTAATCAACGGCATTCTCGACGTTTCAAAGATTCAAGCTGGCAAATTGAGCGTGGATTTAGAGCCTTTGGCTTTAACCAGTGTGCTAGATCAATGCCTGCTCATTACAGGTGCCAAAGCCAAAGAAAAAAACATTTCCGTTGAATCCCACACGGGTGAGCGCATTCCATTGATTCTTGCAGATCCTCTACGAATGAAGCAAATTTTGATCAATCTGCTCAGCAACGCAGTAAAATTCACACCCGAGTGGGGAAGAGTCCGGGTTGACGCCAGTGTTAAGACAGCAGATTTCTTGACAATCAGCGTAACTGACACCGGTCCCGGCATGACCGCTTCAGAAATCGAAACTGCTATGAGCCCGTTTGGTCAAGTCGAATCCGGATTCAGCAAACGCCATGAGGGCACTGGCCTTGGTTTACCGATAGCTTTTGCATTGGCGCGCCTGCATGGCGGCGACTTGCAAATACATTCGACGAAAGGCGCTGGCACAAGGGTGAGTATCCTCATTCCACTCGCAACATCACTAAACCCGCAACACCCGGTTGCTAACCCACTTTCGACCCACCATTAAAGGCCACGAAGTACCATGACGATGACCGCATACGCAAGCTCTTCAGGTGAACTTCGCCCTGCTGTAATGGCAGAGGAAGCAGAGCGCATGGGCCGCATTGTGGCCGTAACTGGCGCCCATGCCATCATCTTGCTTGATGCTGTCGATGGCTTTTTTGACGAAAACAAACGTGGCGCTGAAATTGGCACTTTGATGAAGGTTGAGGGATCTACCACTATCACCTTGGCACTCATCTCGGCCCTCAGCTCACCAATGCCCACCCATACTTCATCAGAAAAAGAATTGCGCATTGTAGAGGTGGAATTCATCGGTGAATTGCCCAAAGGCCCAAATGGCATGCCACTGTCATTCCGCCGAGGCGTTTCCAATTATCCTTCTCTGGGTGATATCGTATTCCGCGCCAATCGTATCGAACTGGCCATGGCCTATGCATGCGATTCCGATACCGCAATTCGCGTGGGCCACATTCAACAAGATCCCTCGATTCCAGCAATGGTCAAGATCGACGAAATGCTTGGCAAGCATTTTGCTATTCTCGGCACCACCGGTACTGGTAAATCCTGCACGGTGGCTCTGATCCTCCGCCGTATTTTGGAAAAAAATCCACAAGCGCATATTTTGTTGCTCGACGTGCACCGCGAATATGCCCAATCATTTAAAGGCATTTCCGAAATCATTACGCCAGACAATATGGCACTGCCCTTTTGGCTGCTCAATTTTGATGAAGCGGTTGAAATTCTCATCGGCCAGCAATCTAACCGCGAAGCGGACGTGGAAGTTTTACGCGAAATCATCCCCATTGCCAAAGCCCGCTATATGGGCAATCAACGCCGCGACAAATCAGGTGCAGTTGCGCGCAATCGCGATACGCTTATTGAAAACAACATTGGCGTAGACACCCCAATTCCTTACCGCACTTCTGATCTTACGGGTGTGCTCGAAGAATATATCGGCAAATTGGAACTGCGCGGCGAGCTTGCGCCTTATAAGCGCATCAAAGCCCGCATTGAAGCCATCTCACGCGATCCACGTTACGCATTCATGTTTGGCTCTCTCACAGTACAAGACAATATGGCTGCTGTATTGGCCAAACTGTTCCGCATACCTGTGAATGGCAAGCCCATCGCCATTCTCGAACTTGGTGGCCTTCCTTCTGAAATCATCAACGTGGTCGTATCAGTTCTCGCTCGTCTTGCATTTGACTTCGGCGTTTGGAGCGGTGGCAAAATTCCGATCACCTTCATTTGCGAAGAGGCCCACAGATATGTGCCAAACGACAAGACCACAGGCTTCGAACCAACCAAGCGCGCCATTTCCCGCATTGCCAAAGAAGGCCGTAAATATGGCGTGTCGCTTGGCATCGTAACCCAGCGCCCAGCCGAACTTGACCCCACAATTTTGTCTCAGTGCAACACAATTTTCTCGCTGCGCCTTACCAACGAGCGCGACCAAGAAATATTGCGCGCAGGTATTTCTGATGCCGCTGCATCGCTCTTGGAGTTCATGCCAACCATGGGTGCAGGCGAAGCCATCACGTTCGGCGAAGGTGTGGCACTGCCCACCCGCATTAAGTTTGATCTGCTTCCCGCCAATGAATTGCCACGCAGCAACACTGCATCCTTCACCAAAAATTGGTCGAAAGATTTACCAGATGACACATTCTTGCATGAAGTCGTCAGCCGTTGGCGTGCTCAAACTTACAATCCAGACAGTTCCAACTATTCAATTGATGGCAACAATGATGCAATTGAAACTGTGGCAGCAGCAGTTGCTCCACATGCACCAAGGCCAGATCCGCTTATTCCCGCTGTGCAGGCCCGCCCTTCATTGCGCCGTGATCCGATGAGCCACCCCAGTTACGCAAGCCCACCACCACAGGCCCCAGCATATGCAGCCCAAGGCTTCAGCAGAATGGCACCACAGACTGCACCATCGGCCCCGCCCGCCCAGCTCCCAAGCGAATACCCCGCAGATCAACAAAGCCTAGCAAGCCTGATCAAACAGTTCCGCACTTAAGTTACTTGCAACCCATAAGGTGCGAGGCTATCAAGCCTCCACCCACCCTATTGGGGGATCGGCTAACGGTAGGCCCTCAGACTCTGACTCTGATTGTCTAGGTTCGAATCCTAGTCCCCCAGCCAGCTCTTACTAAATTCAGCTGCATTTTTATTTGGCAAGGCCAATATGTATCCACCTTGAATGGAAATAACATAGTCTAGTCGCTCGAAATAATTAAGCACAAAGTCGGTATTGGTCTTATTGATCTCAACATAGCAAATCGGTCGATACTTTGAGATTGTTTTAATAGCTCCACGCAGAACTTCATCTTCCATGCCTTCAACATCAATTTTGATGAGATGAACTTCTTCATTAAAGCTGTCCAAACTTACAGTGCTTACCGAGCTAAGTTTATCGCTCTTTTTCATTTCCTGATTATCAGAATTCTTTGGTTGCAAAAATTCAAAACCACCAAAATTGTTGGCGCTGTGATAGTCAGGCATTTGAACGCGCATGGCGTCACCATCCCGTGAGTTCACCACAACAGGGTGACATTCAACATCTTCAACATTGTTTATGGCAAGCGTACCGCAAAGCAATTGAAAAATCGCTTGCTGTGGCTCGAATGCACGAATTTTAATTTTACCTCTAAACGCGACGGCCAAAGCCAAACTATGTGTGCCGATATTTGCTCCAACGTCATAAAACACGATTGAACCATGTCGTGAGATAAGAAACTGAGCTATCCTTTTAAAAAGCTCTATTTCAGAATGCGCCCAGTAGCCAAATGAGATTATTTCACGGCCAATGTTTTGGTCAAATCGATTTATGAGAATCGGGCCATATTTTGAAATTGTTAAAATGTTTGGCCCTTTTGAGCTCCAAAGAAAGAGCATAAGTTTTAAGAACTTAAGCACCAATCACTCCAATCAAATCGTTGCGTCTTACATAACGACTATAATTGATGATTGCAAATTTCAGTATGTGTTATAGGCTAATTACAATAATTAGTTGAAGCACATGATCCCCAGAATAATCCACCAAACTTGGAAGACCCACGTTGTCCCAGAAAATTGCCGCTGTTGGGTGGAAAGCTGGAAGACACTGAATCCAGAGTGGAAGCACATCCTCTGGTCCGACGTTGAGCTTGATGAGTTTGTATCAAAACATTATCCAGATTTTTTAACAATATTTCGCGGCTACAAATTAGGTGTCCAAAGAGCAGATGCGGCGCGCTATTTATTGCTGCATCATTTCGGCGGTGTCTACACCGACATCGACACTGAATGTCTTGTGTCTCTTGATATCTTCGCCAATGAAGATCGAATAGTATTTTGTGACGAGCCAAAAGCACATTCTGGAAACTACATCACTGCACGTGGCTTAGAGCGAATGATATTCAATGGAACTATGGCGAGCCCAGCTCAGCATCCATTTTGGTTGGATTTGTTCAAGAACTTGGAACGGAATTGCTACTCCTCCATGGTATTGGATAGCACAGGTCCCATGATACTTTCCGCGACAGTGCAAAAACACCGCAACCAAAATACATTCTCTTTCAACTCAGCTCATTTGTATTGTGGAAAGGCAGTGTTTGGCAAACACCTCACTGAAAAACGAACAGGCGATTATTCTAATTTTGCTGTGTCGATTCATCACTGGATTGGCACATGGTACAAACATCAACCTTTGCGGAAGATGTTTAAAATTCCGCTTCTAAAAAAAGCTAACTATTTTATTAGGTTGTGTGT